>JAITOY010000013.1 GCA_031289775.1 Synergistaceae bacterium
TGACGCGTGTGCTGGGGTTGGTTTAGATTTGCAGCTCCATGGATAGCCCGTAGCCCGTAGCCCGTAGCCCGTAGCCCGTAGCCCGTAGCCCGTAGCCCGTAGCCCGTAGCCCGTAGCCCGTAGCCCGTAGCAGGGTAATCGGTTTTATTTGAAAGTCAAGAGGTTTATATACCATTTTTATCCTCCTCCGCGCGATTTTCGCGAAACAAATTATATCCGTTACGAGTCGCCGGAGAACACCCTGTTCCTTCCGGTGTTCTTCGCGGTGTACAGGTTCTGGTCCGCCTTTGTGAGAAAATCCTTGGCCAGGTCGCCGTCTTTGGGAGTGGCCGTCACGACGCCTATGCTTATCGTGGCCGATGTAACCGTCTTTCCGTCGACCGTCGGCACGCGGCGGCTCTCGACGTTGGAGCGGATTGTTTCCGCTATGACGAGGGCGCTTTCAAGATCGGTATCGGGGAGGAGTACCCCGAACTCCTCCCCGCCAAGACGGGCTGCCATGTCTGTCGGACGCCTCGCGGCGGAGGCGAAGATCCCGGCCACTGTTTTGAGCAGGGTGTCGCCCTGCGGGTGGCCGTAGGTGTCGTTGTAGTTCTTGAATTTATCGACGTCCATCATCAAGAACGATATAGGTTTATTCTCCCTTATGCTCCTGCGCCACTCTATCTCCATGCGGTCGTCGAAGCTGCGCCTGTTCGCTATGTCGGTCAGCGGATCTATCAGGCCGAGCCTCTCTATGGTTCGAATCTGATGGACGATTTGAATGTGGGTCCGCACTCGCGCGAGGACGATAGCGTTTTTAAACGGTTTTGTTATGTAGTCCACCGCGCCGAGAAGGAAGCCCCTCTCCTCGTCCTCCTCGCCGCTCAGGCCAGTGATGATGATGACGGGGATATTCCTTGTCTCCTGGGAACTCTTTAATTTCGCAAGGACGTCAAAACCGCTCATGTCCGGCATTATGATGTCGAGCAGGATTAGATCCGGGCGGTCGTCCGCCACTCGCGTCAAAGCCTCGCCGCCGGATTTTGCGGTGAGAACGTCAAATTCCCGCGAGAGGATCTTGTTTAACACCACCAGATTAGACCTCTCGTCGTCGACCGCGAGAATGATGTATTTCTGGTCAGCTGCCATGCTGCGTCACCCTTTCGTATTATAGTTGCTTATCGCTCGTCTGTGCGCCGACGGCCGGACGAGTCCCGTCGATTTATCCGGCGAATCTCAGGAAGCCAGCGATGCCTTTATCGAGGACAGTGTCTCGTAGGCGTCCCTGAAATCGAAGTTGTCCATCTGCTTTAGCAGTATTTCGTTTCGTTCGCCGAGCGGGGACAGAGTCTCCCTCACCTCGTCGATCATGTCCAGGCTCCCGGAGTTGCCCGACTTCAGCAGTGGCAGGAGCCTCGCGGTCAGGTCGAGCGCCCTTCCTCTGTCCAGCGGGTCGGCGGCCCGCTCCCGCGATGGTTTCTCCGCGAAATCTTTCAGCTCGCGCGTCACGGAGAGCAGCTCCTCGCCGAGGCTGGCCAGCTGTTTCTCACTCACGTTATCTCCGCCGTCCGCGAGTTTTTTTTCGACGTCGAAAGCCGCGTCGCGGAGCCTCGCGGCGCCAATGAGGGCAGCGGCGCTTTTCAGGGTGTGAGCGAGCCTATGCGCCAGATAGGCGTCTCCGGAAGCGATCGCTTCAGCTACGCGGCCTGAGTCGGCGGCGTGATCCGACATGAAGTTAGTGAGAAGCTGGCGGTACAATTCTTCATCCATGGCGGCGTTTTTCAGCCCCGAGGCCCTGTCGACGACGGTAAACGCCGATCTCTCCAGGCCGATAGCCGAAAACGACGTCTCATTGGCCGATGTTTTCTGCGGCGAAGATGTCGATACCTTGTCCGGCGGCAGCCATTTCAGGAGCATGGCGTTCAGGGCGAGAGGGTCGATTGGCTTCGAGATGAAATCGTTCATGCCGGCCTCGATGAACGCCTCCCTCGCGCCTGAGACCGCGTTCGCGGAGAGGGCTATGACCGGCACGTCCGCGTGCCGGTCTCCAAGCCCCCTGATGCGGTGGGTAGTCTCTATTCCGTCCATCTCCGGCATCATGTGGTCCATAAATACCAGGTCGTAGTTTTCATTCTGAATTTTTTCCAGCGCATCCATTCCATTTAACGCTGTGTCGGCGTGTACGTTGTGTTGAGCGAGATAAGCGAGCGCTACTTTAAGGTTTATCCTGTTGTCGTCCACCACCAGTATTCTGGCGTTCTCAGTCACGATTGAGAACGCCAGCCGCTCAGTATGTTCGACCATCGAAGGATCGCCTTTCACGAGGGGCAGCAGGATTGTGAAGGTGGCGCCCGCCCCATAGACGCTGTCGACCCTGATCTCTCCCTTCATCATATCCACTAGGTTCTTCGTGATGGAAAGCCCGAGTCCGGTGCCCATGATACCGCGGTTGGCCTCTCCGTCGAACTGACGGAAGGCGTCGAACAGCACCGGCATGTTCTCCGGTTTTATGCCTATCCCAGAGTCGCTCACCACGAACTTGAGACATTCTTTCCCGTTCGTGCGGTCTTTATCGTCGAGCGCCACCTGGAAATCGACATAACCCTCCCTCGTGTATTTTATAGCGTTGTTCAGTATGTTTACTATCACCTGGCGAATCCGCACGTCGTCTCCGTATATCACCTCCGGCACGCCCGGGCCGATGGAGTGCCGGAACTCCAGGTCCTTTGTCGCGGCTATGAAGCGGCTCATCGAGCAGATATTGTCGCACAGCTCTATGAGGTTGAAGTTCGTCTGGTTCAGCGCCATCCTCCCAGCCTCGATCTTCGAGAAGTCCAGGATGTCGTTGATGATCTGAAGCAGCGCCTTCGACATCTTCCTTATATCCTCGAAGTAGCCCTTCTGTGTCTCGTCGAGGTTATCGGTCCGCATCAGGTCGCTCATTCCTATGATGGCGTTCATGGGTGTGCGTATTTCGTGGCTCATTGACGCCAAAAATCTGCTCTTGGCATCTGACGCGACTTGGGCGGCTCGTGTGCGAACCTCCAGTTCACGGCTGCGGTCGTTCGCCTCGCGCGCCTTTCTCTCATTTGCCTTGAAGGAGCGGAGGTCTCTGGTATAAGTAGCCAACCGATATCCCTCGTTCCAGGGTATCCGCACCAGGGTGGTCTCCACCGGAAGTTCCTCCCCGGACATTGTGAGGTGCATCCACTCGAACTGATTGAAGCCGGTCTCCATCGCCTCACGCTCAGCGATCTTCGCCTTCTCGGCGCTGTTCATGCCGTCTGGCTGAAACTCCGGACTCAGGTCCGGTATGTGTTTCAGGTAATCCGACTTGCTGGACAGGCCGAACATCCGGAGCGCTTCATTGTTGCAGTCCAGCATGTTCCCCTCCTCGTCCCAGAGGGAGCAGGCCAGAGGGGTGGCGTCCAGCATGAGCCTCGCGGACTCGTCAGCCTCGGCGTTTCGAACCTCCGTTGTGTCGAAGTACATCACGAGGACCCCGTCCAGGCCGCCGTCCTCGTCGAACATCGGCGAACTCTGCACCGTGTACATACGGCTTGTGCCGCCGCGCGAGAAGTTGATGAGTATGTTGTTTGCGATGGTCCTGCGGCCGGCCTTGACCTCTTCGAATCTCTCGACGCCCTGCCTGACGAAATCTTCGTCGCCGAAGAGCGCGTACAGGTCTTGAAAAGGGCGCCCGCTGATCATGTCAAAATTCTCGATCCCGGCGTCCGTCAGCAGCGTCTCCGTGCAGTAAGCAATCCTGCCGTCCTGATTGAGGATCAGTATGATCTCCGGGCTGCTCTCGAGCAGCAGCTTCATATACTTCTCCTTCTTCAGCAGCTCGGCAGTGCGCGCGGCATCCATTCCATACCCTCCTCCGGCTGAACCCTTTGACATTTACAGTGACAAATGGGACCTTCTCAAAACTGGATTCATGACCACCGGGCAATTATACTACGTCAAGTGGTATAATCGGCAAAATAGTGAACTGGAGAGAGGTCCTAAAATGGGTGATCCTTCAAGGCAATTGAATTGTTACAAGCCATCGGGGGCAGCGCCATTTGGCGGCGTAGTGGCGACGCTCCTGGCGGGAACGGCTGCGGGCTCGCTTCTTGGCGCGGTTTACGCCTTCGCGAATTATCACATTCCGCTGATCTACCTGAACGTCCTCCTTGTCGCGCTCTTAGGCTGTGTTTTGGGGAAAATAGTCTCAAAGTGTGTTCACAAGTTTCAAATTCGTAACGTCATCATGGCGGCGGTTATGGGTTTTGTCGCTTTCTCCGCCTCGTACGCCGCGCACTGGTTCTTTTACATCTCCACTGTTCTTATCGACTGGGAGACTGATTCCCCATACGACATAGCCGCCATAATAGACCTTGCCCTCTCATTGACGCAGAATCCAGCGGACGCCTTTGAGTTAATTCAGGAACTGAACGAGGAAGGCGTCTGGAGCATAACTGGATCTTCGGGCAATAACACGGGATTGGCGCCGACTGGGATTGCCCTGGCCTTGTTGTGGGCCGCGGAGGCGATAGTCATCTGCTTCTACTCCGTCAAAGAACCCATCGAGGAGGCCGGCAAACCGTTCTCCGAGCGCATGGACAGATGGTTGACCGCACAGGAAATCCCCACGCCCATTGCCTTCATCGAAAATGTCGGGGACTTTGTGAACGCGGTGGCGCGAAACGATTACAGCGCCCTGACCACGCCTCTGCCCAAAGCCGGCGAAGAGCTGCCCGAGGACGGGAAGCGCGCGACGGTCGTCATGTACCCCGATTCCATGGAATCATATATCAGTGTCAAAAACCTCTACGAGAAAAAAAAGAAAAAGAAGGATCGCAAGACGAAGGAGGTTATCAGGTACATGAAGGTACCGCCAGAGGTGGCGCAAAAAATTATAGCATCCCTCGCTTGATACTAATTTGAAATCATCGTGTCGCGCATTCCAATTTTGAGTCAAATAAAAGCATATTTGACTCAAAATTGGAATTACTTCTCTTTTCCAGCGGCCTTGGCGGCGGAAAAAGCGTTATCGAGGTCGGCTTTCAGGGCGCTTTGTCCCTCGATGCCTATTGCCAGGCGAACGAGCCTGTCGGAAATACCCATTTGAGCGCGCATTTCAGGGGAGAGCGACGCGTGGGACATGGTCGTCGGATGACACGCTAAGGACTCCACCGCGCCAAGACTCTCGGCGGGCGTTATTAACTTGAGGGACGAGAAGAAGGTCTTTATCGAATACTCCTCGCCAAGCTCGAACGACAACAGCGCGCCCGCGCCAGAGGCCTGTTTTTTTTGCACTGAGTAGCCGGGGTCGTTTTCAAGTCCTGGGTAGTACACCTTATCGACTCCAGGGTGTTTGACGAGCCACCGGGCGATGGACTCCGTGTTCTCGGTCTCCTTTTCCATGCGGATTCCGAGCGTCTTCATTCCCCGCAAAAGCAGATACGAGTCGAACGGTCCAAGGACCCCGCCTGTCGACCTCTGAACCATCAGGAGGCGTTCGCACAACTCCGCGTCCTTTACCGCGACCAGCCCGGCCAGAACGTCGTTGTGCCCGCCGATGTACTTCGTGGCGCTGTGTACCACTATGTCGGCGCCAAGGGGGAGCGGTCTCTGGAAGTAGGGCGACATGAACGTGTTGTCCACCACGACCAGGGCGTTATGGCTGTGCGAGACGCGGGATAGTTCCTCTATGTCGCTCACCCGCAGGAGCGGGTTTGTGGGCGTCTCCAGCAGGACGGCCTTTGTATCGGATGAAAACGCGGATTCCAGGGCGGAGACGTCTGAGGTATCGACAATTTTCCACTTGAAGCCAAAATTCTTGAAGTGAGAGTCCAGAAGCCGATACGATCCGCCGTACAGGTCGAGTGGTATGAGTATCTCGTCGCCCTGGCTGAAGAGGCAGAATATAGCGGTTATTGCAGCCATGCCCGATGCGAAAGCAAACCCAAAGTTTCCCTCCTCCAGCATGGCTATCTGCCGTTCGAGCACCCTGCGGGTTGGATTTGCCGATCGGCTGTAGTCAAACTCAGGCTCAATGCCCAGCTCGCCCTGGCGAAACGTAACCGTCTGATAAATAGGCACCGTGAGAGCGCCTGTCGCCTCGTCCACGCTGAATGCTCCATGGACGAGAAGCGTTTCAAATTCGTCTTTAGTCATGTGTGTCCACCTACTATTTGATAAATTTTAATTGACTTACCGTTGCATTTACTTTTTAGCTGATTCGAGAGCTTTTTTTTCGACCGCGGCCATTTTTTGCAGGCCCTCTTCGTCGAATTTTTCACCGCCGGTGTTGGCAATGAGACGAATAACCTTCTCATCTTTCAGGTAGGTGATGGGGAAGAAGCGATCCATTCCGCCAAACGCTTTGATCATTATCGGGGTGAAGCGATACTCGAAAAAGGCTTCTTGGATCTTTTCCACCAACTCCGGATGCAGGTCATGAGCGTACCCGAAAGAAGACGTGGGAAATTTGTTGCTCTCCCAGACGACACGGAAGTTTGATTCCTTGATGTCCCCAGTGCTGACTACACGCTCGAACAGGCTGGAGGCGACGCAGGCGGCATCGTACTCGCCATTGCCCACTCCTATTATGGACTTCTCGTGATTGCCGGAGAAAACAATTTCATAGTCCTCGCCGGGAGTGAGACCCTCCCGTGGAAACAGAGCTATTGGCGCGATATGCCCTGAGTTGGAGGTAGGAGAGGCGTGAGCGACTTTTTTGCCCTTGAGATCCTGCAGTTCCTTTATGGGACTGTCGTCTCTGACCAGCACAAAGAGTTGGTAACCCTGAAATGATTTCTCATCGCCCTTAACGGCTATAGGCACATAGCCCGCCAGGTTTACGGCGTAGCAGGTGGCGCCGGTTGAAAAACTGGCCAGGTGCAGACGCCCGGCACGCATGTCCTCAATACCGTCGGAGTTGGTGTCCAGGACTCGATATTCGATCTTTTTGCCGATCTTTTGGGATAAAAAGTTCAAAAAATCGGCAAAAATGTCTTTATACTCGACGACATCTACAATGGGCGCGTCTGCAAACACAAGCGTGTCTGGGTTTTTCCATTCGTTTGGATCAAGGGGCGGGTCAGCTGTCAAATTGTCGTCGTCATCTCGATACATGGCATGCAAAGCGCCCTTGACATCCGCCGCGCTAGCGGGGATTGCCAGATTGAGAGTCGTAAGCAGGGTCATAAGAATAAACATCCATTTTTTGAACATATTAACCGATACTACTTCTTGGATTCAAGCGCTTTCTTTTCGGCTGAGGCCATTGCCTGCAGACCCGCTTCATCGAATTTCTCGCCGCCCGCGCTCGCAATGAGACGAGCGACCTTCTCATCCCTCAGGTAAGTGATGGGTGAAAAGCGATCCATTCCACCGAACGCCTTGATCATTGGCGGAGTGAAGCGGTACTCGAAAAAAGCTTCTTTGATCTTTTTCACCAGATCCGGATGCAGATTATGGGCATATCCGAAAGAAGACGTGGGAAATATACTGCTCTCCCAGACGATCCGGTAGTCCGATTCCTTGACGTCCCCGGCGGCCACTATACGGTCAAACAGGCTGGAGCCCACACAGGCGGCTTCATATTCGCCCGTGCCAACGCCTATAATGGACTTCTCGTGATTGCCGGAGAAAACAACTTCATAGTCCTCGCCAGGCGTGATACCTTCCTGGGGAAAGAGAGCCACCGCGGCGATATGCCCGGAATTTGAAGTGGGAGATGTGTGAGCGACTTTTTTGCCCTTGAGATCCTGCAACTCCTGAATGGGACTGTCTTTTTTAACCAGCACGATTAAGCGGTAACCCTGAAATGATTTTTCATCGCCCTTGACCGCCAAAGGCACATAGCCCGCCAGGTTTACGGCGTAGCAGGTGGCGCCGGTTGAAAAACTGGCCAGGTGCAGGCGCCCGGCGCGCATGTCCTCAATGCCGCCGGAGTTGGTCTCCAGGACGCGATACTCGATCTTTTTGCCGGTCTTTTTGGATAGAAAATCCAAAAAACCAGCGTAGATGTCCTTGTACTTTACGACATCTTCGAGAGGGGCGTCGGCAAAAACAAGCGTGTCGGGATCTTTCCAATCTTTGGGATCCTGTGGCGCGTCGGCGGTCAAATCACCGTCGTTGTCGCGATACCTGGCGTCCAAGTCGCCCGTTTTCTCCGCCGCAAAAACGGGGATCGCAAAGCTGAGAGCCACAAACAGGGTCATAACAACAAACATCCATTTTTTGAACATATTCAGTCACCTCGTAAGATTAAATAATTTTGACTCATTCAGCATAGAACAAACTTCCAATTTGAAGACTGGCCATACTAAATCCTGACTCTTCGCCTCCTTAGTGACGCCGAGCATGTAATGAAGCGTGAACTCTTTTAGTATAATGAGGTGTCCTTTATTGTCAAGACACCTATCGCAGGGTTCCAGCATCAGAACACGCCGACAAAAAGTCGAAGGCGCGGACGTGTTGACAAGCAAAATATACAATGATATAATATTTAAGTAATCATATATGATTAATATGCATTAAAGGAGGGTGATATCATAATGAACAATCCAGAGCACGAGGCGTGTAGAATGTGTATTTGCTCTCTGGCTGGCGCGGTGTGCTGTGATCGCCCCAACATGTCATACGAATACGGATTCTTACACCTACGATGATTATCTGAAGTCGTTGCGGTCATCAACGCGGCTTATGAAGTCAGCCTCTCGGCAGGGGGGCTGACTTTTTTAGATGCCGCCATCATCCACTGTCACACTAGGAGGAGTCAATATGAATGTAATTTTCAAGAAAAGTGTAGCGAGCGTTATCGCGGGAGCGGTCTTTCTCGTGACAGCCGCGTCACAATCGGCACAAGGCGCTGAATCGACGCCGTTCGTGATACGAACACAGGTTCAAACAGTGCACAACGAGGTACAGGTGGCGGAGCTGAAAGGCTTTTTTGAGAAAGAGGGCATCAAGATCGAATACGTGGGCAGTGTCGAGGGACTTTCGGAGATTCAGATGGTTGCGCAGGGATTAATCGACGTGGTGACGAACACGCACATCGACTTGGTCTCCAAGGCAAGGATCGCGGGGGTAAAAGTTATCGCGGCGGCGCCGGGAATGGTGGACAACCCGGACTATCCGCACGTTCGCTATTTCGCCCGAGAGGGCGGCCGGGTCAACACGCTCGACGATATCGTGGGCAAAAAGGTTGGGATCCAAGGTTATTGGTCCTGCATCGACGGCTATCTGCTAACTTACTTGAATAAAAGAGGGATAAAAGGGGACGTAGAATGGGTGGTTCTTCCGACGGGAGGTCAAGCGGAACAGGCGTTGACGCAGGGTTTGATCGATATGACGACCTCGCATCCTCCTTTCGGCAGTCTGGCGGCCAAAGCGGGTGGCAACAAACAGATAGCGTCCACCTGGGATATCTTCCATAGCCCGGGAGCGGGTCTCGCGGTTCACGTCTTCAGCGAGGATTTTATCAAAGCGCACCCGGAAGAGGTTCGCGCGTTTTCAAGGGCGATGTACAAAGCGAGAAAATGGAACAACGCCAATATAAAAGAATCGGTTTTTTTGGTGGGTAAGGCTCTGGGTCTCGACCCTGCCGCCATAGATGAAAAATTGGATAGCCGCTGGTATTCAGAGGACCCCGGCATCGCGAAAGAGGATATCGAGCTGTGGTTCGATATCAGCGAGGGAGTCGGATATTGGGATCATGGGGATATTGAGCCCGAGGATGTCTATACGAACGAATTCGCGCCGACCGAGAAATTGTGAGTACGTCCAAGATGATAAATCAAAACTAGCGGGGTAGATGGGAATGCGCGACGTAAAAGGAAATTCTCCCGCTCTGCGGGGGACGTATGGCATACGCGTGAACGAAGCGGCCTGGAGGGCTATAAACGCGCTTAAATTGCCAAAATTCGCACACACGGTCTTTTGGTGGTTCTATCGCTCGCTGGCTATCGTCATCTTCCTGCTGTTATGGGAGATATCGGCTCGGCTTGAGCTGGCAAATCCAGTTTTCCTGCCGCCTTTTTCAAAAGTGGTGCTCACGCTGTATAAAATGGCTTTGAGCGGCGAGCTTGCTAAACACTTCATAATCAGCGCACAGAGGGCGCTCACCGGATTTTCCATGGGACTGCTGGTCGGAATCCCGGCCGGGTTGATCATTGGCTGGTTCAGTAAATTCGAATATTTTATCGACCCACTGATGCAAATATTCAGAAATTTGTCGGTGCTCGCACTCCTGCCGGTCTTTATGCTGCTCTTCGGGATCGGCGAGTTTTCCAAAATCGCGCTTATCTTCTGGGGTGTGCTCTGGACGCTTATTTTGAACACCGTCGCGGGTGTAAAGAGCATAGACACTCAGCTCGTCAAAGCAGCTCGAGCCATGGCCACACCAGCTCCGCTGCTTTTCGCCCTTGTCATTCTGCCTGGAGCGATGCCATCGATCGTGACGGGTATTCGAATCAGCGCGACGTCTTCAGTGCTCGTCCTGCTGGCGGCGGAAATGCTTGGCGCCAACAGAGGGCTGGGCTTTGCCATACATTATTACGAGGGGCAGGTTCGCATTCCCCAGATGTATGGCATGATAGTCGTCCTGGCAATACTTGGACTTTTGATCAGTTATTCGTTGATCGCCCTCGAAAAACACGTTTTCAGATGGAGGCAAAAAGTCGGCGTTGGTGAATAGCCGCAAAATCGAACAGGAGAATTTATATGGCGAATAAAGCAGCGAACGGTCTGTTGCCGGGCATCATATCGGAAGGTATTCCCGCACAGGGGACGGCATCCCATCACTCACAAAACGCCAAAATCGTGCTGCGCGATTTGAGACAGGTCTTCCATCTGCGCAATGCTGAGAAAAACGCGAATGAGGAGTTTGTCGCCCTCGATAATTTCAGCCTGTCCATTGGAGAGGGTTCGTTCGTGGCGATTGTCGGCCCGTCTGGCTGTGGGAAATCGACCCTTTTGGACATCCTGTCTGGCCTGTCCAAACCAAAATCTGGCGACATCCACATTGATGGAAAATTGGTCACGGGCCCCGCGCTGGACAGAGGATTCGTCATGCAGGGCTACGCTCTCTTCCCGTGGAGGACGGTCATCAAGAACGTGGAATACGGTTTGGTGATAAAACATATCCCCAAAAAACAACGCATAGAGATATGCAAAAAATATATAGACCTCGTGGGTTTAAATGGTTTTGAGAACCGCTACCCGAGCGAGCTGTCCGGCGGCATGTGCCAGAGGGTCTCCATCGCGCGCTCGCTTGCGTACGACCCGAAGGTTTTGCTCATGGACGAGCCATTCGCGGCTGTGGACGCGCAAACCCGCGAGACATTGCAGGACGAGCTCCTTGGAATATGGGAGAAGACCAAAAAAACGATCATCTTCATCACTCACAGTATAGAGGAGGCGGTTCTGCTCGCCGATCGCGTGGTTGTGATGACCGCCCGTCCCGGGAGGATAAAAAATGTCCTGGACATAGCCCTGCCTCGCCCGCGCAGGGCGGCGGATATGCGCGTTTCGGCGAATTACTCGTCCATCAGTCATAGAATATGGGAGATGCTGCAAAACGACGATATCCCACTATAATAAAACCACCAAACGCGAGAGGGATGAGTTACGGATATGGGCAACGGCAGTCTCATAACTATATCGGACATCGGTCGGCTCTTCGCATTTTTCTCGTCCTGCTTCACATCGCCGCCGGACGAGGGCATGGAATTTATTTCCGATTTCCCATCTTTCGCGCACCTGTGCGAACTGCTGCCGGATCTTGGGCAGTTTGCCCCCGATTCGGGCTGGGCGGACAAGAACCGCGACAAGTTGGGCAAGGAGTACCGGGAGTTGTTCGAGGGGATGCGCTTCCCGCCGCTCGCGCTCTGGGACTCGTGCTACGAGCCGGAGGACGGGAGGTTGTTCGGCCGCTCGACGCTGAGCGCGGTCTCATTTTATCGCAAGGCTGGGTTGATGGCTGATGAGTCCCTGGGGCCACCGGATCATATCGGCGTCGAGTGCGCATTCTTTGCGCGTCTCTGCGCCTTGGGAGATTGCGATGACGCGCACGACTTCTTCGAGACGCGCCTTGGGCCATTCGCGGCAAAATTTGGCGCCGCGCTGGAGGAGCGCACGAATTCGCGGACGTACAAAACACTGGCCCGTCTGCTGCGGGAGGCAGCCCTGAAAATTCCGCAGTTGCTTCCGCAGCGGCCGAACTGGCGAGACGAAACCGCACTACGGCGCGATGACACCGCGCTACCGGGTCTCCTTCGCCGAATGGCCGCCGAGGAGATGGCTGCGCCTTTGGTGACGCGGATGGTTCCGATCTGCGGAATCAACAACTGCGGCGGAAGGTGCCCGCTCGTCGCTGAGGTGTCGGAGGGCTGTGTTCTTGGTGTTTTGCCCGCTCCACGCCCTGAAGAGATCTGCGAGAGCTCCGGCAGGGCGCCCGAAAAGGTCAAAGAAAATGTTAAATCACCATGGATAAAGCCATGCGCGAGAGGGCTCTCCTACCACCAGACATTCCTGCGCGGCGACCGCCTGCGCTGGCCGATGAAGAGGATCGACGAGAGAGGGTCGGGACGCTTCGTCCGAATTTCGTGGGGCGAGGCGGTTGAGACGATAGTCTCTGAGATGGAGAGGATTAAGTCCCGCTACGGCCCGCAGTCGCGGTACGTGCAGTACGCTTACGGCGTGAGCGCAGCGGCGAGCGGACAGAATTTTGCTCAGAGTCTGATGGCGCTCGACGGCGGCTTTCTGGGCAGGTATAACACCTACAGCACGGCCTGCATCAGCACCGCGACGCCTTACACATACGGGACTAACGTGACTGGAAACAGCGCGGACGACCTGTTGAACTCGCGCCTTATAATACTCTGGGGGCACAATCCGGTCGAGACCGTTTTCGGTGGATACCAGGCCTTTTATATGCGGGAGGCCAGGAGGAGAGGAGCGGAGATAATAGCCGTCGACCCTAGGGCGAGCGATTCGGCAGTCGCCCTGGCCGACCGATGGATCGGGCTCAGGCCTACCACGGACAGCGCACTTATGGACGCGATGGCATTCACTATACTGGAGGAGGGATTGCAGGATCAGGAGTTCATGGATCGCTTTTGCGTCGGATTCAACGCGGATCACATGCCCGAGGGGTTCGAGAACTGCGAGAACTACCGCGACTACGCTTTCGGAAAATACGACGGGAGACCAAAGTCGCCGGAGTGGGCTGAGCCGATAACCGGCGTCGCCGCCAGGACGATCCGCTGGCTCGCGCGAAAATACGCGACGACGAAGCCAGCCGCGCTCATACAGGGTTACGGCCCTCAGAGGCACGGGAACGGCGAGCAGACAACGAGGAGCGGTACGATGCTGGCGTGTCTCACTGGAAACGTCGGCATTCCAGGGGGATGGGCCTGCGGCACCGGGGACGTGAGGGAGAGGCGGACGCCGTATGTCGCACCAGCGCCGAACCCATACAAGGGGGAGATACCAGTCTTCCTCTGGACGGACGCGATACTGAGGGGCCGGGAGATGACCTCGCTTGATGGCGTCAGGGGCGTCGAAAAGCTCGGCGCGGATATAAAAATGATCTTCAACCTGGCAGGCAACGCCCTCGTCAACCAGCACTCTGACATCGGCAGGACGACTGGCATACTAAGAGACGATTCGCTCTGCGAGTTCATAGTCTGCTCCGACCTATTCATGACGCCGAGCGCCAGGTTCGCCGATATCCTGCTACCAGGAGCTTCCATGTTCGAGGGAGAGAACATCGCCGCCCCGTGGCGGGAGGGGGATTACTTCCTGTACTGCGACAAATCGATAGAGCCCCCCTTTGAGTGCCGCTTCGAGTACGACTGGCTGTCTGAGGTCGCCAAGGAACTCGGGCATTACGACGCGTTCACGCACGGCGGGAAGAACCTGAGGGGTCTCCTGAGGGAGAGCTACGAGGATATTGCCGCCGACGACCCCGAGATGCCAGACTTCGAGACGTTCCGCTGCTCTGCCGTCCATCGCTGGGCGCACCGGAGCTTCGTGGCGTTCGAGGAGAACGTGCGCGCGGGCCTTCCCTTCCCCACCCCGAGCGGCAAAATCGAGATATTTTCGCCCCGCCTTCACGAGATGAAAGACCCAGCGAACATCCCAGCCATCCCAAAATACATCCCCAGCTTCGAGGGCCCGGATGATCCATTATTCGAGAGATATCCGTTTCAACTGATCGCGTGGCACACGAAGAGGAGGACGCACTCGATACGAGACAACGGCAAAAATTCCGAGCGGCTGGAGCCGCAGAACCTCTGGATGAATCCCGCGGACGCCCGGAGGAAGGGTATAGAGGATGGCGACTACGTGGAGGTCTTCAACGACAAGGGCCGGTTTAAGGTCGCGGCCCGGCTGACTGACCGAATCGTCCCCGGCGTCCTGGGCATCTTCCAGGGCGGATGGCACATCCCAGACGAAAGCGGCACGGACTTGGGCGGCAACATAAATACGCTGTCGACCTCACGCCCGACCCCTCTCGCCAAGGGAAACCCCCAGCACAGCAATCTGGTGGACGTAAAGAGGTTGGGTGGGGATCGAGGGCCAATCGTTTCAAATTTCGCAATATAGTTACTCTCTTGACTAAGGTTTAGAATGATCCAAAAATTGCTCATAGGTTGTCGGAGCTTAATTCAAAAAAGATTCTAATCGAAGAGCTTCCGTCCATTCATCTTGGGTATTCACATTGATCACACTGCGATCGAGGATGACAGACCAGGCTTCCGGAACTGGCTTTACGCACCAGTCGCCGATCGCGCCCGCTATATTTAATGTTCCTCCAATTTCAGCTGCGTTCTGTCTCAGGACACATGTGCGGCAGGTTTGCACGAGACAAGCTAATGACCGTTTGCCTGATTGGAAAACAGACATCGCGGCTGACGCCGCGCGCCGATGATAAAGGGCGTGTAAAGTGTGCAACTTGCCTCCCGTTTCCGGCACGACAATATCGTAGTCACTCATCTGCGCATATATGTAGCGGATCGCATTTTCCTGCAGAAACGGCATATCGCAAGCCGTCAGAAATAACAGGTCGCAAGAAATTGCTTCAAAGACGGAGATCAGCCCTCCCAACGGACCTTGTCCCGGGTACAGATCTCGGACAACAGGCACGCCGAAATGTGCGTAAGGTTCCATTTTTCCTGCGCTGATCACAACTTCGCTGCAGACTTTACCTAGGGTTTCCAAGCTACGCTGAACGAGCGGCCGTCCGTCTGTTTCCAAGAATGCTTTATCCCTGCCCATTCGGCGACTCTGTCCGCCGGCCAGGAGCGCGCCAGCGATTGGAAGTTGGGTGACCGGCAGCGCAGAGGGCGATAATTGGACGCCCGACTGTCTGAAATTTGTCATAGAATTGACAGGAGCGGAGGCGTTACTCAATCACACTCTCTAAAAGCGTCGTTTTCCCAGTCCCTGAGCGCGCCGCCGCAAAGCAGACAACCGGCGGGTTCGTCTTACTGATCCCACGCGTGTTTGACTTCGATACGAAGGCACGGACGCGATCACAGAACGCCTCGCGTAACATAAGCTTTTATGCGCGTTCCGGGAGGGAGCGGACCGCTGTCTTCCGGGATTACTCCCAGGAGGGAGGCCCCAATGAACGAACTCAGAACCCCATTCCCTTGCTTTTCGGTCACAACCATAACGGCGCCGCCGTCTTCGATGAGGAGCCGGCCGCGCACCAAGCGCTTGCGAGGACTGGGCTTCTTAAACCATTCGCTCAAGGTCACGTCAATCTCTTTGTTTTGCCACTGATCCTGCCCGGCTATCCGCCGGACATACGGCGCAGCGAGCAGTTGAAAGCTAATCATTGCGGCGCCTGGACTGCCTGAAAGGCCCAGAATCATCTTACCATACTTCCGGGCGACCAAGACCGCGGCGCCGGGCTTGATACGGATACGCCAGAAGAGGATGTCAGCTCCAATCCGTTGAAGCGCCTCCTTGACCAAGTCGTAATCTCCGACTGAAACGCCGCCGGTCGTTATCATCATATCAGCGCCCCGCAAACCTTCCTCAATAGCCTCACCGATCGCTTTTGCGTCATCCCGGACAATACCCATATAATTCGGTTTCGCTCCAATCGCTCGCAACGCGCCGGCCAAAGCGAAGGCAGTGCTGTCGCGGGCTTTGCCAGACGGCAGATCCGCATCGATGGGCACGATTTCGTCGCCTGTACTGAGAATCGCCACGTTCGGCCGCAGGTATACCGAAACATCCGCGATGCCTAAAGAAGCCAATATGCCCATCAGAGCCGGATCGATCATCACGCCTTTTTGAGCGATCATCTCCCCTTTCTCTATATCCTCGCCCGTCGGGATAATATTCTGGCCTGATTGGAAAGGGGCGGAGACGATTACCCATGCGTCGTCTACACTGACTTTTTCAAATTTCACAACGCAATCCGCGCCGTGCGGGATCGGTGCGCCGGTCATGATTTTTGTCGCCTGACCGGGATTCACGGCCAGTTTTGGGATATTACCAGCAGGAACTTCTGCGATGACGCGAAGTGTCACCGGTTGATCCGCGGACGCCGATGCCAAGTCCGCCGCCCGCATGGCATAACCATCGAAAGGAGAGCGGTCGAAGGGCGGAATATTCTCCGCGGAAAGGATATCATGAGCCAACACCCTGTTCAGTGTCTCCATCAGATCTATGTTTTCAGTACCAATCTCCTGGCACATACCAGACATGAGTCTGAACGCCTCGTCTAAACTGACCATCGTCTTCAAACATACACACCCCCAAAAGCGGGCATGTTAATGGTGAACACTAAAAAAAAACGCGTCAGACATGTAATTTTGACGGTTCGAGTGCGCCAACAGCGACCCCATAACATCGTTCCATGCATCTCCTTCGCTAATGGCAAGAAGCAGGATTTCTCCCGCTTCTCTGTGGGAAATTAACCCAGGCTTTGAGTCCATGGCTCAGAAACCGCAACAACCATCCATCACTTTAGGCTCTCAAGGCTCGGAGATATTTATATTATGGTAATTTATTTATAAACTTACATAATCGATTATATCTCATTAGCAGGTACTGTCAAGACAATGGGCTGCTCCACCCAAGGCAGACGCGTCAGAATTTTGAGTGCGTCAATCCGTATTCCAAGCGCCAATGTGTGCAATGGCATACTCTTCGATGGTCATAATCAATGAGAAAGTGCAGATATTTTATGATTTGCGAACATGCCCTAGTTTGGGCGCACTAAGTTCGAGGGATGCCGGATAAGCCTGGCGCGGCATGAGGCATTGACTCGCACAGTCCGGCGGTTTCTGGGGTGGCCGCCGCGTCGCGTCTGAACGAGAGGAAGGCGAAAAACGCGCTTAAAAGTTTTGTAAGGATGGTCAGCCCCAGGAAGCATATCTTTATCCCAAAAAGCGACGTCGCGGTCTGCTCGACGTTTGGAGAGTACGACGTCAGGTACAAAACGAAAGCGACGATCGAACCGGCGACGGCGTAGCCAACCTTGGCGGAGACCATCAAAAACGAGTTCACGACACCGCCGAAGCTCCCAGAGGTCTTTTCTGACATCTCGTCGGAGAGGCAAGACGCTCGCACGTACAGCAGGTTGTTCGGGAAAGCGGTCGCGAGGCCGTAAAACGCGTTCGCGGCCATGAGCATCCACAGGGACGAACCGGCGTACCAGACGAGCGTCATGCTGAGAGCGGCGCCGAGGTAACCGCCAACCATGAGGCGCGAGAGCGGCGCGCGCTTCGACGCCCACAGTATGATCGGTTGGGCGAGGGACGAACAGGCCAGCCCGACCATGAAAAAAACCGGGATGATGTCCTGCCTGTTTAAGCAATATTTCAGGTAGTACATCGCCGCTTGGATCCTGACGGACATACCCATCTGGTCGCATATGAGCATCAGGTAAAGGAACATGAGGCTTTTGTTTTTCAACACGGACGACGCCGTTTCGCGAGGCGAAAGCACGCTCTCCGGCGCCCTGTGTTTCTCTGTGGTGTTTTTTGCGCCGAGTAGGCATGACACACAAGCTATTACGGCAAAAACGGCCATCGTGACAAAAAAGCCGATCCGCTCGGAGGCCCCGCCAAAAAACTTCACGAGTTTGAACGTCATGTGCGACGACAACGAAACCGCGAGGATGCTGGCCGTTATCTTTAGCGTGTTCGTGGCGCCGCGCTCCCTGGAGTCGCTTATCAGCGCGAGCATCGGCAGGTTCGCCACCTCGATCATGCTGAACGAAAAGCTCCATGCGAGATATATCAAAAGATACCAGACGACGCCGGCCAGGCCCGGCAGCGGGGCCGGCGAAAAAAGGCACACGAGCAGAACGCTCGACGGGACGATCCAGTAAAAGACGTAGCCCCTATACTTCCCGTATTTCGTCTCCCGCCTGTCCATATAGTAGCCGATGAACGGGTCGACAGCGCCGTCGAAAAACCGCGCCGCGAGCAGTATGATCGAAACCGTAATGGTCGGAAGCGCAAGGACATCCGTGTAGTAATACATCAAAAACGACGCCACCGTCATATAGAGCAAGGTGCTGCCGAAGTTAATTGACGAATAACCCAACGTCGTCCTTCCCGGCAACGTTTCTATTTTTTGCACGGCCAATAGACCCGCCTCCTGTGGGACAAAACTCCTCTAAAATCTTCATTTATATTCTACACAAATATCTAAAGCGCAAAATACGCCCTAATGGTATAGAATTTTGAAGAAAACAAAACGATGGTTTTTGTAAGGAGGTCACGCGCGGTGAAAAAAAATCGATCCTCGCTTCCAGCAAAAGCTGGGCTTCTCAATCGGCCACGCGTCTCGGATCTTTTGGGGCGCGCGGTGCGAAGCTCGCTTGTGACCATTATATCCGGCCCAGGCTATGCGAAGACGTGTGAGATGGCGACGTTCGCGCAGTCGGCGCCATCTCGTCTTATATGGATGCACTTCAACCAGCTCGACAACCTTCTGGAACATTTCTGGAACAGCTTCACCATCGCGGTGAGTGAAGAATTGCCGCGTCTGGTTAAACAATTTGAATTAATAGGCTTTCCGGACAACCTCTCGAAGTTCGAGTCGTTCCTGCGCATATTCGCGGGTGAAATTTACGGAGGCGAACAGGTTCTTTTGGTCGCGGACAACTTCGAACATATAACGAGCGAAGAGGTGAAGTCCTTTTTCGAGAACCTCGTGACAGCGCGACTCGAAAATTTCTGCCTGACGCTCATAAGCTCGGCGAAAACCGACATCGGCGTCGCGGCTCTCAGCGGCGGCGGACTTTATCAAGTCACGTCCGACGATCTGAAGTTCACTGAGGGCGAGACGAGGGAGCTGTTCGCCATGTACGGGCACAAGCTCTCGCCCGAAAAGCTGAAGGAGCTCGACAGTCTCATAGGCGGATGGCCTATGGCGCTGTACCTCATATCGCAGGAGTTCGACCCCGAAAAAACATATAACGCGTCGGAGGCTCGGCTCGGCGTCATAGACGCCATGTTCGGGAGGGAGTTCTTCTCGCGCTACAACCCGGAGATCAGGAACCTGCTCGTAAAACTCTCGCTCCTACAGAGCTTCCCGTTCGAAATTGTGAGAAACATCGGCGACTGCGACCCCGACGAGGCGGAGGACGTCCTCGCGTCGAACATCTACATCGCGCGCGACCACACGTCGAGGCTCTACGCTTTCCAGAAAATGTACCGGGCCTTCCTCATGAGCAAAACGTCGACGCTCAGCGAGACGAACATACGGGAGTTCTGGCGCGTATCCGGCGAGACGTTTCTCTCCCTCGGCTACAGCCTCGAAGCGATCGGCTGCTTTGAAAACTGCGGGCGCCACGAAAAAATGTTCGCCTCGATCGTGGAACACCTGAGGAATAACACGGATTACAGCCGGGAGAGGGCGAATTTTTTTCTCCAGAAGATAGATCTGCTGCCGCCGGAATTTATGGAACAAAATCCGTACGCCGAATATATGAGGGCAATTATGCTGATCAACAATCTGGAAATTGACAAGGCCTACGAGATCATACTGGCGCTCGAGAAAAAACTGCTTGGCTCGGAGACGCCGGAGGCGCGAGAACTGATGGGCGAGTCGTACTGGCTGTTGGCCTGCCTCAATATGCTGAATTGCGACACGGTCTTCGTCGAATACTTCAAACGCTCGTCTGAATACCTCCCGAACGGATCGCTGATACGAGCAGCATCCCTTCACGTGGGAAACGTCTACGTTTTCAACCTAGCGAAGGAGTGTCATGGCGAGATTGAGCGCATCGAGAAGGCCGTCCACGCTGCGATGCCCTACTTCACAAAAGTTGCGCGCGGAGGAGGAAGCGGTCTCGAACACCTCTACTCGGCCGAGGCCGGTTATTTCACGTTCAACTTCAAAAAGGCGAAACGAAGCGCGAACATGGCTATTTACGTCGCCTCCGAGGCAGGCCAGCACGATATCCTTTGCAACGCGTACCTCATACTCGCGAAGACAGCCATCATGCAGGGCGATTACGACGAGTGCGCCAGATGCGTCGACTTTTCGACAAATTACGTAAACGAGAGGGAGCTGACGAGGCTTTACGACCTCCGCGACTGTTTCTTGAGCGGCCTGTACGTCACAGTCGGCGACTTTGACCGCGTAACGAGGTGGATAACATCCCCCGCCATCATCAACCAAACCCACCCGCCAATCTTCCGCGGACGTGACCAGCTCATACACGCCGAGTACCTGCTCGGCGTCCAAAAGTACGACGAGCTGCTGGCTCTCGTCAAATTTATCGAGGCTTTTTATAAACTCCAGGGAAGGTGGGTATGCGTGCTGAAGTCCGTCATATTGCGCGCAATCGCCCACCTGAGAGTGGGCGAGACGGATTACGCGCTCGAAGCGTTATGGAGGGCCTACGAAATGTCCTGCCAAAACTACGTCATCACTCCGTTTGTGGAGAACGCTGGCCACATGCGCAGCCTGGTGGAGGCGGCGCGGAAATCGGACGAATATGCCTTCGACGCCGCCTGGCTCGACGACATCTACAGAAAATCGGCGACCTGCGCCAAACGCCAGTCGTTCATCGCAAACGAGTACTTCAAGCGGGAAAGCCTGCCCCGCGCCGACGGGCAGAAGCTGTCGAAGCGAGAGACTGAGCTGCTCCACAACCTGTCTCAGGGACTCACTCGCGAGGAGATAGCCGACGTCAACTCCCTGTCCATCAACACGGTGAAGAGTGTTATAAAAAGCGTCTACAACAAGCTCGGCGCCGTAAATCGCGCCGACGCCATCCGTATAGCGACCACGAGGGGGATATTGAAATGATATATCGACGCCTGACGCTGTTTAAAACGCCCCTGCGTTTTTCGCTGAGGTGTGTTATAGTAGATTTCACTATTTTTGAAAAATATTAAATTTTAAGTGATGTTTTTTTAGCGAAAGAAAGTATAATAAACGCGTCCGTCAATATTTTCGCACTACGAAAGGGATGTTTAACTTGTCACTTACAAATAACAAAGCTGTCAACTCATGGGTAGAGGAAATGCGCGCAATGACGAAACCGGACAAGGTCGTATGGATCGACGGTTCTGATAAGCAGTTGGACGAGCTGCGCAAGGAGAGCCTTGCCGCCGGGGAGATCATCGCGCTTAACAAGGAAAAACTGCCGGACTGTTTCCTGCACAGAACCGCCGTGAACGACGTCGCGCGTGTCGAACACCGCACGTTCATCTGTTCGCGCAAAAAAGAGGACTCCGGCCCGACGAACAACTGGATGGATCCGGTTGAGATGTACGCGAAGCTGCGCAAGCTGTACGAAGGCGCCATGACCGGCCGCACGATGTACGTGATCCCCTTCTCCATGACCGTTCCAGAATCGCCGTTCGCAAAGTTCGGCATCGAGCTCACAGACTCCATATACGTCGTCCTGAACATGGCGATAATGACCCGCATCGGCACGCGCGTGCTGAAGTGCCTCGACGCGAGCAAGAACCCGTCGGACTTCACGAAGGGCCTCCACGCCAAGGCGCAGATAGACGAGGAGAACCGTTACATCGTGCAGTTCCCCGAGGACAACGCAATCTGGTCGATCAACTCTGGTTACGGCGGCAACGTGCTGCTCGGCAAGAAGTGCTTCGCGCTCCGCATAGCCTCCTTCCTTGGCCGCAATGAGGGCTGGATGGCCGAGCACATGCTCATCCTGGGCCTCGAAAACCCTAAGGGCGAAGTGCGCTACTTGGCCGCCGCATTCCCGTCGGCCTGCGGCAAGACAAACCTCGCCATGCTCATCCCGCCGGAGATCTACAAGAAAAAGGGCTACAAGGTCTGGTGCGTCGGCGACGACATCGCCTGGCTGCGCGTAGGCCCGGACGGCAGGCTGTGGGCCGTGAACCCGGAGGCCGGATTCTTCGGCGTCGCCCCCGGCACGAACATGAAGTCGAACCCGAACGCGCTCCTCTCCTGCCAGAAAAACGCGATTTTCACGAACGTCGTTCACAACCTGGACGACGATACGGTCTGGTGGGAGGGCCTAGACAAGAACCCGCCGAAAAACGCCCTCAACTGGAAGGGTGAGAAGTGGGACTCGGCGAGCGGCGTACCCGGAGCTCACCCGAACAGCCGCTTCACAGCGCCTGCGAACCAATGCCCCTGCATTTCGAGCGAGTTTGAGGCGCCGCAGGGCGTTCCCATCTCCGCCATCGTCTTCGGCGGTCGCAGAGCAAAGACCGCCCCGCTCGTGTATCAGTCGCGCGACTGGGATCACGGCGTTTTCGTGGGCTCCATAATGGCGAGCGAGACGACGGCAGCCGCGTCCGGCGCGGTTGGCGTCGTGAGGCGCGACCCAATGGCGATGCTGCCCTTCTGCGGCTATCACATGGGAGATTACTTTGCGCATTGGCTCGACATGGGTAAAAAGATCCCGAACCCGCCAAAGATCTTCAACGTCAACTGGTTCCGCACAAACGACGAGGGCAAGTTCATCTGGCCGGGTTACGGCGACAACATGCGCGTCCTAGAGTGGATCATAGCGCGCGCCTTCGGCGAAGCCGAAGCCGACGAGAGCCCGATCGGCTATGTGCCGCACCCCGACGATATCAACATCGAGGGCCTGGACGAAATATCCCTTGATGCCTTGAAGGGTCTTCTCTCAGTAGACAAAAACCTCTGGAAGGAAGAAGTCAAGGGCATCCACGAGTTCTACGCGAAGTTCGGCGACAAACTGCCGGCGAAACTGAACGAAGAGCTCGCCGCCCTCGAGAAAAAACTAGGCTGAAGTTAAACTTCAACAGATAGCAATAATGCGGGAGGGCCTTGGCAAACCAAGTCCCTCTCGTTTGCGGTTTCGTCCGCTGTGCCCTTGATTTGAGATATCGCGATGTTCTGCTGGCGCTCCATTGTATATAATAGGAGCGGTACCAAATTTTTCCCCGGGGGAATCATACGATGTTCTTCGATGAGGCTAAACGTGAAAAACTCATGAATTCATATTATGAGCTGACATCTCAGGAGAGGAGAGCATGTCGCGTCCTTTCCGCGCTCTACGCGCCTATCGTGGTCACGAAGCTGGCCCGCGTCCTGAACGCGACAGACGACAAAAACCTCCCTAGCGGCGTCAAGTGGGACGCGAAAAAAAATCTCGGCCCGCTGCTCGAAAGATGGGATAAGCTTGGGCTCGTGCGGAAGATTCCGACGAGCCACGACTCCTGGATGTGCAACAAACTTATCTCGGAGCCGCTCGCGAGGGAGGCTCTCTCGCTCGGCGAGTTCAAGCGTTTCTGCGATGTCATCGCCAAGCAGCACGATATCTCAGGAACTAACCAATCCTGGTACGAATATCACTTCGACAGCAAGGAGTACTACATTAGGGAACTTCGCGGTGTGATTTATCTCGGGAATGAGACGCGATTCAAAACACTGATCAGAGAGGGACGCTATATTTTCCCCACTGAGTTCACAAATTTCATATCCCGTGATATCCCGCTCTGCCCGCCGCTCACCGAGATACTGTTCAACCCGCTCGACGAGAAGCTCGTAATGGAGCTCCCGCCCGATATAGCGTCCGCCGCGATTTACGAGACGTCTCGCTTTTTCTCCGGGCTGCCGGACAAGACGAATGCGGTCAAATCGCTGCTAGAGAAGTTCATAGAAAGACACCCCGGTTACCTGATGCTTGAGCGCGAGGCCATGCTCGACATGCTGCAAGAGGGGCGTTTCGACGACGCCGAGCGGTTGATCGCGTCCTCGAGGGAGGACGACGCTCAGAACAATGCCATCAGGGCGACTATCGCAGTCGCGAGAGGCGATCCGGACGGCGCCTACGAGCTATTCGAGTCCGGCATAAAGCGCATCAGGAAGGAGACCGGGAAGCGCAAGGTCGCGTTTCACACATGGTGCGGCGTGCTCTACCCAATCCTGATGGTTCGCTCTGGCGCGCAGGCCAAAAAAATCATCGACTACGTGAACGCCGCCGTCGACTTCAACCCCAACACGGAGGCGGCTCTTTTGATGGCGAAGTCCCTCACCGCTCAGGGAACCGAGCGCCAGAAGATATTCTCGCAGGAGACGATAAACTTCGTCAAGAACCGCGAGATCGTCTATGACACTTTTTTTTTCGCTCTGTTCGCTTATTGGATAGACCAGGCGAAGGCGCGAAAACATATCGCTCTCTTTGCCAAAACGTGCGCCAACTTGAACGAGATGGGTATGACATTCCTCGCGTCCGAGCTGGCGAGCATCATAAGGGAGCTCTCCCCGAAAGAGACCTCTTCATTCAGCGCGCTGCCTGAACCCGCGTTTCCTCTAAAAAATCTGCTCTGCCACCAAAACGACTGGGAGCTGTCGCTCAGCGCGCTCTCTAATCTGGGCGTCCCGTCCATGCCGGGGAAAAAGGCGGGGGCTAAACGACTGATATGGCGCATCGACTGGTATAAAGGCTCGGACGGGAAACCTGTCATCCAAGAGATCGTCCCGGTAGAACAGTCACTGCAGCCTCGAGGCTGGAGCTCCGGCAAGGACGTATCCCTGAGCCGCCTCCGCAAAAACCCAAATGCCGTGTCGAGCCTCACGGAGCAAGACCGGTCGGCCATCACAGCTATACGCGAGGAGAGGGGCTTCTACGGCGCGCATTTTTTTATCGACGGCCCCATGATGCTGAGGCTGCTCTCCAGACATCCGCTGCTCTTCAAGTCAGGGATGGACGAGGGAGTCGAGATATCTACGGACGAACCGAGGCTCTCCGCCATATCGTCCGGCGGGAGCTATATATTGAGGATCGACCCATATCCAAACGAACAGGAGATGGAGGCCAAACTCGTTCTTTTCGAGGACTCGCACAACTGTCTGCGGCTGGTTCTCTTCGAGGAAAAACATTTAAGGATGGCTGTGATACTCGGCCCGAAAGGGCTCGTTGTGCCGGAGTCGGCGCGCGACTCCGTGCTGAAGACGCTCGGCGGCCTCTCGTCTGTTGTCACCGTTCACTCGGACATCGCTGGGATAGAGTCGGGGGCGGACGTCGTGGAGGCTGATCGCAGGCTTTACATCCAGTTGCAGCCCGCCGGAGAGGGGTTGGACGTGGAGGCTGTGACGCGCCCGCTCGGGAGCGGGAGCGCGCCCTGCCGCCCAGGCATCGGCGGAGAAAACATATTTGGCCTTCGTGACGGCCGCAGAGTACAAGCTCGACGGGATATACTCGGCGAGGCCGACGCGCTCTCGATGCTGATCGGCTCGTGCAGGACTCTCTCCGACGCCGAACAAACATCCGAGAACCGCTGGTCGCTGGACGACGCTGAGTTGTCGCTCGAATTCCTGCTCCAGCTTCGTGATGCCCCGGAGATCGTTGTCGAGTGGCCGAAGGGCGGAGACAGGAGCGTCAAGAGGCTCGACCCGTCCTCCATGAACCTCTCGATCCGGAATTCGCGCGAGTGGTTCGCCGTGTCCGGCGAGATAAAGGTCGACGAGGGCGTCGTATGGAACATGAAACAAATAGTGAGGCTGCTTGACGTGTCGAAGGGACGGTTCATCCCTTTGGGCAACGACCGCTTCGTAGCGCTGACCGACGAGTTCCGGCGAAGGCTGGAGGATCTCTCCTCCGTCGGGGAGATGAAAGGCGAGGAGCTCAGGATCTCGCCCATCTCGATAGCCGCGCTGTCGCCGATCGCGGACGAGGTCGGTTCGTTCGAGGGCGGCGGCGAGTGGATGGCGAACGCGGCGCTGATAGACGAAGCGGCGGCGATGAACCCCGATCCTCCATCCGCCTTCAAAGGCGAGCTGAGGGGCTACCAGCTCGACGGGTTTCGCTGGCTGGCCCGCCTCGCGCATTGGGGCGCCGGCGCCTGTCTCGCCGACGACATGGGCCTCGGCAAGACAATACAGACCCTTGCCCTTCTGCTCTCGCGCGGGCCGGACGGACCGGCGCTTGTCGTCGCCCCCACGTCCGTATGCCCGAACTGGGTGGAGGAGGCCTCGCGCTTTGCGCCGGCTCTCAGGGTTGTGGAGCTCAGGAGCGGCGACAGAGAGACTATAGTGAGTTCGCTCGACGCCATGGATGTCCTCGTAGCGTCATACGGACTGCTCCAGAGCGAGCAACAGCTGCTGTGCGGCCTGCAATGGCACACTATCATCCTCGATGAGGCACAGGCCATAAAGAACATGGGCACAAAGCGAAGCGCGGCCGCTATGAAGCTAGGCAGCGACTTCAGGGTCGTTACGACCGGCACACCTATAGAGAACAACTTGGGCGAGCTCTGGAACCTGTTCAGGTTCATAAATCCGCACTATCTCGGCTCTCTCGACAGCTTCAACTCGAAGTTTGCCGCGCCAATAGAGCGCGACGGCGACAAGAGGGCCCGCAAGCGCCTTAAGAGGATAATCGCCCCATTCATCCTGAGACGCACGAAGGCTCAGGTTCTGACTGAACTGCCGCCGAAAACCGAGATAACGCTTCGCGTCGAGATGAAGGAAGAGGAGAGAGCCGTCTACGAGGCGGTTCGCAGGAACGCGCTAGAGGAGCTTGAGTCCTCCTGGACCAATGACAAGCGCCTATTGATATTCGCCCAGCTCGTCAAGCTGCGCCGCGCGTGCTGCAACTCCGCCCTCGTCCTCCAGGGAGCGGACGTCCCGCGCCCGTCAGCGAAGCTGGACGCGTTCTCCGAGGTGATGGAGGAGTTGCGCGCCGGAGGACACAGGGCGCTCGTCTTCAGCCAGTTCGTCGACCACCTCTCCATAATCCGCCGCCGTCTCGAGGAGATGGGGGTGGAGTACCGCTATCTCGACGGATCAACGCCCTCGCCGGAGAGGGCCCGCCTCGTGAAGGACTTCCAGTCCGGCGGAGGCGACTGCTTCCTCATAAGCCTGAGAGCCGGCGGAACCGGGCTGAACCTCACCTCCGCCGATTACGTCATCCATATGGATCCCTGGTGGAACCCGGCCGTCGAGGAACAGGCGTCGGACAGAACCCATAGGATCGGGCAGGAGCGCCCGGTGACCGTATACAGAATTGTAACGAAAGACACTATAGAGGAGAGGATAGTAGACTTGCACGGATGGAAGCGAGACCTCGCCGAGAGCCTCTTGGACGAGGCTGAAGCCCCTACCCGCCTCTCCGCCGACGATATGCTGCGCCTCATACGCGGGGAGTAGCGAACGTTAGAGATGGAAAGCGTCCTTTGTACATGTTGAATTCTTCGTCTATTTCGGCGAGCCGTTTTTTTCCGTTTTCCACCTGAAGACGCACCTGAACAGGAGAGGCGCCTCCTGCGGTATTCCGGCGAGAAACTGATTTTGCGGGCGTAAGGAGGGGGGCCAGATCATCATCGACCATAGGAGAGAACTTCCCCCACTCCTCAGTTGAAAGAGAGTTAAGCGCGCGATTATTTTCCATGCACCAACGGACGGCCCGCCCTACAATCTCGTGAGATTTTCTGAAAGGAACTCCTCGTTTGACAAGATATTCAGCTATATCGGTTGCGTAGATAAAACCGTCGAGGAAACTGCGAACCGCCGCTTCCTCGTTTACCTCGACCTCGGCGTACAAGGGGGTCATAACCTCCAGCATACTTTGGATCGTGTCGCACGAGCTCCATAGCGATCTTTTATCCTCCTGAAAATCTCTGTTAAAAGTAAGCGGAGTACCCTTTACCATAGAAAGAGCGTCCATCAAACCTCCCGTCAGGCGTCCCGATTTTCCTCTGATGATTTCGAGAACATCCGGGTTTTTCTTCTGTGGCATCATGCTGGATCCGGTGCAGAAAGCGTCAGGCAGGCTGATCCAGCCAAACTCAGAAGTGAAATATATTATCAGGTCTTCAGAAATTCTACTGGCGTGAACGCCGAATAAACTTGCGAAGTAATGAAAGGCGATAATATGATCCCGCTGCGCCACAGCGTCCATACTGTTTTCGCAAATTCTGGAGAAGCCGAGGTCGCGTGCCGTCATCGCTCTATCGATCGGAAGAGTGGAGCCTGCAAGCGCCCCGCTGCCCAATGGAGATTCATCTGAACTTTCATAGGCGTTCAACAGAAGTCTGGCATCCCTTATGAACGCCTGAAAGTGCGCCATCCAAAAATGCCCCATCGTTATGACCTGAGCTTGTTGCATATGGGTATAACCTGGAACGGTAGTTTCGGCATGCTGCATTGCTTTGAGAAGCAATGTTTCCAACATTGGCTTCATATCATCCCAAATTTTAAGAATCTCTCTCCGCAACGCAAGACGCACTGTCGTATTAGACTGGTCGTTGCGGCTTCGCCCCATATGGAGTTTTGCCCCGACATCGCCGGTACGCTCTATCAACAATGCTTCCACATTCATATGAACGTCTTCCAAAGATTCTTTTGGAACAAAACTACCGTCTTCCGCATCCTTAGCTATCTGTATCAGAGCGGATTCAATTTCAGCGGATTCCTGAGCTGTAAGTAAACCGACCTGTCCCAACATTCGCACATGTGCGATGCTTCCCCTGATGTCATCCTGTACCATGCGCCAGTCCAAATCAAGAGACTGAGTAAAACGGCAGACTACATCGCTCATATCCTGAGAAAATCTACCCTTCCACATCATGATCACTTCCTTGATTTCTATGTTCGCGCGGAAGTCGGGCGCGCTTTTTGTTTACAAAAAAGGCGCGAGCAGCTCTTCGAAGATGTCTGGGACGCGCTCGAGTTTATCGCACTTTACGACGTTTGAGCCGCAGAAAAAGAGGCCCGTATCCCAGTTGCCCATGTACGCGTCCACGAGCGCGCCGGCGATGCAGAACGTCGTGCGCTCCCTCAGGTAAGTGCAGTGAGAGAGGCAAGCGGCCATGCAGGGACGGCTCTCGACGGCGTCGTCTATGTACTTGGCGACAAATGGGTTGCGGATGGCCCTGCCGGGGATGCCTACCGGGCTCATTATGACGACGACGTCATCCTCTGTGGCGTCGATATATGCCTGCTTGAAGCGCATGGAAGCGTCCCCCTCCTCAGTGCAGGCGAAGCGGGTTCCCATCTGGACGCCGGAGGCGCCGAGCTCGAAAACGCGCTCCATGTCGGCCGCGTCCCAGATTCCTCCAGCCGCTATGACTGGTATGTCGGCTTTTACGGTCTCCTCCAGGTATTTCACGAGTTCAGGGACGACCGACTCCAGCGAAAACGCCTCGTCGGTGACGTTCTCCATCTTTGTCGCGCCGAGGTGCCCGCCGGCGTAAAGAGGAGTCTCCACCACTATCGCGTCCGGAAGTCTGTCGTAGAGCTTGCCCCATTTTCGCACGATGAGGTCGGCCGCCTTTAACGAACTCACTATCGGTACAAGCGCCACGTCCGGGAAATCCTTCGTGTACTCCGGCAGTTTCATGGGAAGCCCGGCGCCGGAGACTATCACATCGACCCCGGCCTCGCAGGCGCTGCGCACCTGACGGTCGTAGTCGGTGAGCGCGACCATGCAATTCACCGCAAGGATGCCGTCCGGCGACTTCTTCCTCGCTGCCTTCACGGATTCCGCCATCGCGATCTCATTTGTGTCGAAGTAATTTTTGCCGTTAAATTGGGGATGGTCACATGATAACCCCACACTCGCTATAGTCCCGACGCCTCCGCACGAAGCAACCGTCCCGGCAAGTTTTGGTCCGGATATCTTCACCCCCATGCCCCCCTGGACAATAGGGTACTTTGGCGAATGCTTGCCTATCTTCAGTTCGGGCAATTTTTTCAATAAATCACTGCTCCTTCGCATAGTTCCGCCATCTCGCCGCGACATATTGGAATATCCTTAGGTATGGGCTGAATTATTCCGCCTCTGTACTCCCAAACGACGAAGGGCCGTCCGGGATATTTAACCAGCGCTTCCATAAATTCCACGCCACGCATAGTATATGCGAACTTTGCGAAAAAACAAAGCCAAAAAACGCAAGAGTGAAGGAATAGCTTTCTTAACCCAATCGTCTCGTGCCAGATTTCATTACCCTCACGAAACGAGCGACTTCTTCGCGTGTTTTCTCCGGGTCGCCGAGGTTTTCCGCGATTATGGCGACCGTCGCGGAGCCGGCAATAGCGCCGGCGGCGCCGCTTTCTATCGCGGCGCGGACATGAAGCGGCCTCGATATTCCGAAACCAATCACGACCGGCGGCGAACCAGCGCGTTTCAGGAGCTCCACTCTCGATGAGACAGGCGCGGCCATCTCGCGGTCGGCGCCAGTGACGCCCGCACGCCCGAGAAAATAAGCGTAACCCTTCGTCAAACCAGCTATCTCACGAATTTTATCATCACTCGCGTTTGGCGGGACGATAAACACAGGGTCTATCCCGGACGCCAACGCATGCCTCGCGAAAGCGGACGCCTCGACCGTCGGCACGTCCGCAACAAGCACGGAATCCAAGCCAGAAGCGGACGCCCGCTCGTAGAAACTCTCCGGCCCGCGCCCGATAAGGAGGTTCGCGTAGACCAGCAGCCCCATTGGGATATCCTCATGTCTGCTCCTTATGTTAGCCGCTATCCTGAAGCAGTCGTCTGGCGTTATCCCGGCTTCAAGCGCCCTGTTTGCCGCCGTCTGTATCACAGGCCCGTCCGCTATGGGATCCGAAAACGGCATCCCAAGCTCCAGCGCGTCAGCCCCGCTCTCTATCAGCGTCTCTATTATCGCCTCGCTCTCGCCCTCGTTCGGGTCGCCCAACATGACGAACGGGATGAACGCCCCCTCGCCCGCCTCGCCAAGGCGGGCGAAGAGCCTCGCATAGCGCCCTTTTTTTTTCTCAGAGCCGCTCATCACTACCTCACCTCCAATTTTATGTGTGGCATGACCTGATCCACGTCCTTGTCCCCTCGCCCCGAGAGGTTGACGACGTACAACCTGGGCTCTTTGTCCTCCATGGCGAACTTGAGGGCCAGAGCGAGCGCATGGGCCGATTCGAGAGCCGGTATTATGCCCTCCTCCCTCGAAAGAAGGGTAAAGGCATCCAGAGCCTCGGCGTCCGTTATCCCTATATATTGCGCCCGCCCCGTCCTGTGGAGGTACGAGTGCTGCGGCCCTACGCCAGGGTAGTCGAGCCCGGCCGAGATCGAGTGCGACTCTCGTATCTGGCCGTTTTCGTCCTGCAGCACATAACTGTAACTCCCGTGCAGTATACCTGGACGACCTTTTTCAAGCGTGCTCCCGTGCTTGTCCGTGTGAAGCCCATGGCCCGCCGGCTCGGCCCCTATCAGGCGCACGGACGGCTCGTCGATGAAGTCCGCGAACATCCCTATCGCGTTCGATCCTCCGCCTACACAGGCAAAAACAGCGTCGGGCAGGCGACCCTCCGCCACCATGATCTGCCTTTTAGCCTCGCGCCCTATGACGCGCTGGAATTCGCGCACCATCGTCGGGAACGGGTGCGGCCCGGCGACGGTGCCTAGCAGGTAATGTGTGTCCTCGTAGCTCGCCGACCAGTCGCGGAGCGCCTCGTTTATCGCGTCCTTCAGGCCTCGGCTCCCGGTCTCGACCGGCATGACCTCCGTCCCCATAAGCCTCATGCGCCAGACGTTCGGCGCCTGCCGCTCCATGTCCTTCGACCCCATGTAGACCCGAGTCCTCATCTTGAACAGCGCCCCAGCCAGGGCCGTAGCCACGCCATGCTGACCGGCGCCGGTCTCCGCTATGAGGCGAGTTTTGCCCATGCGACGAGCCAGCAACACCTGCCCGATGACCTGGTTAGTCTTGTGCGCTCCTCCGTGAAGAAGATCCTCCCGCTTCAGGTAGATGGTTGCTTTCGTCCCGGCCGTCAGGTTTCTGCACCTGTACAGCGGCGTCTCGCGCCCGGCGTATTCCCTGAGAAGCCCATCGAACTCTGCCATAAAGGCCGGGTCGCGCAGTGCCTCCTCGAAGGCCGCCGCGAGCTCCGTCAGGGTGGGCACAAGTATCTCCGGCACAAACATGCCGCCAAATTCGCCAAAAGCCCCGTTTGAAATCTCCATCGACATTCCCTCCAAAATTTTTAGTTACTCTCTAGTGTCATACGGCCCTGGAGTTTCAAATTATTGAACAGCTCGCGGATTTTATTATGATCCTTCCTCCCCGGTGACCCAGGGAACTCCACTCCGGAGTTGACATCGATCATAAAACAGCCAAGTCGCGCAGCCCTGCCCGCGTTCTCGGGGTTTATCCCACCCGCCACTATCAGATCAGATCTTCTGGCCCGCTTCTCCACTATCGACCAGTCAAAGCTCGTTCCGGTTCCGCCGCGCGAGCCGCCCGCCGACGAGTCCAGCAATATTCTGTCCGCGCCGAACGCCGAGGCCTCCGGGATTTCGCTCATTCGAGATGCGCGAACCGCCTTCCACACCTCGCAGCCACGAGGCAGCGCCTCTCTGAGTCGCTCAGCAAAACTTTTCGTCTCCTCACCGTGAAGCTGCACCGCGGACATGTTTAATTCGCACGCCAGCCTGGCGACACGGGCGGCGTCGTCGTTCACGAAAACGCCCGCTAAGAGCATGGGCGAGGCCGAGGCTATCTCCCGTGCGAGCGACTCGTCCACGCGTCTCGGGGACTCGTCCGCGAAGATGAGCCCGCCGAACGTCGCGCCGGATTTATACGCTTTTTCAGCGTCGCCGGGCGACGTGAGACCGCATATTTTCACCGCTCCGTAGACGAGACGCCGCGCCGACAGATCCACCCTGGGAGACTTCATCAGAAACCCGCCGACCAAAAACGCGTCAAACGCCCCCTCCATGGAAATAACGTCATTCCGCGACATGATGCCGGACTCGCAGACGACTACGGCATCCTTCGGCAGCCTAGCGGCGAAGCGCGACGAGACTCCGAGGTCGACTTTGAGCGTTTTGAGGTTCCTGTTGTTCACTCCAATTATTCGCGCGCCAAGCAATGCCGCGCGCTCTTGCTCATCCTCACTGTGAACCTCCGTAAGAGCGTCCATCGAGAGTCTCTCCGCCTCTGCCGCACATGCGACGTATGTCTCGTCGTCGAGCACTGAGAGCATCAGCAGCACCGCGTCCGCACCATGAGCCCTCGCCTCGCGCACCTGATACGGCCCGAGGACAAAATCCTTGCACAATATAGGCGCGTCCAGAATCCTCCGGGCCCTCCTCAGATTCTCGAAGCCCCCTTTAAAAAATGGCTCGTCCGTCAGTACGGAGACCGCGTCCGCCACCCCGCTGTATGCGCGCGCTATCTCCTCTATGTCGAAGTCGGCCCGGATCAACCCCTCCGACGGAGACGCCTTCTTGCACTCCAGTATGAACGCGGCGCGGTCTTTTTTCAGTGCCGTGCCGAAGCGCCGAACCGTCGGCACGGCTTTTTCAAGAAGGCCGTCATACGATAGACGCTCCATGCGCCTGGCGACGTCGACCCTCTTGCGAGCGAGAATTTCGTCAAGCACTGACACGGTCGGATCCGGCAGCGTTCGACATGCGGGCAAATCGCTCGAGCCGTTCAAGAGCCTTGCCGCTTTTTAATACGCTCATGGCGAGCTCGAAACCGTCGCGGTAGTTCCCCGTCAATCCGGCGAGCGTGAGGAGGGCGGAGGCGTTCACCGCTATGGCCGCCGCGTGAGCCTCGTCGCCGCGCCCGCACAGGACGGAACGAATGGCGACCTCGTTCTCCTCCGGCAGGCCGCCGACGATGGACGAGAGCGGAAACTCTCCCACGCCGAAGTCGGCTGGGGTGAAATTCCGCTCGACTATCTCCCCGTCTTTCAGCTCCGAGGCGTTCGTAGCGCCGTGAACAGCTATCTCGTCCAGGCCGAGCCCGTTTACCACTAGCGCTCTCTCACATCCGAGCAGACGAAGCGTCTCCGCGACGATACCGCACAGCGACATGTCATACACTCCCACGAGCATGATTGGCGGACGTGCCGGGTTGATGAGCGGCCCGAGCACGTTGAACATCGTCCTTGTCGCCAGCGCCTTGCGGACTGGCATGGCGTGCTTCATTCCGCTGTGGTAGTGCGGCGCGAAAAGAAACGTAACGCCGAGTTCGTCAAGCATCCTGCGCGCCACGTCGGGCGACATGTCCAGCTTCACGCCAAATCGCTCGAGCAGATCGGCAGCCCCGCACATCGACGAGACGGAGCGATTTCCGTGTTTTGCGACCGGCAACCCCGCCTCAGACGCGACAAACGTGACGGCGCTCGATATGTTTATCGTGTTAGCCCCATCGCCCCCGGTTCCCACGATGTCCGCAAAAACGTAGTCCGGTCTTGGAAAAACGCGAGCGCCTTTGCGTAGCGCCTGAGCCGCGCCAGCTATCTCCTCCGCCGTCTCCCCGCGCATCTTTAGCGCCACGAGAAGCGCCGCTATCTCCACGTCCGAAAGTTCGCCCCTGATAACCGCCTCAAAAAGCGCCGCACTCTCCTCCCGCTCCAATTTCTCCCCTGACATCAATTTCCCAAGCTCTTTTTCCATAAAAACATCTCCCTTCACCATGTAAAAAAATAACGAGGGGCGTCTTTTTTTAACAAGAACGCCCCTCGCATGGATATACACGTAAAAAGGGGCCCGAGAAGTTTTTCACCCTCGGCGCCCCTTTAAAATCTATTAAACTAAAGGAGAACTGACCCTCAGGCGATGGCTAATACCACCGCCACCAAAGGCCGTCTTTCGACGCGGAAACATAATTTAAAACCAAGCTCCCCTTTTTCACTTCGCCACCAGCTCCCGTAAATTTACGCTTTTGCGTTTCGCGTTTTACCGTTCCTGACGAGAGGAAGTTTATCACGAGAAATAAAATATGACAAGCGCCCGACGATCGATATCCGCCGGCGTTCATTTCATTAATCCTTATCCGCAGGCCCCGCATCCGGGCGCGACGGGGAGAGCAGTTCTCTGCCGAAGACGGCGCAGTAGTCTCGCACTCGCTTGGGGATGAGGCCTGAGGGACGCACTATCAGGATCACAACCAGCAGTACGGCGTAGATCAGCTGCGCGTAGTCCGAAAAATTGCGCAGTTTTTCCGTGATGACCGTCAGCAGGAAAGCCCCGACCGTCACGCCGATCGGGTTGTCCATGCCGCCTAAGATGACCATGCAGATGAAGACCAGCGAGCGGGCGAACGTGAAGTCGTTCGGCCCGACGAAGGAGGTCAGGCTCGCGTAGAGCGCGCCTCCGACCCCGCAGTATACGCCTCCGATCACGAAAGCGAACAGCTTGCAGCGCGGGACATCCACGCCAAGACAATTCGCGGCTATCTCATCCTGTGCTATGTTGTTCAAGGCGAGGCCATAGCGCGAGATGTATATCCGCTGCGCTACATAGACCAAAATGATGAGCGCAAACGCGCAGAATATCAGGTAGAAGAAGTGCGGCGTCAGCTTCACCCCGAAAAACGTGTATGCTTTGTAGAGGGAAAAGCCCCCTATGCTGAAAGCTTTTACACCGCTGATTCCGTTCGGCCCGCCTATGGACGGCATATTTTTGATCAATTGAACAAAAGCCAGTTGCAGCGCCATCGTGACCAGCGAAAGATAATACCCCTTCGTGCGCAGGGTAGGAAGCCCTATCAACAGACCGGCGAAGGCGCTTGTGAGTATGGCGGTCAACATGCCAAGCCACGGACTCACGCCAATCTTTACGGTCATGACGGCCATTGAATATGCGCCGATGCCCATAAACGCGGCCGGCGCGAAGTTCACCATGTTCGTGGAACCCATCTGGAAGTTGAGCCCCAGACACACCATTGCGTAGATGAGGGCCATGACTGCGATGTGTGACTGATATCGAAAAGTCGATAGCAAAACAGGGATGGCAAGTATACAGATCAGCGCTGAAAAAGCCGCGACCCGCCTGTTGCGAATGTAGAGCGAGAAAAGCGCGTCCACGGCCCCTTTTCTCTCCATGCGGAGCAACGCCACAACCACGATGGCAACGAGAGCCAGGCTGTATCGATATGGCAGGCGCAGCATCAAAAACGCCAGACCAAATATCACTATGTTGAAGATGATCGTCATCGGCTTTTCTCGGAGGCCTCGTCCGTTGCGGCCGGTCATTTCTTTCCCCTCACCATCGGCTACACTTTTTCGGCTGTCTTCTCGCCGATTATGCCCTCCGGCTTGAAGACAATAAAAATTACCACCACGACAAAGGCCACGATACTGGCGTATGAGGTTCCTCTAGGAATATACCCCGAGACGAACACCTCCACGAAAGCCAGCAGCATACCGCCGGCCACAGCGCCCCAGGTGTTCCGCAGCCCCCCGACCACAGCGGCGGAGAACCCTTTTGCGCCATACATGGCGCCGTCGTCGAAGGACATGAGCTTTTGATAGCTGCCGAGCAAAAAACCGCTGATCGCCAGCATGATGCCGCCGATCAGAAAAGTGATTATGATGATCCGCGAGACGTTGATCCCTGTCATCAGGGACAACTCCTTGTTCTGCGAGATAGCCTGCATTGAAAGCCCCATCTTTGTCCTGTTCAAAAACAGGAAAAGAAGCGCCAGGATCAGAATCGTGATCACGATGATCGTAATATTGCGCTCGGTCACAGTACCGTTTGGCATCAAGAGGGCCGGGAAACCCTGCGGGTTGCGGCCGCTGACGACGGAGAGGGCAGACTCTCCGCCGAGGGCGGTCGACACAGTATTCACAGCCGGCTTGAAAAGCAGGCCCAAAATCTCCTTGATGATAGTGCCCATAGCTATGGTGCTGAGCAGCGGCATCAATTCCGAACTGTTTTGAAACGGCTTGATCGAGAACCGGTACGTGACCAGCCCCAGAGCCGCGCAGAAGACCGCCCCGATGACCAGAAGCAGCGCGACGCAGACCACGAAAGGCAGGCTGTCGAACAGTCCAGCGCTTTTCATCGCCACATACGCCCCCATAATGGCGAACGATCCAAAGATGGCTATATCGCCGCAGCAGAACACTACAACATCCATAACTCCGAAGAACAGCGAAAACCCGACCGCCACCAAGGTGTACGTACAGCCAAGCAGGATTGCGCTCATCAGTAGTCCCCAAAACATATCCATAATGACGCCGCCACTCCCTTACTATAATCAGTAAATTAGCCCAAAGGGCCGTCGGCTATTTTCCGCCGAAGCTGCGTTTGCCGCTCTGGTACTCCGACTTTTCCAGAGGAACCCAGACTCCGTCCTGAACTACGTTCAGGTACGCGGCGACATTCTCTGTCTGGCCGATCTCGTTGAACGTCGTTGTGCCCATGATGCCTGTCGTCTTGCTCTTGGGTATCGCCTCCGTCATGGCCTTTGCCGTCGGCGTCTCTCCGCAATCACGCAACGCGTTGACCAGGATCAGCGCGGCCTCGTAGGCATATGGCGTGTAAGCGCCGATCGGCTCCGAGAAACCTTGCGCGTTATAAAGCTTGATAAAATCGCGCCCCTTTGCGGAGTCCTCCAAGATGATCCCGGGGCTGACCACGAGCGCCCCCTCAGCGGCATCGACGCCTATTTTGAGGAAGTCCTCGGTCTTCATACCGGAGATGCCGCAGAAAAGGATGTCCTTCACTCCAGCGTCGCTGAGCTGTCGCTTGAGCTGTGAGCCGATTGATACAGTGCTGCCGCAGTAGACAGCTTTTGCCCCGCTTGCCTTTATCTTCTGCGCCACAGCGTTGAGGTCGGTCGTGTCCTCAGGAACTTGCTCCTCGCCCAATGGGGCTATTTTGCGCGAAGCCAGCTCCGCCTTGAAAGCGTTGAAGTTACCGTCGCCGTAAGAGCCAATGTCCGAAACGATGAACCAGTCCTTATAGCCAAACTCGTCCAGAACCTTTGCGGCGAGCGGTATGTTCTCCTGCTTGTCGGTCGGGGCCGAGCGGGTTATGTATGGGACGTTATCCTTGTTCGTCAGCGTCTCCCTGATGGCGCCCCAGATCAGAAGCGGGATCTCGGACTCCTTGAAAACGGGGATAGAGGCGGCGGCCGGGCCTGAGTTCCAAAATCCCGAAGCCGCCACGACCGCCGAGTCAGAGACTATTTCCTGCGCCCCGGCGACCGCTACGTTCTCCGTGCTCTGATCGTCAACCTCGATCACTTCTATCTTATACTTAAATTCACCGGACTTGTTCGCCTCGTTGATGGCGAGCGAAAACGCGTTCCTCGCGGCTGCGCCCTCGGCGGCGTCAGAGCCGGTGATTGGCCCCAAAAACCCTATTTTAACCACAGCGGCGTCAGCCGCAGCGCCGGCGACCAGCAGCAGACCCGCCGTTAGAAACATTACCGCAAAAATCGAAAACAGCTTTGATTTACTACACATAATCCCATTCCTCCTGTTAACGTTATAATTTCGAGATTCCTCCGGGTTGATTTCGCCATTCCGTTATGAGCCCCACCTCCTATCCGCTCCCCCGCTGTATTCGTAAAGCCTCCAAACGCTACATGACCGGGTTTTCAGCAAACTCGCTCTCGCGAAGTTCGTCTGTCGAACCGGCGAAAACGATCGCGCCTTTTTGCAGGACGTATCCGGTCGTAGCTATGGAGAGCGCCTTCTGCGCGTTTTGCTCTACCAGCAGAATGCTCATCTGCTGCGCGCAGAGGCGGCGGATGATCTCGAAGACCGTCTCGACCATGATTGGCGCCAGGCCAAGTGACGGTTCATCGAGTATCAGCAGTTTGGGTTTGTTGATGACGGATCTCGCGATGGCAAGCATCGTGCGCTCTCCGCCCGACAGTGTGCCGGACTTTTGTTGAAGGCGTTCGCGAAGCACGGGGAAGGAAATGTAGATTTCCTCGAGGCGCTCTCGCAGAAGCGAGTCGTCGTTTATGTAATAAGCGCCCATTTTTAAATTGGCTTCCACCGTCATCTTGTGAAACGTGCCTACAGCAGCCGCCGAGAGGGCTATGCCAGCTTCGACCCTCTTGTGCGTCGGCCATGCGTCCATGCTCTTGCCGTCGAGTTTCATGCTTCCAGCGTCAGCCTTCACCATGTTCAGGATAGCCTTGACCAGCGTCGTCTTTCCGGCGCCGTTCGCCCCGAGAACACAACACACATGTCCGCTGGGGACATCCAAGGTGACGCCCCGCAGCATAGGGATCCGGCCATAGCTCGTGTCCAGACCGCCGATCTCCAATACGTTCGGCCCAGCGTCGTTCATATGGCCGCTCCCCCCAGATAGGCGCTGATAACGTCTTTGTCGCGGACGATTTCGTTGTAGATCCCCTCGGCTATCTTCTGACCGGCGTTGAAGACGACGATCCGCTCGGGTACGCTCTCCATGACCTTCATGTCATGCTCTATGATGATTATGCAGATATCCTTGTTTATTTCCCTGATTTTGTGAATGTCCTTCATCATCTGCATAGTCTCCTCGCCGTTTAAGCCTGCGGTCGGCTCGTCGAGCAGCAAAACGGCCGGCTGGCCGACAAGCGCTCTGCAAATCTCTATGCGGCGGCGGTCGATGTGCGGTATGTTTTTCGCCAGCTCGTAACGGCGTTTAAAGAGACCCGGGTTGAAATAGCTCAAAATATCCATGCACTCCTGGAGAGAATCATAAATCTCGCTGTCTACCCTTCGAGGGCGCAGGATAACGTCCCAAAAACCGTTCATCTGCTTCGAGTAAAGCCCCGTCAAAATATTGTCGGCAACGCTCAAATCCCAGCATAACCTGCTGGATTGGTATGTGCGGGCTATGCCCTTCTTGAAAATCGAATAAGCCCTCAGAGCTGAGATATCCTCGCCTTGCAAGGTAACGGCGCCGTGAGTGGCGCGATAGACGCCGCTTATGATGTTGAGGAAAGTCGTCTTCCCGGAGCCGTTCGGCCCAATCAGCCCCACTATCTCCTTCGCGTCGATCAGGAAGTCGACGTCTTTCACGGCCCAGAGACCGCCAAATTGAATTGAAACGCCTTTCGTCTCCAATAAAGCCATCTTCCGCAAACCTCCAGCCAACGCATATTTAAAATTCTACGAAAATAAAATTGGAAGTAAGGAGAAACCGTCACAGTCGCAAATAGCATAACATCCTCCGATAAGCTACGCCCAAGCGTCCCGGATTTGCCGTTGCTCTCGCCAATTGGAGTTAATTACTTCAATGTTGATTTATCATTGTAACCACAGTTTCTCAAGTCGTCAATAAGCCCCAAAAGCGATTAACGATCAAACCATTGAGGATCGCGCGAAAAAACGCTGAAATGCCGAACTCCCTTAATCTTCCGAACGAATCTTCATTTCCTGAATGTGCAGTGCCATCCTTATATGTATGAACATAAATGGCTCAAATAAAATATTTCTCATATCATACGTTCATTTCATATCATACGTGCGCGCGTGTTGACATCATAGCATACAATCGATATACTGCGATTCATTGTCAAGAAAATTTTCCGCATATGAAACTTTCACTTATATTTTATCCTGAATAAATCGCCGTTTTTGGCGCTTAAAAAGGATAACCTGTTGGCTATTATGTTTATTTTATTATCGAGTTTCCTCAGCGAGCTAAATTTGCGATAAACTCTTGACAATCCATTACAGTAGCATTGAGTTTGAGGTAATGGGGTAATAGCGATGAAGCAAATGAGGAAGGAGAATGAATAATCAATGAGTGAAGTCAAAAAAATGTTCGTAGGCGGAAAATGGGTGGAGGCACTCGACAAAGGCGTACGGGAAATAATCAACCCGTGCGACGGCAGCGTACTCTCAAGGGTGGCTGACGGTGGCGCAGAGGACGCGAAACGTGCTATCTCCATAGCAAGGGAGACGTTCGACGTAGGAGAATGGAGCGGTATGCCGGGGCCCGACAGGGCAAAGTTGCTCTGGGCTTTCGCCGATGAAATGACGACTCACGTCGACGAGCTGGCAAAGATCGAGACTCAAAACACGGGGAAGGCCCTGATCGAGTCCGAGTACGACGTTTACGATTCTGCGGCCTGCTTCAGGTATTACGCGGGACTGATCAACAAACCGGGCGGGCAGAGCTACAACGTACACGACCCAGCCGTTCACAGCATCTCCGTGCGCGAGCCCATCGGCGTTTGCGGGCTCATCAGCGCATGGAATTTCCCGATGTCGCTCGCTGCGTGGAAACTAGCTCCGGCGCTCGCCGCCGGGAACACCCTTGTCTTCAAACCAGCGTCGCTGACGCCTCTCTCGAATCTTTTCATGTTCGAGCTGTTTGAAAAAGTCGCTTTTCCGGCTGGGGTCGTCAATATAGTCACCGGATCGGGGGACGCGGTCGGCCAGACTATCGCCGAGAGCCTCGACGTCGACAAGGTCGCCTTCACAGGCAGTGTTAGCGTGGGACGCAAGGTTATGACTGCCGCGGCGTCCAATATAAAGGGAGTCACTCTCGAATTGGGCGGGAAATCCCCAAACGTCATCTTCGCGGACGCGGATTTCGCCGCGGCGGTGGATTACGGCTTGTTCGGGGCCTTCTATAACCAGGGCGAGGTATGCACGGCTTCAACCCGCCTGCTGGTGGAGGAGCCCATTTATGACAAATATCTCGCGGCCCTCGTTGAAAAAACCAAAAAAATCAAGATCGGCAACGGTCTGGACAAGGGCGTGAAGATGGGCCCGCTTATAAGTGAAGCCCACATGAAAACAGTGCTCGAGTACATCGAGAAGGGAAAAGCCGAAGGAGCGAAGATCGCCTGCGGTGGAAATCGTATCACAAAGCCGGGCTACGAAAAGGGGTTCTTCATAGAGCCGACGATCTTTACGGAAACGAGACCAGATATGGCCATAGTCCAGGAGGAGATATTCGGACCCGTTCTCGTTCTGCAAAAATTCAACGGTGAGGAAGAGGCGGTCAGGCTCGCCAACGACACGATTTACGGACTCGCGGCAGCCGTCTTCTCCAACGATATCTCGAAGGCAATACGCGTCGTCAGGCAAATCAGAGCCGGTATAACCTGGATCAACACATACGGGCCCGTCTACAACGAGGCGCCCTGGGGCGGCTACAAACAGAGCGGGCTCGGCCGCGAGCTTGGCACATACGGACTGGACGACTATACCGAAGTCAAGCAGATTAACATCAACACAGCCGTGGCGCCCACAGGCTGGTTCGACGCAGAGTAGACCGACCTGGACGCGTTTCCTGAAAAAATAACGACTAAGGGAGTGCGTAATAATTTACAAACTTTACCTCATCAGCTGAATGTATGAAAGCATTGCACTAAATACATATTGCATAGTTTATTATTGCGCACCTTGTCCCTAATTTTAAGGAGGAGTTTATAATGATACCGAATTTTACGTTCAACTTTCCAACGGTCATCGAGTTCGGCGTCGGCAAGTCGAAGGAGATAATGAGCGCCGTCAACGCCAAAAATGTCAAAAAAGTAATCGTCGTTAGCGACAAACAGCTCGTCGGCTTGGGCATCGTTCAACCAACGCTCGATATTCTCAAAGAAAACGGGATAGGATACGCCCTGTTCGACGAGGTGCTTCCGAACCCCAAGGCCGCGTCGGTGGACGCCTGCGCCGCGCTGTGCAAAAAAGAGGGCTGCGAGATGGTAATAGCGATAGGCGGCGGCAGCGTCATGGACGTTGGCAAGGGCACGGCGGTTATCGCAACCAATGGCGGAGGCATCATGGAGTACTTATACATGAGGGGGGAGAGCGCGAGGAAGATTGAAAAACCGCTGCTTCCCGTAGTAGCGATCCCCACTACGTCAGGCACTGGGTCAGAGGTGTCCGACTGTATCGTCATCACCGACAGCGACAATCTGAAGGATCTCCTGCTCACGACTGATATAGCGCCGACGTACGCGTTTGTCGACCCGGAGCTGACATATAAAATGCCGGCGTCAATCACTGCAAACACGGGGCTCGACGTTCTGGGGCACGCCGTCGAGGCCTATACCGCGACGCTCGATAACAAAATCGCCGAACTGGTCGGGCTAGAGGCCATAAAGCTTGTGTTCGAATATCTACCGGCTGCTGTCAAAGGCGACAAAACCGCACGTGACTATATGTCTCTCGCGTCCATGTACGCCGGAATCGCACAGTCCAAGAACGGTTGCACTCTGCCTCACGCTGTCAGCTGTCCACTCTCCGTGATTCATGGGGTGCCACACGGACTTGGCGTCGGCGTCTCTCAAATTCCGACGATTGAGTATACCAAAAACACCATTCCTAAACTGTACAGCGAAATCCTAGCCTACATCGACCCAACCCAGTTTAACGTCGCGGAGAACAAAGCCGCCGATATCCTGATCGACAAAATACACAAGCTGTTCAAGGAAATCGGGGTTTCGGAAAAAGTGGATATCGGCCCAGTCACAAAGGAGCATATCCACAAAATGAGCGAAGACGCAATGAAGGAGATAGACATAGAGGGTTGCGCGCGGCAGCCGGTCTCCATCGACGATATAGAAGATATTTTCCGCAAGGTTATCGTCAACGCGTAATAAAACGCGGGACGCGCCGATAAGCGTTTTGTCAGCGCGTCTTTCTTTTTTCAAAAACTTATATATGCATGGAGAAATGGAGGGTGAGAAATGTCTATTGTTAGTTCGGTTTTATTTATAGCTTATTTGGCCATTTTGGTCGGCATTGGCCTCAAACAGGCTAAAAATACGAATTCTATGGAATCATATTGGATGGCGAACCGCAATCTCTCCTGGTGGAGCATAGGCTTCTGCCTCGCGGCGTCGTGGTTCGGTCTGTCCAGCTTCACCGGCCAGGCAGGCTGGCTGTACGGAGAGGGAATGGGCGCCATGTTTTATCTGGCGATTCCAAATTTCGCGGCCATTGCGCTCGTCGGTATCATCTTCACGAAGCGTATTCGCAGAATCCCGGCCATCTCGCAGCCCGAATTCCTCGAGATGCGCTACAACGCATCCGTCCGTCCCTGGCTGGCTCTGATCATCCTGGTCGCGTTCGCTGGTTACTCGGCGATGGAATTCATCGCTCTGCAGTACGTGTTTGAAACCTTCATGGGCTGGCCCGGCTGGATTGGTGCGATCGTCATCGTTGTGATCACCATGGTTTACGTCAATCTTGGGGGAATGAACACCGTTGTTTTCACGGAGATGATCCAGTACGGTTTGCTCTTTCTCGTCGGAGCGGTAGTCGGGATCGCGGCGCTCGTTCAGGGGACGGATATCATCAACTCCGGCGGAAGCATCTGGCCAGTTGGAACGCCCATCTTCTCGATCCCAACGCTCGACTCGGGCGTATCCTGGTACAACCTCATGGGCTTTGGCCTCGGCACGACCGTTTTGCTTATCCTCGCCTACTGGCCAGCCTGGTCCACGGAGCAAAGCCCCTGGCAGCGGATGTGGATGGCCAAGGACACGAAAAACGCCTACAAAGGCGCCATTGTCGGCGCCGGTATGAACGCGATCGTTTATATCTTTACGATCATGATGGCAGTAGGCGCTTGGGTCGTGATCGGCCCACCCAGCCAACAGCCGGTTGACTTCAACACGGAACTTATCGTGTATAAGCTCATGCAGGCTGTCCTGCCCGGATGGATCATCCCCATTATCGTGGTTGGTTTTATGGCGGCTGCCATGTCGAATATATCCAACTTCTCCACGTCGTCCGCCTCCAACCTCTCGAAAGACATCTACCAGAGGTATCTCCGCCCGAACGCGAGTCAGAGGGAAATGGTATGGGCCTCCCGCGCCTCCATCGCCATCGCTCTGGCCCTCGGAGTCGTGGCTGGGCTCGTGATGCCGAGCATTCTGGACGCCGTATTCATGGCCGCATCTCTGGCAACCTGCGGCTATTTTATTCCTATCGTCGGCGCGCTCTACTGGCGGCGCGGTAATACGGCTGGCGCGCTTGCCGCGTTCATCATCGGAAGCATCAGCTATCTTGTGCTGGCACTGGGACAGTTGTTCGCCGGATGGGAGCTGTCGCTCGACCCCGTTTTAATCGGCGTCGTAGCCAGCTTCCTTGCTTACGTGATCGGCTCCTACGTAACGCCCCCGCCGACAAAAGCGCAACTCCTCGGCTTTTTCGAAAAAGACGCGCTCGATTTCATAAAGAGCTGGGAAAAAACCGGCATCAGCGCTACGCCTACATCGGAAAGCGCGGACTACATCTCCGCGAATCTCGCGATAACAAAACAGGGAGAGCGATCCCTGCTAGTCTGCAAATACGGTATCGAGGGCGCCGATTTTTCCTCTACCTTGATCTGGCAGAGCTATATCGACGCTCTGCTGAATAATAAGAGCTGGCTCAACATGGGCGGCTACGACGTGCTTTACAAAATCACTCTGTCCGATATGCTCGGCAACGTTCGCCTTGCGCGCGGCGACAAGATTAACGACGTCGTGTTTTACTGCGAGCCTCTGAACGAAGACGCGGAGAGCGCGAAAAAAGCGATCGCCGTTGCTGTAGACGATATCAGAGCGCTTAATTTTAAAGAAATTACGTCGGTAGCTTAATTTAGCTAAAAATGACAAATATCATGTTTTTTGTATTTTAACAAACTCCTCTCGAAGGGATAAATTTGAGAGGAGTTTAATTTAACGCATCGCGCTCGCGGCTTTTTTGCGGCAGAGACCGACGCAAAAAAAGCGATTGTGATATGTATTTGCCCTCTTGCATTTCTGTATTTCATTAGTATACTGTAATTATCCACTTCGGAGGTCTTATAAAAATGAATACGGTCGTAAAGGATAGCAGGCTCTGGACAAAAGCCTATGAATGGGTGAAGGACAGCGTACTGAACGGCGGTCTCGAGGACGGGGAACCCTTAAGCGAGAGCCGGCTCGCGACGCTGGTCAACATCAGCCGTACCCCGATAAGAGAGGCCTTCCGCGCTCTGGCGAGGGATGGTTATGTCAACCTGATCCCTGGGAAGGGGGCCTTCGTCTCCGCCATCTCAGTGGAGGACGTGAAGGAAATTTACGAGGTTCGAAAGCTGCTCGAACCCTTTGCCGCGAGGAGCGCTGTGCGCTATATCCCAGAAGCTCTTATCGCTGAGATCGAAGACAGGTGGAGGGAGAAGGAAACGAAGCTCAAAGATGGGCGCGAGGTAAGCCTGCGGGAGATCGCGGCGCTCGACATGGAGTTTCACGCGGCTATAACGAAATATACGCAGAACGAACGCATAAGGAATATACTCTCGCCGTATAACGCACAGATCGAGCGCTTCCAACTGTTGTCAGCAAAATCCCTCTCGAATCTCTTCGACACGATCGGTCAACATCTCGACCTCGTGGAGCGCATCAAGAAAAGGGACGGCGGCGAAATCGCCTGCCTGTTGCTGAAGCATATCGAGTCGAGCGAGGAAAACATATTGAGGCTTTATTGACATCGCGCTTTGAAGGCCGTCTGTACATGCTCAATCCATCGGAACGCTTGAAAAAAGTCAGGGGGGAAGAAAATGGAGAGATTTTGGATCGTCGATGACGAATGGCAGGATTACGACGCGGAAACTGAATACTTACGGCGGACGCATCCGGGCTGTGAGATACTGATTTCCTCGAAAGCGGCGCAGGAGGAGCTGGATTCCTACGGTAAGACGGCGGACGCGTTGATCTGCCAGATCGATGTGCCGGTAGGGCTGGAACTTATGGAAAAATTGAAGGGTTGCAAAGTTATCTCCGTGTACGGCATCGGGTACAACAACGTGGACGTCGCTTCCGCGAGCAAGCTCGGCATCTCCGTCACCAACGTACCCGGATACTGCGCCGAGGACGTGGCGGACTACGTCGTGGCGGCGATATATCGCCAGAATCTGAAGCTGAGCCTCTACGCGGCAAACGTCAGAAACGGCGCCTGGGGCGCGAAGGCCGTGAAGGATATCCCTCGCCGCATCTGCGAGCAGACGCTCTTCGTAGCCGGTTTCGGCAATATTGGCCGGAGGCTCGCGCAAAAAGCGGTAGGAGTCGGCATGAGCGTTCTATATTACGACTCCTTTGAGAGCGCCGAGATGGACGCGGCCGCGAAAAAGATCGGAGCGGAGAGGGTCTCTCTGGAGGA
>JAITOY010000045.1 GCA_031289775.1 Synergistaceae bacterium
CCAGAGGATCTCTGGAGGAAGCATTGCGGCGGGCTCGTCGTAGTCGAGTGCCCGCAGCGTATTCCGTGCAACCCATGCAACACGTCTTGCCCGACAGGCGCGATCATGAAATTTTCCGATATCAACGACGTGCCCAGGATAGATTACGAAAAATGCACAGGCTGTGCTCTATGCGTGGCGAGGTGCCCGGGACTCGCCTGCTTCGTGGTCGATCTGTCACTGGAAGGCGGACTCGCGCTGATAAAGTTACCGTACGAGATGCTGCCCGTTCCGGAGCGAGGCAGCGTTGTGAAGTGCCTGGGCAGAACGGGGGAGTTTGTGTGCAGCGGCAAAATTGTGGGTATCGCCGAGCCGCTGAAAAACCGTACGAGGGTTGTCCATGTGGAGATACCTTACGGCTCGGCGAACGACGTAAGAGCGATAAGGGTGGTGTGAGTTGAATGGAGTTTGACGATGTTGTGGTCTGTCGTTGCGAAGAGGTGACCATGAAGGAGATCCTTTCCTGGGTCGACAGAGGGTATCGGAATTTAGACGAGTTAAAGAGGGTGCTCCGCGTCGGTATGGGACAGTGTCAAGGACGCGGGTGCCGCGACATCATAATGAGGGAGCTCGCGCGCGCCACAGGCGAGCCGATGGATAAAATAAACCCCGGGACGATTCGTCCGCCAGTGAAACCTGTGAAACTTGGGCTATGCGCCTGGGGTAGGGAGGATGCTTCCGGGTGAGCGCGGTGAACGAGAGAAAAACAGCGGACGCGATCATAGTCGGAGGAGGCGTGCACGGCGCGTCTGCGGCGTATTGTCTCGCTAAGAGCGGCGTTGATGTAGTGCTGTTCGAGAGAGAATATCTTTCGAGCGGGGGTTCGGGACGAAGCGCTGCCGGCTTACGTCAACACTTCGGCACGGAGGTCAACTGTCGGCTCGCGAAGTACAACCTCGAATGTTTCCCAACCCTCGAAGATGAACTGGGCGGCGAGCACAAGCTCGAATTCACGCAGTGGGGTTACCTCTGGATCGCGTATACTGACGAGAGCAAAGCTCAACTCGAAAAAAACGTCGCGCTGCAACAAGGCCTGGATATCCCGTCCGAGAATCTGACGCCACAGGAGATAAAACGCCGCTGGCCTTACATCGACGTGAACCGCATGATAGGAGGCGCCTTTTGCGCGAGGGATGGCCACATAAATCCGCACGCTCTCACTATGGCGTATGGGCGCGCCGCCCAAAAATTAGGGGCGAGAGTGAGGACTTATGCCCCGGTCGAGCGTCTGTTGGCGTCTGGGGACAGGATCAAAGGGGTCGTCGCAGCCGGCGAGGAGTGGAGCGCGCCAAGGGTTCTGCTCACGGCAGGTCCCTGGTCCACGCCGCTCGCCGCCACAGTCGGTGTAGATTTGCCCGTCACTCCGGAACGCCACAACCTGCTCGTCACTGAGCCAATAGAACCGTTCGAGTGTCCTATGACGCTCTGTCTCGACGACGGAGCTTACTTCAAACAGGTTCCGAACGGGAGCTTCTTCTTCGGGCGAGACGACCAGGATGAACCTAAGGTGTTCGAAAGCGGCAACAGCGCGAAATTCCTGGAGGGAGTTACGAAAAGCGTGCTCCAGCGTATACCCTCGCTAAAGGGGGTACGGGTCGTCCATCAATGGTCCGGCCCGTACGACGTCACACCGGATCATCAGGCGATCATCGACTGGGCCCCCGTGGAGGGCCTGTGGATTAACTGCGGATGGAGCGGGCATGGTCTACAGTTCGGCCCGAGCGGAGGGCGCCTCGCTAAGGAGATGTTTTTTGGCGAACGCACATTCGCCGACATCCGCAACTTCCGGCTCAGCCGCTTCGCCGAGGGCGACCTCGTGATCGAGCCGGCGTTTATATAAGCGCAAATGAGATGACAATCTACAGGATAAAAAGTAAAACCCGCTCGTGGGACGGGGAACCTATAGGAATATTAATACTCGACGCGGCATATCCCTGCATCCCTGGCAACGTCGGCAATGCGACGACGTACGATTTCCCCGTCCGCTACAAGGAGGTGAAGGGCGCGTCGATAGAACGCCTCTTGAACGAGCGCGATTCAAGCCTGCTCGAACCATTCATCAGAGGAGCGAGAGAGCTCGAGGCCGAGGGCGTCCGAGCGATAACCGGCGCCTGTGGTTTCATGGCGCTGTTTCAGCCACAGGTCGCCTCAGCTGTAGATGTACCGGTCTTCCTTTCAAGCCTTCTCCAGATTCCCTTCATACGGCAGACTCTCAAGCCGAGCCAGAAAATAGGCGTGATCTCGGCCAATGCTGGAGCGCTCACCAACGAGCACTTTCGGAATGTCGGGATAGCCCCCGACACTCCTCTCGCTGTCTACGGCATGGAGGATCAATTCGAATTTCGGACATCGGTGCTGGAGGAAAAGGGCACGCTCGACTCCGGCCAAATAGAGGAGGAAGTTTTAAGAGTCGTCCTCAGGATGATGCGAGAAAACCCGGAGGTTGCCGCTATAGTACTCGAATGTAGCGACCTTCCCCCCTATGCCCATGCCGTCCACATGGCGACGGGACTTCCGGTCTTTGACTTCACGACGATGATCCGCTACGTCCATAACGCTCTCATTCCCAGGATGTACGAGAGAGGCTATATGTGAGGTCAACAGAGACGGGATGGGTCAGAAGATTTGGTGTCCGCGAGTGAACTACTAAACCGCATAGCGCGGTGCTGGAGATCCGCTAATTACAAGCCTCTATGGTCTTAACGTAGTTTAACTTCCGTTTCGTGATCTGCCCCAAACTAGTCGAAGCCGCCTGAGTTATACAGGTATTAGCGCACTCACAGTACAAACGCACCTGATGGTGGACAAAAACGCAAAATCATGGTTATATGAAGGAGGTGAAATACACCAATAACAATATAGTATGCCCGGCGTCCGGAATCTGGTGTAAAACCAGAGCGGCCCCGCCACTGTAATCGGGACGAAACCGCATGTTAGCTACTGGCTCTCAAAGAGAGAGCTGGGAAAGCGCGGCGTAGGATGATCGAGAGCCAGGAGACCTGTCGGGCATAGCTTAGATTAAACGCGAGGGCGTATGTGTTTTTATCGAGCGGCAGCCACAAGTCTGTTTCTCCGGCAGCGACGAGATAAACGCAAAGAGAGGCCTTCATCGGAGAGGGCCTCTCTTTTTTTGTATTTTATATCCGGATAAATCGAAAGATTGAAAGGGGATTGAGAAATTGAGACGTATTAAGGCGCTCGCTCTGGTTTTAACAATATTGACCGTGACTTTTTCCAGCTGTGTCAGGGCCGACGCGGATATCTTCTACGCTTCGTCGAACTACAACACTGGGTCGGCGGGAGTCGTGACCTGGGACGGGTCGTTCAGGATACATAAAAACCTCGTCGCGAACTACGGGGGCGACGCGGCCGGCTTCACGTTCGAGGATCACAACGGTGCGGCGCGGGCGATGATTCGCGAATACCACTACGCGGCAAACGACACGGTTTACGTCTATGCGCCGCCGGATTGGGAGAACCCGATCGTCAATACGACGGACTGGGGGACGAATTTTCACTCGGCTGCCTCCAGCGGGCAATATTTGTACCTGACGACTTACGAGAGCTTCGCCCTGGGATCGGACGCCGAGGACACGGGCGAGGTAGTCCGCGTGGACATGAAGGACGGATATGCGCGCGACAGGGCGTATCACTACGAGCGCCACGCCGAGAACGGGCACACTGTGTCGCCTCACGCCGAGGCCATCCACATCGAAGGCGGGAAAATTTACGTCCTCTACGGGATGCCCTACAACGGCGTGACGCAATACGAGGCGAGCGAGATCGTGGAGTTCGACCCTGAGCTGAACGTGCTGAGGAAAGTCCGGATCGGGGACTCGTCCGGCGATTCTGATAATTCTGGTGATTCCGCTAAGGCCGCGAAGAACGCGGTGACTATGGCGTATCGGGGCGGCAAGCTCTACGTCGCCGCGATGGGCGGCTATCAGGGGCCGGATTCCTGGGGCGGCGTCTGGCAGGCCGATCTCTCGAGTATGACAGTGAAACAGGTCCTGGACGGCCACGACATGCCATACACGATTGACGGGCAATCCGTGAACGTCGGTCTATACGGCGTGGATTTCGCGGACGACGGCACGGCGTTCATCCTCGCCGGCAGCTACAGCGCGGACTACACGTTCAGGGCGAGGCTGTATGTGACCACGGAGAGCGGGCTTGCCGAGGGAGACGCCGGCGCGGTCGTGAAGGAATATTCCGGCGCGGCGGGCAAGGGATATTCGTGGGGCATCCTGTGGGACGAGGCGGACTCCATCCTCTGGTGCATGACCGGCAAATCGCTGGAGGCGCGGAGCAAGACAGGATCGCCGCTCCGCGAGTTTACGCCCGCCGAGCTTGGCGACAACGTGTATTCCGTCGCCCTGCTGAACGGGATCGCGATTGACGAGGGCGGAGACGAGGAAACCAGCGGAGGGAGCGGAGGCGGCTGCGACACCGGAGCCTTTAGTTTAGTTTGCGCGGCCGTGCTTATCTGGCTGGCCTCTCTGATGTATGTTTCGTTCGCGGGCTTGAAAAAACGCGAAAAACGATAAGCGAGGCGAAAAATATTATGCCATTCTCAATAACGCGATGCTCTTATTTTAAATTATTGGCCATGCTTCTCGTGCTGGGGAACTGCGCGACAGCCGCGCCAGCGGCTGTGCAGCTCCCCGAGGAGCTGGTCGTCGGATCGGCGATCTACGAGGCGGACGAGGACAGCGAGGACAAATACCTGTCGCCGGGGAGCGTGACCGTCATCAGGCCGGAGGATTTCAAGGGCGAACAGCGCACTCTCCCCGACCTCCTGGAAGATGTTCCGGGGCTTAGGATAATCCGTCTCCAGGGGCGCCACGGCTACTCGGTGGCGAGCATCCGGGGAAGCACGTCGGCTCAGGTGGCCGTCTATGTGGACGGCATATTGATGAACCTCCAGAGCGAATCGGCTGTTGATCTGTCGTCAATCCCCATCGACAACGTGGCGCGCGTCGAAGTTTATAAAGGATATATCCCCGCTAAATTCGGGGCTCAGGCAATGGGCGGGGTCATAAACATAGTAACCAAGACGCCGGCGGCGCCGGAGACGACGTTCTCACTCGGCGCCGGCTCGTTCGGGAGGCGAAAGGGGACGATCTCATACGGCGCTCCGCTCGCTGACGGGAAATTTTTCGGGTCGTTCGGGTACGAGACCTACGACGGGGACTTTGGCTATTGGAACGACGGCGGGACGCCGTACAACCTGGGCGACGACTACAGCGGAGAGCGCCGTGGCAACGGATTCGAGAACGCGGACGTTCTCCTGAAATGGGAGGATGAACACTGGAGGGCGCGCGGCGCGTGGGTGAGGCGAAACAGGGATCTGCCACTGGTCGCTCCAGGGCTCGACAAGCCGGACAAATATCAGCGGCCCGGCGCGCTCCTGGACACCGACAGGTGGGATTTATCGCTCGGCAGGAGCCAAACTTCCGGCAAAAACGGCGAGATCAACTGGGGCTGGGATGTCCTCTACACCGGCCAGACTAAAAACTACGACAGCAGACGCGGCGAATCGCTGAGTCCCATCGGCGGCATGAACGTCACAAAGAGCGAGTACGACGCCTCGCGCGTCGGTTTTTCGCTCAACGCGAGCCGGGCGATTGGCGAGCGGCATTTTTTGGAGTTTCTCGGCGAATACTCGGACGAGCGCCTGAAGGTCAAGGGCGACAGCCTGTTCGAGTACCTGAACGGCATAGACAGCTACAGCCGCGAGGACTGGAGCTTGGGCCTCCAGGACACCATCGCGCTCGACCGGGCCGGGACCTTATTGGCCACTCCGTCGATACGCTGGCACAAGCAGGAGAGCGACGACCATTTCACATGGCAGTTGGCGCTGACAAAAGAATCTCTCTTCGGCTCGCCGGAGTGGATGCTCAAGGGCGCATACGGCACTTACGCGCGGTCGCCGAACACCTACGAGCAGTACGGGGACGGGGCGTTCATTTTGCCAGCCGCGTCAGACATCGAATGGGAGACTGGGACGCAGTTTGACATCGGGCTCATCTGGACGGGGACCCGCAGGCGAGAGGGAGGGGTAAAGACCAGCGCGTCGCTGTCCGCCTTCTGGCGCGACTCGGAGAACCTGATCGAGTTTGACATGGAGAACCCTAGATTCGGGCGCTACCAAAACATAGCAAAAGCGACGGTGAAAGGAGCGGAGCTCGAGACGGCCTTTGATTGGGAACGGTGGAACTTCGCGCTCTCCGGGACATGGATTGACGGAGAGAACAGGACGCCGGACGACGCGGGGAGCGTGAGATCGGGCGGCATGAAACTCCCGAACCGGCCAGAGTGGAGCGGGACGGCGAGACTGACTCACAAGCTGAAGAAAAACGGCGCGGTCTTCGTCGAGTATCAGTACACGGGCGGGAACTACGCCGACTCGTCGCAGAAGGTGCTCTTTGACGCGCGAAACGTCTGGAACATCGGCGTCAAGTACGACATCAGTCCGACGACGCAGCTCGTCGCCGGAGTGGACGACATCTTCAACGACGCGGACGACTGGCGGATGCGCCCCGACGGGTTTAACGGGCCCACCAGGATGCTCTGGTATCCGGTGGAGGGCAGGACGTATTATCTCACCATGAATTTCGAGTTATAGCTGGGATGTACGCTGGAAATAACGAAGCCAAGTATGGATGTATGAGGAGTGATCAGCGGTTATAACAAAAGGAACGGACGCAAAGATGAAATCATTGACGCGCGCGCTGTTCGTCCTCTTCGCGCTCGCCATGTTCTCCGGCGAGACGTTGGCGGCGGACGCAAAGATAAAGTTTCTCGTCACGCCTGGAGCCGGTGT
>JAITOY010000075.1 GCA_031289775.1 Synergistaceae bacterium
CGCGACAATCAGCAGCGCAATAAGTTTGAAGCTCGGGAAAATCTTTCTCATGAGTGTTGCCTCCTATCTTCCTGTTAAAGGTTGCGTGAAAACTTTCTCATTCCGCCATTTCCCCGGCCAGGCCGAGGCCTTTTCGCGTTTGCGTCTCCGGCATTTCTCACCTCCACAAACAATCGAGGCACGTGTTTTGAATTCTGCTCTCGCTGGTAGTCCTTGCGCGTCCTAAATAATATACGTATCATATCATATCATATTAAGGCTCCGGAATTGTCACCTTTCTCGGCGCGTTTTCACTCGGGCTCGGACATGAAAAATGAAAAATGATACGGGGCTCTATATAGTTTTATTCTTGCGACCGCCTCATGAAGCAAGTATAATTCAACATATACCTGAACAGGAAAGGAGCCGCCTGACGATGTCACAATTATCCCTGTATCTCGATAACGACACTTTTTCCAAGCTTTCGTCCGCGGCGAAGGAAAACGGCCAATCTCTGTCTCGATATACGGCGGCCATCATCGATGAACATTTTTCCGCAAAGGCGCATACTGACGAGGAAGTCTGGCATACGCTCCGCGAGCTTTATGACAGCGCGAAGCCTGACGAGACATTTACAGAGCCTCCGGAAATACCATGGGAATTCAACCGGTTGATGGAAAACTTTGAATGACCTGGTTTCTCGACAGCAGCGTTTATATTTACTTCGATAGAAAGATGTTTGAAGCAATCGCTGAAAAGCTTATGGCGACGAGTGCGGAAGATATCAAAATCCCTTCAATGGTGGTTGCCGAGCTGCTTTATGGCGCTGAAAAAAGCGCGAGGCGTGAGTTCAATTTGCCGCGGCTCCGGCGCTTCCTCGCCCTCTATGAAATTGTGCCTTTTGACGCAAAAGCCGCTGATTGTTATCGTTTTATCCGGTCAGACTTGGAACGCGGCGGCCGGCTTATAGGCCCTAACGATATTGTTATTGCCGCGACTGTCCTTTCGCGAAGCGGGATTCTCGTCACGCACAATACGAGTGAATTTTCGCGCGTCAAAAACCTCGCGCTTGAGGATTGGACAAACCGTTAACTTTATTTCTTCTTTCTCCGCGGGCGCGTCGATATAAATGAGCACTTTAGACATATTTCGTATATTGAAATCATTTCACAGTAACCATTATAAATGTGAGGAGGAGAAAAAGATGCGCGAGACAAAAAATTTGGACAAAAGCGGCGCCAATGCGAAAGGGCGCGAGACGAGGAAAGGGCTCGGGGTTTTCGAAGTGATGCTGATAGGCGTTCTGCTCGCGGCCGGGGCGGTGCTTAAATTTTGTGTGGGCTCAGTCATAAACTTCGGGATGAAACCAAACTTCATCATAGCTATGTATTGCCTGATAATTCTGCTAATAAAGCCGCGTATCCGCGAGGCCGCCATCATAGGGCTGCTCTCTGGGGCGATTTGCCAGTTCTTCCCTGGCCAGCCGTACATAAATTTCGTGAGCGAGCTCGCCGGCGCCGTCGCCATGTCTGCGATGGCGATGATTCCGATGAACGTCGGGAAAATTTCGGCGAAACCTGTGGTCTGCACGTTTTTCAGCACTCTCGTCAGCGGTTTTACGTTCATAGGGGTCATGTACTTCATGTACTACTCCGGCTTCGACATCAAACCGACCCCGCTCGCGATCTTCATGGCGATTATTTTCGGGACGGCGCTGATAAACTCGATCATCGTCCAGGCGCTCTACATGCCCCTTACGCTTGCGACAAAGAGAAAACTCCCGGCCGGGGATCGCTCTTGATCAAAATCAAGGACGTCAGCTTTTCATACGAGGGAAACCCCAAAAACGCTCTCACGAACGTCACGCTCGAAGCGGCTCGCGGCGATTTTTTGGGAATCATAGGCCAGAGCGGCGCGGGAAAGTCGACGCTGACGCGCGTTATAAACGGCCTCGTGCCTCATTACTACGATGGCGTTTTCAGCGGCGACGCGGCGGTCGGCGGACGCGCGACGCTGGAGTCGAGCCCTGAGGAACTGGCTAGGAGCGTTGGGAGTCTCTTTCAGGACATCGAAGGACAGTTGTTCGCTTCCGTCGTCGATGACGAGGTGCTATTCGGGCTCGAAAACTTCGGAGTTCCGCGCGACGAGATAGAGAGCCGCGTCGAGTACGCCTTGGCCGCAGCCGGGATATCGGATCTGCGAACGAGGGCGATAAGCACACTGAGCGGCGGACAGAAGCAGAAGGTCGCGATTGCGGCGATAACGGCGCTCAAGCCCGAGATCATGGTTTTAGACGAACCGACTGGCGAGCTGGATCCACAATCGAGCCGCAGGGTTTTCGAAACCCTGCGGGAGCTGAATGAAAAACATGGCGTGACAATCGTGGTCGTCGAACAGAAAATAATGATGCTCTGCGAGTTTGTTTCGCGCCTCGCCGTGATGAACGGGGGGCGTCTGATCCTCGAAGGCCCGGTGGCGAGCGTGCTGAAAAACGCCGAGAAGCTCGAGGACGCCGGGGTGAACATCCCGAGGGTGACGACGCTCGCCCTGCGGCTGCGCGAACATGGCCTCTACGACGGCGAACCGCCCGCTAATATTCCGGAGGCGGCTCGGATGATGAGGACGGCGGTACATGCTTCGCTTTGATGGCGTCAGCTTCGGCTATATGTCGGGGAGTGCCATAAATGACGTCTCATTCTACGTCGCGCCCGGCGAGTTCGTCGCCCTGTTAGGCGAAAACGGGGCAGGCAAGTCGACACTCTGCCGCCTGTGCAACGGGCTTCTGAAGCCGTCTTCAGGACGCGTAAAAGTCGGCGGGCAGGACACGCGACAGGTGAAAACGAGCGTCTTGTCCCGAAGCGTCGGGTTTCTGTTCCAGAACCCAGACAGGCAAATCTGCCGCAACACCGTGTCCGACGAGATAATGTTCGGGCTCGAAAACGTGGTTGCGAGCCCGGACGAGCGGAGGCGCAGACGCGACGAGGTTCTTGGCCTCTTCGCGCTCGACGGCGATATCGACCCGTTCGGCATGAGCCGGGGAGAGCGCCAGCAAGTTGCGCTGGCATCGGTGCTCGCCACAAAACCAAAGCTCCTGATCCTCGATGAACCGACGACGGGCCTGGACTACAGGGAGTGTCTCTCCACGATGGAGATAGTCTCTCGCCTGAACGCGGATGGGACAACCGTCTTGATGGTGTCGCACGACATGGAGGTGACTGCCGACTTCGCGAAGCGCGCCATCGTCCTGAGCGGTGGTCGTCTCATAGGCGACGGGCCCGTCAGGGAGATCATGAAGAACCGCCGCCTCCTCGACGAGGCGTCGCTCCTGCCAGCGCAGATCCCGGCGCTCGCCATGTTTTTGAGTGAGTTGGGTGAGCTGGGCAAACCGGACAAAATCGGCGAATTGTTCTCGGACGCGTTTACCGTGGACGACATGGTTGAATTGACCGAGCGCGCGAACAGGGCGCCTGAGACGAGGCAGTGAAGAGCTTTCTCGACTACGTGCCTGGCGACTCGGCCCTGCACAGGCTGAACCCGCTCACGAAACTCGCGCTCGCGTTCGGGCTCTGTACGTCCTGTTTTTTGACGCGGAACCACGCGCTTGTGGTCGGAGTCATGCTCCTCAATTTATTTCAGGCTGCCATAGCCGGCGTACTCGACCGCTCGCTGAAGATGCTCTCCGCCCTGGTCAAGCTTTCGGTTGTTCTGTTCCTCGCGCAGTTGTTTTTCGTCCGGGAGGGCAGGATACTTTTAGCCCTGCCGTTCGGCTTATACATCACAGACGCCGGCCTGTCGTTCTCCTTGCTGTTCGTCCTGCGGCTGGTCGCGGCTACGATGCCGCTCGCCATGATGCTCTCCATAACGCGGATGAGCGACATATCGAACGCGCTCGTGCGAGGAACCGGCATACCGTACAAATACGCGTTTGTCCTGACGACGGCGATACGTTTGATCCCGCTTTTTGCGGACGAGATGGCAGAGATAATGGAGGCGCAGATCGCGAGAGGCGTCGAGTTCGACACGAAAAATTTTTTCAAAAAATTGCGCCTTATTCTGCCACTCTGCGTCCCGCTCTTGATATCCTCTGTCCGAAAGATCGAGGACGGCGCGATATCCGCCGAGCTGCGCGGATTTAACCTTAGAAATCGGAACAGCGGCTACAAGCGATACCCGTTCGGCGTCGGCGACGCCGCGGTTCTCGCGCTTTGCGCCCTTGTAATGGCGGCTTCGGTCATGATCTGAAAAGCAGATATGAACTGCATGAAAAGACGAAAAGGAGCTTTTGGCTGACGTGAATCTGACGGTGATGGATTAAAATACGCTCAATCAAGTCCAAGGGAGGGCGGTTTTATGAACTCTACTGCTGGAAAGGCCGAATTGGTCATAAAAAACGCAAAGGAGCTTTTGACGTGCAAGGACGACTCGCCGGATCTTATCGGTCTCGTGAACGACGGCTGGGTCGCCGTCTCTGGCGGCCTGATCACGGAGGTTGGGGCTAAGAAGGATATCGAGCCCATGATATCGGCCGAGACGGAGGTTATCGACGCGAGCGGGAAAGTCGTCGCGCCCGGTTTCGTCGACTCGCATACCCACGTCGTCTTCGGCGGCTCCCGCGTCGGCGAATATTTCGCGAAGATCGAAAAACTCTCGCAGGAGGAGATCAAACGAAGGGGCATAGAGACAGGCATCCTGACGACACTCACCCCCACGCGCGGCCTGCCTGTCGAGGGACTGTACGACCAGACGGCCGCCAGAGTGAGGGACATGATAGTTTCAGGCACAACAACGCTAGAAAGCAAAAGCGGCTATGGCCTCGACCACGACACGGAGCTGAAACAGCTCGAGGTGAACGAGCTCCTCGCCCAAAGGCTTCCCATCAACATCGCGTCGACGTTCCTCGGGGCGCACGGTTGGCCGCATGACTCGGCAAAAGAGGCCTACATGGACTTTCTGATCCGTGAGATGATCCCGCTCGTCGGCAACTCGAAACTCGCGAAGTTCTGCGACGCGTGGTGCGACGAAGGGCACTACACGGCGGAGGACTGCCGCGTTATTCTCGAGGCTGGAATCGCGGCTGGAATGCGTCCGAAGCTGCACTCGGAGGGTTATTCGTATATCGGCGGCGCCGAGGTGGCGGCGGAACTGCACGCGGCTTCGGCAGACCACCTGAACTACGCGCCGAGACATTCCCTGCGCAAGCTCGCCGAGGCCGGGGTCATAGGTACGCCCCTTCCGGGAATAGACTTCGCGGTCGGGCACCCGCTGCCGTTCGAGCTGGCGCCCATGATCGAGGAGGGGCTTGAAGTCGCCATCGCTACAAACTGCTGCCCAGGCTGCTGGTGTACGTCGATGCCGTTTATCATAATCCTTGCTTGCAGACGTCACGGATTCTCCGCCGAGCGCGCCATACGCGCAGCGACGATAGCCGGGGCAAAGGCGCTCGATTTGGCCGGAGAGGTCGGCTCCATCGAGCCCGGCAAGAGGGCCGACATACAGATATGGAACTTGGAACAGCACGAGGACGTCGCGTACCACTACATGACGAACCCGGTCGGCGTCGTGATAAAGGATGGCGCCGTAGTCGTCCGCGACTCGCGTATCCTCATATAGCGCGGGACGCGTTCAAAAAACATAAGGAGGGACAAACTGGAATATGAAAAAGATACTGTTAAGCGAGATCAACATAAGCGAGGGAAGAGACCCAGGCATATTGGCCGCGCTAAAGGAGGCGCTCGTCAGCGCTCCGCGTATCACGGTCATAGAGGTTAACTCCGACAAGGATCACAACCGCAGCGTCTACTCATCGATAGGCGAACCGGAGGACGTTCTCGCGGCCGCCATGAACCTGTCGAGAAAAGCCGTAGAGCTGATAGACATGTCGAAGCACCATGGCAGCCACCCGCGAATGGGCACGATAGACGTCGCTCCGTTTATACCCATCCGCAACGTCGAGAAGGATGAGGCTCTCGCGATCGCGAAGCGCTACGGCAAGTTCCTCGGCGATCTCGGCGTGCCTGTCTACTACTACGAGGACGCCGCCACGAGGCCGGAGCGGCAGAACCTCGTCGACGTTCGCAAGGGGCAATACGAGGCGCTCGCCGAAAAGATGAAGGACGAGTTATGGCGTCCGGACGAGGGGCCGTTCGCGTTCGTGCCGAAGTCGGGCGCGACCGTCACGGGAGTCCGCTTCCCACTTGTTGCCTTTAATGTAAACCTGCGCACGACGGACATAGAGATCGGCAAAGAGATCGCGAAGCGCGTGCGTCATTCGAGCGGCGGCCTTCGCTTCTGCCGCGCGATCGCCCTCAGCCTTGACGAAAAAAAGATGGTGCAGGTCTCCATGAACCTGACAAACTACGAAAAGACTCCTATCCCCGTTGTTTTCGAGCTCGTCAAAGCGCTCGCCGATAGCTTCGGCGTCGGCGTGGCCGAGTCCGAACTCGTTGGCCCGGTTCCTCTAGCCGCGCTCGAGGATGTCGTCCGTCACTGCCTGCGCGTCAGGAATTTCACCGTGGAGCAGATCGTGGAGTCATATCTTCTCGAGTGATTTGTCCGCGCGGATACCCGCGCGCGCCGCGCCGAACCAATTGAAAAACAAAAAACGGAACCCCGTCGTCTGTCAGGGGTTCCGTTTGACATTCAGGCACTTTGCGCCAGGTTCTAACCGAGCAAGCTTATCTGGTTGGCGGAGCGTGGCGTAGCGTTGAATATCTCCGAGAAAGTTTGGCTTTTTGCGGCTTCCTCTTGCTTCTGCTGCTGTAATTTCTTCTGCTTCTCGAGGTACTCCTCCAACAATATGTCGCTGTAGCTCGAAACGGAACTAACGCTCATACTTATCACCCTTTCGACAACATAACCCAGACGACGCGAAAACGTCCTGAGGTAAAATTAGGTACAGCTAACTCACTCGCGCTGAGATTGAATCAGATATTGTGGAAGTCGGCTCGATTAAGTTGAATTGATCATCATACGCTACCTCGCAGTTTCTCCACAATCCATTGAGGATTTTAGAATCCGTGTCTCCATTATCGACGCTATTTTCATGGTAATTCATAGCGCGGGAAAATAAAACGAAAACGACTGTCATGTATGGATAAATGATAAGCGTTTAGCGCGAGTGGCATTGAAAAAATAGCGCATATCAGGTTTGTCTGCCAAATGAATGAACCTCGCCGCAGTCCCCGTGCGAGTCAGGATAAACCGGTCGAGCCGCGCCCCGCCGCGCCGTTTACCCTCAAATCTGGATTCTGGAAAGCTTGTTTTATAGTTTATGTTATAATTCCAGCACAAAGCCGAAATGATGTCGAGAGGGGAAAAAAAGGAAGGGCAAAATCTCACAAGATAAGGTGTAAATATGGCGAAGGGGAAAAAAATAAACTGGAATGGAATTGAACCACTTATTGGCACAATGCCCGACAAGGATCTTGCGGCATTGATGGGATGTTCTTATGAGTCCGTGCGAATACGCCGCGCTGAATTGAAAATACAGCGCTTTGAAAAAATAGATTGGAAATCTTACCAATACTTATTAGGGACAATGGCAGACTCAGACGTAGCGGAGATAATTGGCAGCCGCACATCTACAGTCTCTCTTCATCGCAGAGATCTTAGGATTCCGCAGTACCAAAAATCTATAGATTGGAATAAAATCGACAGGCATCTCGGCAAGATTCCGGATACTGTCATCGCCAGACATTTTGGATGTACCGATGTAGCGGTTTCATATCACAGGCGAAAATTAGGTATAGCGATATGTTCCGAATCGCATGAATGGACGGTTCAATCTCCGGATGGTCTCGTCTATTCTTTCAATAATCTAACGCTTTGGTGCAAAAATAATTGTTCTTTATTCAATTGCGATACAAAAAATTGGAAGAGAATCACGATTGGGTTTGCTCAATTGAAGCGGTCCATGCAGGGAAAGCTTTCGCGTTCAGTCAGTCAGTATAAAGGTTGGAGATTGATTTCCTGGCGAACGGTAGAAATCAATATATCTGATGAGCTGCAAGAGTTAGAATTACCAATGTCAAAAACCAAGAAAATCGACTGGGGTTCAGTGTCCGGCGATCTCGGTAAAGTCACGGACAAAGCAATAGCCAGGCGGTTGGATTGTTCGCGGCAGGCCGTCGCGTTAAAACGAAAGACATTGGGTATCCCAGTGCCTATAAAAAAAGCGTTAATGCGCGGCTCAAAATTGGTCATGCCCGACCCAGTCACATTCGAGGGCGCGTTTCTCCTCGGCTTGATATGGGGAACCGTGAGCTATACGGACGGTTTATTCTCCATTCGGCACCAGAACATCGAGATCGTTGAAACTATAACGCGTTTATAGCGGCTTGGTTCTGTCTTCACTCCGTAATCGACACGGTCGAAGTTAAGACACTGCATGGATTTGAATGGCTCCCGCGCATTCGTGTTTACGGGAACCATGTTCTCATGTTCCAAATGAGCAGGATAATAGCTGATTCCACGGGACTACAAGTTATGAAACCACAAAAAACCCCTAATGAGATAACGAAAAATCTGTATTATCAAGGCTCTTCGGCTATTACACTTGGGAAATGGTTAGGGAAAATACATGACATTCCCTCAATCGTGAAAAAATTCTACAACGGCCAAACCCGGGAATATTCGATCGATGTAACGCCCAACGAATCCGGTGGACTATGGGGAGAGTGCCAGGAATTGTCCGGTTGCTTCAGCCAGGGTGAGTCTGTGGAGGAACTGGCGAAAAACATGCGAGAGGCAATCGCGCTTTGCATCGGCTCGACAGATGACGGCAGGTCAAGCGAAAAAGGGGAAATCGTGGTAAACCTGCATATAAATCATGGGGGCGAATATGGCAGCTTTTCGCTTTCTTGATTTCACTCGAACGTCATGTTCTCCATGAACAGGTTATTGAACGACTTGTCCTCCGACAGCTCGAACTGTGAGGAGTTCTGTACTATGGCGTCGAGCCTCTTCTCGGCGGAGCCGTCCAGGAGATACGTGATAACGCCCCCCAGCGAGCTGTTGCCCAGCGGCTTCATCCTGCCGGCCAGCTCTTTCGGAAATAGCCCTATCGCGATGCCGCTCTCGAAGTCGAGCCTGTAGCCGAAGCCGCCAGCGATGTAAAACGAGCCGATATCACCGTAAGAAAGCCCCGCGGTTCTCAGCAGAGTGTCTATGCCGCTACGCACCGCGCTTTTGCCCAACTGAACCTCGCGCACATCCTTCTGCGTGAAGCGTATCTTCTCCCCGGCGCTCGTGAGCCCAAGAGCCACGCCGTCCCTGTAATCCGCTTCAAATCGCCCGCTCGTGGAGAGAAATCCGGCCGCGAGGCACTCGGCGGTCGCGTCTATCACTCCGGAGCCGCATATCCCGACCGGCGTCGCGCCGTTTATCGTCTCGATCCGGGGCTCGCCGTCCTCGAACTTCACGGACGATATCGCGCCCGGAACGCTGCCAGTACCCCACTCTATATTGCCGCCCTCGAACGCCGGCCCCGCCGCCGTCGCGGTGCAGTAGAGCCAGCCCTCGCGGCTCGCGGCCATCTCCCCATTTGTCCCCATGTCGAGCAAAAGGGCGGGAGATTCGCTTTCGAGCAGTCCCGAGAACAAAATGCCGGACGCGATATCCGCGCCCACGTAGGTTGACAGGCCGGGCAAAAAATCGACAGCGCAGGTGAAATGACCCTCGAATATGTCTTTGTATTTTAAATGAAGCAGGTCGAGAGTGACGGGAGTGAAGGGATATACGCCCAGCGTCCTGCACGAGAGGCCGAGGAGGATATGGAGCATTGCGGTGTTGCCGGCGAACGCCATCCTTATGACTGAGTCCGGCGCGACGCCGTTGTCGTCGCAAATTTTCCGCGCCGCCTCGGCAACCTGGCGCCGTATGACGTCGCCGATAGCGGCCAATTCTCCGTTCGCGGCGCGATGTATCCTCGATATCACGTCAGCGCCGTACTCCCTCTGCCTGTTTACCGCGGACAGCCGGCCTTTTACCGTCCCGTCGACGAGACTCACGAGCGCGAAACAGAGCGTTGTTGTGCCTATATCGACGGCTATGGCGTACTGGCCGGCCGTGCGGCCGACGCGCAGTATCCGTCCGCCGGCGCGGGTTACGAACGCCTCGCTAGCGCCGCTTTCTACGATCTGTGAACAGCCGCGCAACGTCTCCATGGAGAGCGGGGCGTCTCCATCGCGCCTCATCCTGTCGGTCACGCTGATCGGGCTTTTCTCCATAGCGACTTTGGTCGTGTCGAGCGTCCCAGCGCCCGAAAAAGAGCCGCTGAAGTCGACGACGACAGAGAAATTTTCCTCGCGAGCCGGTTCGGCCTCGATGGTGAGATCGCTCCAGAGCGTCGCGGCGCAGGCTAGCCGCCAGCCCTCGCCCAGATCGTCCTTCGAGACGCTGCGTTCGTCGTTGTCGGTGATGTCGAGTGCGCCGTCTAGGACCCTCACCCGGCACTTGCCGCACGACCCGTTCCCGCCGCAGATGGAGGCGACGTGAACATCCATATTCCGAAGTGACTCGAGGAGGCTGCTTCCCTCTGGCAAGAGAAGCGTTCTCAGCTCCTCGCCCTGGACGACTGTCAGTTTGATGTTTGTCAAGGACAGATTTTCCCCCTCTTTCGCGCATCCATCGCCCGGCGGACTCAACGCCCAACGCGAGACTCCTTATGCCGCGCCGAAATTCAATAATATTAGCACAGCTCATGTTATATGTAAAAATGATCATAATCTCACGGCATTTCGGGGTGGTATCATAGAGGCGAAAAAATATGGCGGAGGATCGTCCGTCTGACTGTTGCGCGTTTTAGCCTTCGGGTTGATAATCTCGTCGCGACGCCCGATATCACAAAAAACCACAAAATAAGGGGAGACTCTGATGGCTTACAAGAGCGACATAGAAATAGCGCAGGAAACTCGAATGAAGGACATCCGCGAGGTGGCGGGCGAGCTTGGCGTGGCGGAGAAATACGTCGAGCTCTACGGAAACTACAAGGCCAAGATAGACTACAACGTGCTGGGGGATCTGAGCGGCAAACAGGACGGGAAGCTCGTTCTCGTGACTGCCATAACGCCGACGCCGGCGGGCGAGGGCAAGACGACGACGACGGTCGGCCTCAGCGACGCCCTCCGCCTTCTGGGCAAGCGCGCGGTCGTCGCCCTGCGAGAGCCGAGTCTCGGCCCGGTTTTTGGCGTCAAGGGCGGCGCGGCTGGCGGCGGCTACGCGCAGGTTGTCCCGATGGAGGACATAAACCTTCACTTCACCGGCGACTTCCACGCGGTCGGCGCGGCGAACAACCTGCTCGCAGCCATGCTCGACAACCACGTCTATCAGGGCAACGCCCTCGGCATAGACCCGAGGCGCATAACGTGGCGCAGGTGCGTCGACATGAACGACCGCCAGCTCCGTTTCGTCGTGGATGGCCTCGGCGGACGCATAAACGGAAACCCGAGAGAGGACGGCTACGACATCACCGTAGCGAGCGAGGTCATGGCGGCGCTTTGTCTGGCATCGAGCATCTCGGATCTCAAGAGCCGCCTCGCCCGTGTGATCGTCGGCTACACGCACGACGAAAAACCTGTCACTGCCGGCCAGCTCAAGGCGGAGGGCGCGATGGCCGCATTGCTCAAGGACGCGCTTAAACCCAATCTCGTGCAGACGCTGGAGCACACGCCGGCGTTCATCCACGGCGGCCCGTTCGCGAACATCGCCCACGGTTGCAACAGCGTCATGGCGACCCGCATGGCCCTGAAACTGGGGGAGTACGCGGTGACGGAGGCGGGATTCGGCGCGGATCTCGGCGCCGAGAAGTTTATAGATATCAAGTGCCGCATGGCCGGCCTCAGGCCGAACGCGGTTGTCGTGGTGGCCACTGTGCGGGCTCTCAAGCACCACGGAGGCGTCGCGAAAGCCGACCTTGGCAAAGAGGACACGAAGGCGCTCGATCGAGGTATGCCGAACCTGCTGCGTCACGTCTCCAACATAAAGGACGTTTTCGGCCTGCCGTGTGTCGTCGCGATAAACCGCTTCCCGACGGACACCGACGCGGAGTTGAAGCTCGTCGAGGAGAAGTGCCGTGAACTGGGCGTAAACGTGGCGTTGAGCGACGTGTGGGGCAAAGGCGGCAAGGGCGGCTCGGCGCTGGCCCGCGAGGTCATGCGGCTCTGCGACGAGCCGAATGGCTTCAGACATTGTTACGAGGCCGGCTCGGCCATAGAGGACAAGATAGAGGCGATCGTTAAAAAAGTATATCGAGGCGCCTCAGTCGAGCTGCTCCCGGTGGCGAAAAAACAGGCTGACGCGCTTACGACCCTTGGCTTTGGCTCGTTGCCGGTCTGCATGGCGAAGACGCAGTACAGCTTCAGCGACGACGCGTCGCTCAGGGGCGCTCCCGATGGCTTCAAGGTCACGGTGCGCGGCTTGAAGGCGTCCGCTGGCGCTGGTTTTATCGTGGCGCTGACTGGCGATATAATGACGATGCCTGGCCTTCCGAAATCGCCGGCCGCCGAGCGCATCGACGTAGACGACGAGGGCAGAATCTCCGGGCTGTTCTAGCATGGCGGAGCACGCTGGGGCGCGAACACCGGAAATGATGGAAAAGGAGAAAAAAATGGCCGGGCCGGAGGAACATCCGCCTCACCGCCACGTTCATTCGGAAAAGGAACAAAAGGCGATATTAAACCGCCTGTCGCGGGCCGCCGGACACCTGGAGTCAGTCCGTCGCATGGTCGAGGACGACCGCGACTGCAGCGAAGTTCTGATACAGCTCTCGGCTGTGCGCTCGGCGATCACAAACGCCGGCAAGATAATCCTGCGCCATCACTTGGAACACTGCATAGTGGACGCGGTACAGAACGACGAACACGAGCGCATCGAAGAGCTGAAAAAAGCCATAGACCAGTTTATAAAGTGATTCTGTATACCGGGCGTCTGAAGCGCTTTAAAGAAGGTATTCTGAAATGAGAAAGCCTATAATCGTCCTCGTTTCAATGTTGTTTTGTCTGGCGTTGGCGGTTGCTTCGCCCAGGGCGTCCGAACGCCTCGTCTCCGGTTATGACGCCGCGTATCTCGTGGACTTCAGAAATATTCCTGGCGTCTCACCGGAGAATATCGAGGCGGTAGAGGCATTAAGAAGCAAAGCGCGAAAATTCACGTACGGGGTGCTGCGCAGCGAGGAGGCGTTCGAGAGGCTCGACGGCTCGAAGGCTGGTTTTTCGGCCGAGCTGTGTGTCATGCTCAGCGTGATGTTCGCAACTCCATTCGAGATGAAGTTCTACGACGATCCTGACAAGCTTCTCGAGGCCATGGAGAGCGGAGAGGCGGATTTTTCCGGGGAGTTTCCTCCGTCGTGGAGCGCGGACGGGCTTTTAACGAGCGGAGCGATCTGCGAGCGAACGGTGAAAGTGTTCAAGGATCGACACGCCCCCGACTTCAGGAACGTGACGAAGGATCGAGAAGTCGTTCTCGCTTTCATCGAGGGATCCGAGGCCGACAGGTTGGCGGGCGGCATCACATTCGCGCGAGCGTCGAAGATTTACGTCGAGAACTATTCAACGGCGGCTCGGATGCTGAGGACTGGCCGGATAGACGCGTTTTTCGACATGTCTCCAGCCGTGTATAACTTTGAAAGGTATAACTTCATAGTCGCGGAGGATCTCTTCCCTCTCATATCTTCGCCCGTTACTATGGCGACGGCGAACCCCGCAAACAAGCCGATAATAGACGTCATGCGAAAATTTCTCAACAACGGCGGCATCTTTCACCTCGCGGAGCTGCATTCAAGCGGCGGCAGGGATTTTATGAGGCACAAGTTCAACGTCAGCCTCTCCGACGAAGAGAGATCCTATATAGAGGCGCTCAGTGAGACTGGAAGCAAAGTCTTTGTGGCGGCGGAATCCGATTACTATCCGACGAGCTTCTACAACGAGAAGGAGAGGGAATTTCAGGGCATAGCCATTGACATGCTGAAGGAGATATCGGACATCTCCGGCATAGAGTTCGCTGTGGCGAACGTGCCGTACACGCCAATGGATGGCCTGATGAAAGATCTTCAGGCGCATGTTGTCTCGATGATAACAGGGCCTTCGTTTCTGGAGGAACGCGACATCGATTTTTTGTGGTCGGCGGATCCATTCGCGTCCGACCAGTGCGCGCTCCTGTCGACGGCGACGTTTCCAGACGTCGACATAAATCAGGTGCAGTACCACACAGTAGCGCTCATAAAGGACAGCCCCCACTCCCATGTATACAACGAATGGTTCTCGGGCAGCGCGAACACACTCTGGTTCGATGACTCGGACGCCGCGTTCGCCGCGCTCGAGCGCGGCGAGGTAGACTTTGTCATGTCGTCGAGGAACCATCTCCTCAGTCTGACGAATTACATGGAAAAACCCGGGTTCAAAACGTCCATAGTCTTCAATCATTATATGTACTCCAAATTTGGTTTCAGCCAGAACGAGCGTTTCTTGCGATCCATCGTCGGGAAGGCCCAAATCCTCGCGCGGACTGAGACGATAAGCGACAGGTGGACTCAAAAGGTCTTCGATTACAGGGGAAAGCTGATGCGCGACGTTTTTCCGTACCTAATGGCCTTTCTCGGCGCACTTGTCCTCTCGTTTGTTGGCCTCTTCATGATGAACCTCAAGAACAGACGGCTTGGCAAGGACATGGAAAAACTCGTCAAAATACGGACGCACGAGCTGGAGGTACAGACGGCGACGCTGACGGCTGTATTCTCGAGCATCCCGGATCTGATATTCTGCAAGGATCTGGAAGGCCGCTACACGCAGTGCAACAGGAGCTTCGAGCGCTACCTGAACCTCGCTCGGGAGAACATCATCGGAAATACGGCCGAAGCCGTATTCGGAGGCGATCCAGAGTCGCACGCCGAACACAACACGACCGACGCCGAGGTCAGGAGGGCCGGCAGCTCCATGGTGTTCGAGGAGGAGATATACTCGCCGTACCTCGGGAAGAACAGACTCTTCGAGACGATCAAGGCTCCTCTCGTTCAGCAGGACAATGTCACGGGAATAATTGGCATAGCTCGCGATATAACGGAGCGCAAGGCGATAGAGGCGGCGGCGCGGGTGGCCTCTCAGGCGAAGAGCGACTTCCTGGCGAGGGTGAGCCACGAAATACGCACGCCGCTGAACGCGATAATCGGCATGACCCGTATAGCGAAAAAATCCATCTCAAACCCTAAAAAAGCGCTCAGTTCAATAGACGAGATAACAACAGCGTCCTCGCACCTCCTCGGGATCATAAACGACGTGCTCGACATGTCGAAAATCGAGTCCGGCAAGATTGAAATCTCGCGTGAGCCGTTCCGGCTGATCTCGTCCCTTTCCGAGGTGTCGAGCATCGTCTCGCAGAGGTGCCGAGAGAAATATATAACGTTCGACTCGAACCTGGAGGAACTGCCGGACGTCTATCTTATCGGCGACAAGATGAGGTTGAACCAGGTTCTCATAAACCTGCTCGGGAACGCGGTCAAGTTCACTCCGAAGGATGGACATGTCGGCTTTCGCGTCTGCCTTCTGGAGGAGAGGCCGGAGGGGATGCGCCTCTCCTTCGAGCTCTCCGACAGAGGCATCGGCATGTCTCCAGAGCAGATGAAAAGGCTTTTTGTCGCCTTTGAACAGGCCGACAGCAGCATCGCGGCAAGGTTCGGCGGGACGGGACTTGGGCTCGCGATAAGCCAGAACCTGGTAAACCTGATGGGCGGCCTCATTACCGTGGAGAGCGAAGTGGGCGTGGGCTCGACATTTCGCTTCGAGCTCTTTTTCCCAAGGGCCCTTGAGATCACTGGCGACGGGGAAGAGGGGATCGTCGAGAAGCTCGACCTCTCTGGAAAGCGAATACTGCTCGCGGAGGACATAGATATCAACAGGCTCATTTTGTGCGAGCTGCTCTCTGAGACGAACGTGGAGATCGAAGAGGTTCCGAATGGCCAGCAGGCGGTCGACGCGTTTACTCGCTCCGGCGAGGGATATTACGACCTCATATTCATGGATATACAGATGCCTGTGATGGACGGTTACGAGGCGACAAAGGCGATACGCGCCCTTCCCCGTAGCGACGCCAGGAGCGTACCCATAATCGCCATGACGGCCAACGCCTACCAGGAGGACGTGAACAAGGCCTTAGCCGTCGGGATGAACGGACACCTCTCGAAGCCGATCGACATCGAGATGGTGATGAGGACGCTATCAACGATCCTGAAAGTTTAGTATAATCTCCCTAAAGGAGGCGCCATTGATTCCCAGAAGAAAATCCGGAGGTGTTTAAATTGCCAGCAAGCAAATACGAGAACAGCGTTATTTATCGAAGGCACAGCGTCAGGAGCTACACGAAGGATCCACTCTCGGCCGATCAGCTCGAACACATCCTGCACGCTGGGATGGCGGGGCCGTCGGCCCATAACCAGCAGCCGTGGTCGTTTGACGTTATAGACGATCAGAAACTGCTCGACGTCATAGCAGAGAAGCACCCATACGGCAAGATGATCAACAATGCGCATCTTGCGATACTCGTCCTCGTGAAAAAGGACGTCGCCGACAAGGATCCGTTCTATCAACAGGATCTCGGGGCGGCAGTGGAGAACATGCTGCTCGCGGCGACAGAGAGCGGAGTGGGGAGCTGCTGGTGCGGCGTGCACCCGGCCAAGGAGATCGAGAAGATTTTCGTGGATCTGCTCAATGTCCCGGATGACCTGTTCCCATTCTGCGTCATCGCGTTTGGCATTCCCGACAAGGAGAAAAACCCCTCCGACAGGTTCGAGGAGTCGAGGGTACACAGAAACGCCTGGTAACCATGCCAGGGGAAATAAAAGGTTCAGCCTCTCACTGGCTGCATCTTAAATCACGATCGGGGCCAAATTTGTGTTTTCGAGGAGAATTACCTCTATGGGCACGACGCCGCGAATGAGTTCACAGAGCGCTGGCAGTGCGGCTCGTTCCATCTCGCCATGATTCACGACTATGAGGTTGATTCTCGAAAGCTGAGCGTGCAATAGATAATGATAGCTGACGTCCGCCGTGATAAATACGTCGGCGCCGAGCGATATGGCTGGTTGCAGGAGATTGCTTCCCGCTCCGCCGCAGAGGGCTATTTTGGACAGCGGAGCCGCGTTGTCGCCGTAGGTCAAAAGAGTCGAAAGCCCCCACGCCTCTTTTACCCGCAACGCTAGCTCGCCTATGGTCGCCGGGGACTGGAGGCCGCCAATGGCGCCAAGGCCCCACGCGCCGCTGTGGGGCGGCATTATTGGGCTCACGTCCGAGAGCCCGAGCAGGCGGGACAGGGTCACGTTGACGCCCTCCGGCGACGAATCCCAGTTTGTGTGGGCCGAGTAGACGGAGACGCCCTCCGCTAGCGCCGAACGGATCATCTTCGCCGCCGGCTGCGGCATGACTATTTTTTTCAAAGGGATGAATATCGCCGGGTGATGTACCACGAGCATCCCGCATCCGCGCCTCGCGGAGGAGGAGACACTCTCCTCCGTAGAGTCGAGGGAGACTGCTATTTTTTCGACTGGCGCGCCGGGGTCGCCTATGATAAACCCTGAATTGTCCCAATCCTCACTCCACTCGAGCGGTAATCTTTCCTCTATTTTTCTCGTTATATCTCCCGCGTTCATAGTGATCAAATCCCTGCCCCCAATACAAGCATCAAGAGCGCTTGACATGTTCCGGTGCTATTGTGTAAGCTAAAGATCCTGAGATTTAATATCGTTTTAATGAATAATTTTTTTGGGTCGTTCGTCCCCTGTCAGAAGGAGATGGTCAAATGCTTAAGGCGCCCGGGAACGCCGCTGTCCTTTCGTTAGCTAAAATAGTCCTGCGCTTCGTTTCGTCGGCGCTTCCGTTTATAATACTATCATTCCTGATTGTGTCAAACGGCTCGCGGGAGGTAAATTCGGCCGCTTTTGACATCGCTGTTCGTTCCATTCCATCCCCGCATCCCACTGCCGCGCCGAATTCGAGACCCGCTGTTTTGCCGCGCGCCCGTGTGGGCTACGACGTATCTGTGCTGAATGCGGTGAGAGGGATGGGCCTCGTTCTTGACCACTTTGACTTATGGATAAGCCAACATCCAGGAACAGCGCTCGCCCGCCTGCGCTTCATGCCGGTCGCAATGCAGCAAAACGTCGCATCGACCGCTCTTTTCATCCGCAAAACGAACCCGAGGATAGACGCAAAGACCTCGTGGCGCGAGGCTGCCGCGTTTGTTTACTACAGCGCAAAATACTGCGTGCCGTCAGCGCTCACGACGGCCGTAGCGAAGACGGAGAGCACGTTCGACCCGGACGCCCTGAGCCCCAAAGGCGCGTCTGGCGTCATGCAGGTGATGTGGAAGTTTCACTCCACTCTCCTGAGTTCGAACGGCATAAAGCCTTCGTCGGCCTCCAACCCTCTCTCCGACCCGGAGAAGGCCATAGCGGCCGGTTGTCTGATTCTCTCGCGCTACATCAAGGCTTACGGTTCCGTCCAGCTCGCGATGGCGCGCTACTACGGAAGCAGCTCCGTCGCATATCTTCGTTCGGTGACGAAGAACATAGCCAGCATAATGAACCACCACGTGCAACTGACCGGCAAGCCATAGCATATAGTTCTTTAGTCCCCTTTACTATGAGTCTAAAGAGTGATATAGTTCATTAAAAGATAACGCACGAAAAAGGGGGGGTTGTTCTTTGAGGGGCAAGAGGAATTTGAAGGGGTTCTCGCTGGCTGAGGTCTTGCTTGTAGTGGTGCTGATCGGGATACTTGCCGGTTTTTTGACGTTGACTTTCGGCAGCGTGACGGATAGCGCGGAAGCTAAACAGATCGCAAGCGAACTGGACGCGGTCAAGCAGGCTACGCTGTCGTACGTAATGGAGAACCAGAAGAGGAACACGGATCCGCTCACGCCTTTATTGGGCCAATCGGAGAACTTCAAGAACGCTATATCGCAATATATGGAAAGACGAATCGTCCGTTCGGTGGACGTTAGGCAGTTCACAGACGGCGGCGTCACGGCGTATTACGTCGTACTTTTCAACATACCGACAGACGCAAAACTGGCCGCGGCTCTAGACAAAATAGTCAAAAATGGTAGCGGATACATGGGCGTGTGGGACAACAACACTGGGAAATACCTGCTGCGACTGAAGCTGAGATAACTCATAACGATAAATCGCCTTCAGTCGCTTCGGGGGCGTTTTGAGTTTTTGAAGGACGCAAGGCTTCTGGCGCGCGTGATTTCGTTGATGTAAATCTGTAGGTACGTTGTCCCGAAAAACCAGAGCAGAAAGGGCGAAGGCGCGAACGTATCCGCTTTTGTGCGGACTGTTTCGTCTCTGTCGTTCTCTATCGCGTCGGCTATTACCTCGCGCGCCCAGAAAAGAGAATGTCTTCCGGTCACGAAGGCGACGACGAGCGCTGCCGTTGCCGCTTGGGGCATACGCGATGCGGCGAGAGCTATAAAATCCATTTTCGACATGAATAATTCCCTGCCAGATGCGAGCGCGAGCAAAAAAGCGACAACATACGCCATAAACCAGATATAGATTGCGCTTTTTCTGGATTTTTCGCCGCGCATCGCCATAGCGTCGAGCGCGGGTTGTCTGTGCATCATCCAGAAGACCGACCTTAGCTCAAATGTAAGAATATTAGCGAAAAACAACCTCGCGACCGACTCCTGCTTGAGGGTGTCAAACGCGTCGGAGCGAATTTGCTCTAATTGTCCGTCCTCTTTAGCGTCGGTTCTTCTTCCGAGCCTGTCCCATCTTCTGTACTTCGGTTTGCCTGTTGACGATTTGGGTTTTCGCGGTCTCGCAGTTTCCTTTTCGATTGGGGCCACTTTACCGCCGCACATTGGACAGTATGGCGTAGTCCAATTCGGCGCCATCACGCAGTCGCATTTTTCGCAGTAAATCTCGACTTCAGCCATCCACGCCCTCTTCTTGCAGATCGTTTATCATCTCAGGCGTATGTTTTTTTGCTATCAGGTATTCGCGAAGCCACCTGCCCAATGAGAAGTCCGGCAGTATCTCGTCCTGGTCAGCGAAGCCTGGCATGCCAAGGCCGATGAGGCGGTTGGAGTGAAGCTGGATATAGACGGAGCCGAGCGCGAACAACTTCAGCCATGACATCATAGTCCTGTCTATCATTACGCCGTCCCTGTCCCAGGAAGCCACCGCGCTACGCATGTTCCATCGCAGGGCGAAGAAATAATAACAGCGTTGGGGGAAGACGAACAAGGCATAAAACAGGGCGTACGCGACGCAACATCTCAGCCCGATCTCGAAAATTCTCTCCGAGCCTGTAAAGCGCCATACGACGTACGCGGCGACCATGGCGGGCAACAGGAGCTGCGCGCAGAAGCCAGCCGCTGCGAAACGCCGCAGATAGTTCACGCGGAGCCTGCTTCCGCACAACTGAACGAAGGCCCTTGAGTTGTTCCAAAGCCACGCGTAAGGGTAAATCCCAAATGTGATGGCGCACAGCGCGAGAAAGATCTCAATGGGGACATACCCGATGACGACGGGCGAATGGCTTGTTTCGGGACGCCTCCAGTGGAAATTTCTCATAACCTTTAAAACCGCTCCCCTGGTCGTTCGGGAGAGACGGAAAAATGGCGCAAAGATAAACCGGAAGAAGGAAATGAAGAACGAAACTACAAGACCTCCTCCATGAACCTCGCTTCTCGCCGGAACTTTAAACCTGTGAGGAAGGAACGACCACGGCAAAACAATTTCGCCGATGTCCTGCGATGCGTCGTCCAGCCAGTCCGGGGGCACCTCGTGAAGGCGGAATACCGCCTCTCTTTCTTTTATTCCGGGCGCGCTTCCGGAAACATCTTCAAAAACTCCCCCATCGGGAAAGGAGGAAAGTCGTCCTCCCCATTCTTCTCGTTCTTCTTCGGCGAAGTCTCCTTCTGCGGCTCCGCCGGCGCAGCCTTCATGGCTTCCGGGGGACGCGGAGTCAACTGCGCGAACTTCGCGCTCTCCTCCTCCTGGGGATCTGGCAACGGTTGCGGAGTAGAACCAGGTATCTGAGGATTCTGCGCCTCCGGCGGCGTAGGCGTCCGAGGCGGAATCGGCGACATTATGTTTGCCGGCGGCTGCTGTGTCGTCGGCAAGGCTGGCGGAGTAGTGCCTGCCGGAGGCGGTAGGGTCGTAAGTTCCAACGGTTTCTGTGGAGGCTGCTGCATCGGCGACTGCTGCGCTGGAGCGCGGGTAGTAAAGCCAGCGGGTTCCTGCGTAGCTGGTCGCGGCGGCTGTGTCTGGGCTATAAACCCTTCCGGCTGCCGTGTCGCTCCTCCAGGGGGCGTCGGAGTAAGGGTTTGTGGTTCTGTGGGCGCCGGCGTCCGTGCCGTCGAGCCTGCAGGCCCTTGAGGCGTCTGCCCAGGAGTTGTTGGCGTAATGCCTGCCTGTTCCCGCGGGGTCGGCGCTGGTATCGTAAAACCCACCGGTCGCTGCGGCGTCGGTCCAGGAGGCGGGGACGTAATGCCTGCCGGTTCTCGCGTCGGAACCGTGAACCCTGCCGGTTGTCGGGGCGTCTGGCCAGGCGTCGTCGGCGTAGTGTTTGCCGCTCCTTGCGAGGTTGTTTCGAACCCCGGCCCATGAGTCGCCGGAGGAGAATTTATCGGCGTCTGTGGAGGTATTTCCGGCGCCGGTATTGCAAAAGCCGCCGGCAGCTGCGGCGTCGATCCAGGAGCCGGCGGAGTAAAATCTATTTGTTCCTGTGATCCAGGCTCGGCCGCAGGGTGCGTAAAGGCCGCCGGTTCCTGCGGAGCTGGCGTCGGAGAGGAAGCGACATAACCGCCCAGTTCCTGCGGCGGTGGGGTGAAGCCAAGCTGTTTTGGCCCTTGCGGCGATGGCCGGCCTAAATCGGCTAACTCCAGAGGAGAGGGCGGCGCCTGCGAAAAATCCAGAACCCTCGGCGGGGTAGGCGCTTTTTGCGTAACCCCTGGTTCTCCTGCTGGTCCTGCTGGACGCAAAGGCGAGTTCGGGGTGGGTTTGTCACGCGAAATTGCCTCTTCTTTGGCCGGATGTTGCTGTGACAGCTCGATGCGACCGCCGCCGGAGCCTTTTATAATGCCGATGAACGGCTCGGGTCCCGTCGATTTGGCGGGTGGAGAGTGCGGAGCGAGGTTAGTCGGCGCGTCCAGGGGCGCCTGACGTTCGGCCGACCCAGTTATGGAAATATTCGGCAATGGCGGCAGCGCCGAGTTCACAGGAGCGCCGGGAGGATTGACCGGCGGAGTATCGGCCGGTTCGACGCGCGTCCACGCGGCTGGCTCGGGAGGAGCAGGGGATAATGGGGGTTTTGCGGCCGGAGCGGAATCCGGCGCATCCTGCCCTATCCCTGGCAACGGAGGCAGAACATCCTTGGCCGGCGGCGCTTCAGTATCGGCCGCCGCTCCAAAACCGGCGAGCGGAATATCCGACAGGGGAGGGGAAACTTCCTTGCCCGGCGGATTTTTCGAAGGAACGGCCGGGCTGGCGCCGGCAAGCGGAATATTCGGCATAGGAGGCAGGGCTTCCCTGAGCGGTTTGTTTGAGGGCAAAGCGGGGCCAGTTCCGGCAAGCGGAATGCCCGGCATCGGGGGCAAAGTCTCTTTGGGCGTAGTATTGTCCGAAACCGCCGCGGAGCTCTCGCCAGCAAGCGGCAAATGAGGCAGGGGCGGCAAGACCTCTCGGGCAGATTTATCTGAAGGAGTCGACAGCCCGGCGCCGGCGAGCGGAATATTTGGCATAGGAGGCAAAACCTCCCTTGCGGAGGGCTTGTCTGGCGCCGCCTCCGAACCCGCGCCCGGGGGCGCTAAATCCGGCAGCGGAGGCAGAACCTCCCCGGCCGGTTTGTTTGAAGGCGCCTCCGGGCTCTCTCCGGCGAGCGGAATATTTGGCATGGGAGGCAAAATCTCCCTTGCGGAGGGCTTGTCTGGCGCCGCCTCCGGACCTGCGCCCGTGGGCGTTAAATCCGGCAATGGAGGCAGAACCTCCCCGGCCGGTTTGTTTGCAGGGATGCCGGAGGCGGGGCCAGCCTCACGGGAGTGTCCTGAAATTCCGGATATAGGAGGGGTAAAATCAAGCCGAGGCGCAGTAACCTCGGGAGGTTTCGGCGCTTCTTCAGCCTGCGAACTCGCCGCGGCAGGCGCATCCAGCGGCTGAGCTGTTGGTTCGGGCGCCTGCCAGGTTTCGCTGAAAGATCCTTTATCCGGAGACCCCGCAGGGGGATCGTCAGGCCTTTCGACCAGGAAGCCGCCGCACAGCGGACAGAATGACCTGTTCCACGTGAGGTTGTTTCCGCAGCGACTGCATATCTTCATAATAGCCCTCCCTTTCACATCGGCACACTTGCTCCTGCTATTATCATTATAGCATCTCATCACGTAAAAATTGAAGAGATACCGGCTAAAGTCGCGTCATTTACGCTTTTTCCGAGGAGCTATGGAAACATAATGCATAACGCATTGTTTTTTTTACAGTTCGAATACGCCTACCAAGGCTGTGTGATCCGACGGGCGCTCCATTGCCCTGAGTTCCCTTTCTACATATACGTCACAGCATCGCTCCGCTAACGGCACGGTCGCGAATAGATGATCGATGCGCCAGCCTATGTTTCTTTCGAGCGCGTTTTTCACCCTGTAATCCCAGAATGTAAACTCGCCAGGGTCGGGGCGGAGTCTGCGAAAGACGTCGACTAAGCCCCAAGACAGCGCGGACGCGAGCGCGTCTCTGGCCTCCTCGCAGACGCAGACGTGGTCGCGTTTGTTCTCGGGATGAGTGACGTCGATATCGGTCGGAGCGACGTTTATGTCGCCGGTCCAAAGCAGGAGATCCGAAGGTTTGAAACGCTTTTCGAACAGTTCGCGGACGCGTTCGAAAAAGCGCAGCTTATATTTGAAATCCGGCAGTTCCATGGACTTCCCCTGCGGTACATAAGAACAGACGACGCCAAAGCCGGCGAAACGGGCGACGGCGAGCCTCGCGTAATCCTGCTCCGCGTCGAGGCCGTCGTCGAACCCGAACGAAACGTCGTCCGGCGTTTTCCTGGAGACGACGGCGACGCCGTTGTAGGACTTCATCCCCCTGAACGCCGCTCTATATCCGAGCTCCGCGAAAAAATCGATCGGGAAGTCGGCGTCCTGGCACTTTGTCTCCTGAAAGCATATTACGTCCGGCGCGTTCTCAACGCGCAAAAAGCGCTCGACTATCGGCAGACGGGCTTTCAGCGAGTTTACGTTGAACGTCGCTATTTTTATCTTAGGCACTGGAAATCCCCCTTTGTGTTGGACACGCCATGATCCGTTGCGCGGAGAAATATTGCGGAGCGGCCGGGATATACATATTAAAACCGCGCCGGGAGGTTCTGCCCGGCCTCGAGTTTTTTCATGTCGCGCGACTCCTTGCAGATAAAGACAGCCGCCAGAGCGAACGCGGCTGTGTCGGCAACGGGGCCCGCGTACATGATGCCGTCTATGCCCCACAACCTCGGGAAGATCAGGACAAACGGCAGGAGGAAGATTATCTGCCTTGTGAGCGACATAAACAGACCCCTAGTCGCTTTTCCGATGGACGTGAAGAAGTTCGCGGTCACCGGCTGGAGGCCATTTGCAAGCGTCATAAAAAGGAATATCCTGAAATATCTCTCGACGAAGTGATAGTACTCGGCGCTCCCTCCGCCAAACGCGCTGATTATCCCTCTAGGGAAAAGCTGGAAGTTTATGAACGCGACGAGCGAGATTGCGGTGGACGCGCAGATGATGATGACGAAGGTTCTCCTGACCCTCGCATATTTGCGAGCCCCGTAGTTGAATCCGATGATCGGCTGTCCGCCTTGCGCGAGGCCAATTACAATGGAAAGATATATCATGTTCACCTTAGAGATTATGCCGGCCGCAGCGAGCGGTATGTTCGGGCCGTAAACCGAAAGGGCGCCGTAATACCGCAGCGCGTTGTTCAGGGCAACCTGCACGCACGACATCGCAAACTGGTTGAAACACGATCCCGCCCCAAGCGCCGCTATAACCGCGAGATTTTTGGCGTTTGGGATGAAAAACGCCGGGCGCAGCCGCACGGATTTGTACCTCGCTATGTATCTCGCGACAAGAAGCCACGATACGAACTGCGATATAACCGTGCCCCAGGCCGCGCCTTCGATGCCCATGCCGAGTCCGAACATGAAAAATGAGTTAAGCGCGACGTTGAGCGACGCGCCGACGAGGTTGCATGACATAGAATACTTGGGACTGCCGTCGGCGCGGATGAGGTGGGTTCCTCCGAGCGACGCGACCATGAAAGGTATGCCGAGCGAGGTTATCGACGTGTAGGACAGGGCGTACGGCATAACGTCGTCCGTCGCTCCGAAGGCCCTCAGCATGGGCGCCATCGCCAAACGAACGATGATGAAGATGGCGGCGCCGAAGATCATCATGAAGGAATATGCGTTCGCCGCGATTCGAGCGGATTTCTCCGCGTTTCCCCTGCCCATCTCCAGATTGAAGTTTGCCGCGCCGCCGATGCCGAGAAACAATGTAACGGACATGCATATCGTCACAAGAGGAAACGCCACATTCGTCGCCGCGTTCCCAAGCATCCCGACGACGCGTCCTATAAATATCTGATCTACAATGTTATAAAGCGCCCCAACGAGCATAGCTATTATGCTCGGAGTCGCGTACCTCACCAGAAGCCGGACGATGCCGGTCGTTGTGAGAGGATGCGAATCGGCGTCGATTTTGCCCGTGTCTGCCATTCAAACGCCCCCATGCATGTTCAGTATATTCTACTACTCATTAACGCATCTCGTCCACATTGGCATTAGCGTATCCGTGCTATAATGCCCTGGGGCGATCGGCGAGCCCGGCGTTTTTCTGTGAAGTTGTCTGTCTCAGCGAGGTTGTTTGTTGATTTATATGGTAACATTGCAGAATTCTTCGTTCGAAAATGGGAGGTTTACGTAATGATCAAAGGTAATCCATTGGTGATGGTTCCGGGGCCTACCCCGGTAGCGAGGTCGATACAGGATCAAATGGGGCGAGAGACAATCTCGTTCAACGACGCGCGTTTCGTCGCGGACTTCAACGCGCTTATAGCCGACATGAAGGCGCTGTGGAGGTGCGACGGCATAGTGTTTATCGTCGCCGGTTCAGGGACGATGGCGATGGAGATGGGCATATGCAACGTCGCGGCCAGAGACGAGAGCGTCCTCGTCTGCTCGAACGGGCACTTCGGCGACAGGTACATCGATATCTGCGCTCGCAAGGGCTTTGACCTTGACACGATCAAAGCGCCATGGGGAAAAACCGTCACTGTCGACGAGGTCGATAAAAAATTATCCGCCAAAAAATTCAGCGCGCTTGTTGTGACTCACATCGAGACGTCGACCGGCGTAGAGCTTCCGCTGAGAGAGATGACGAAGATGATTCGGGAGAAGCACCCGGACGTCCTTCTCGTGGTAGACGGGGTCGCGTCGGCCGGCGCGGCCGAGTTCTACATGGACTGGGGAATAGACGTGATGCTCACCTGCTCGCAGAAGGGCCTCGGAATATCGCCGGGCTTGGGGATCATCTGGGCGAGCCCCAGGGCGATAGCAAAACGCCAGGGCATGTCTGAAATATCCGAGTCCTACGTCGACTTCGTCAAATGGATCCCCGTCATGAAGGACACGATGAAGTACTGGGGTACGCCCTCCGTCAATATGATATGGGCGCTCGCCGAGGCGATTCGTATAATAAAAGAAGAAGGGCTCGAGGAGAGGACTAAAAGGCACAGGCTGTACGCTGCCGCTATCCGCAAGTCCTTGACGGCTCTCGGCTTCAGCGCCGGGGTGGAGGAGTCGCTCGCTTCCCCGTCGGTGTCAGTTTTTTTCTACCCGGACGCCTCGCTCGAAGACGAGAAGTTCCGCGCCGCCGTCTACGGCGAGGGAGCGCATATAGGCGGCTGTCTCGGCGATTTTGCCGGCAAGGGTTTCAGGATAGGGCACATGGGCAACATTACTCCGGCCATTCTCGTGACTCTCGTTGCGGCCATAGAGCGCGCCTGCGTCAGGTGCGGATACGGCATTACCCCGGGGAGCGGGCTCGCGGAGCTGCAGAAGGCTATTTTGGACATGTGAGCCAAAGAGGCGGCGATCGCTGATTGGAAATAGCGAGGCTGCCCGTTTGTATTTATCATTTTATGATATGTTTTTCGGCTATATTGACAAGATACGCAAAGGGCTATAAAATGAACGGATCAATAATCTCATAATTTAGCTTCCGTCAAGGGTAACGGTGCCGAGATTTTTTGCGGCAAATCGCCCTCATTGTAATCCCCTGCTTAAACAGGGGATTTTAATTTTTTTTACGTAGAGGTTTGGTTATTACTGTTTACAGGATGAAGATTCCCAGAATATTATATGGTCGTGAGGATAATTATATGATACGGGGTGAAGATGGATGAATCAAAACCACCTGTCTCGCATTAAAATAAGGGGCTACAAAGCGTTTGGCGACTGCGACGTCAAACTCGAAAATCTCAACGTTCTGATAGGCCCAAACGGCGGAGGCAAATCGAACTTCATGGGGTTTTTCGACCTCTTGAACCACTTGTTCAGCGGAAAGCTGGGGGAGTATGTCGAGCGCAATGGAGGCCCAGACGCTCTCCTGCGCTTCGGCCGCATGGTGACTCGAGAGATCTCCGGCGAGCTGTTTTTTGGGTCGAAAAGCTATCGTTTCGCCATAAGCCCGGCCGATGACGACCGAATGGTCTTCTCGGACGAGTGCGTCTATCATGACGGACAGCTCGCTTTCTCCGCGGGATCCGGGCACTTCGAGACGCGCGTGAGGGAGTTCGACTCCGAAATCCCAAACGTGAGATATCAGATGTTTCACTTTCAGGACGTGAGCGCATCGTCTCCGATAAGGCGGCTCCACCCGCTGAATGGCGGCGGTGTTCTCTCGCCGGACGGCAGAAACCTCGCCTCCTACCTGTACGCGCTCAAAGAGGAGCATAACAGCGATTACCAGAGAGTGCTGAAAAGGCTTCAGATAATAGCCCCGTTTTTTGAGGATTTTTACCTAAAGCCCGACGAAGACGATCCCGGCAGAATTAGCCTCAGGTGGCTGGAGCGCGGGCACAGCGAACCGCTGGGCGCGGATATGATTTCGGACGGAATGCTGCGATTTGCCTGTATTCTCGCGGTGTTCAGGTACCCGAAGGAGAGGCGTCCGGACATACTTCTAATAGATGAGCCGGATCTGGGGCTTCATCCAAAGGCGTCGGAGCTCCTCTTCCATATCGTTTACCTCGTGTCGAATTACAGGCAGGTCGTCATCTCGACGCAGTCCTCCGCGCTTTTGGACAAATTCTCGGCAGAGGACATACTGGTGGTGGACAGGAAGGACGGAAGCACCGTGATGAACCGCCTCGACGTGGACGAACTGGAGGAGTGGCTCGCTAACCGAACGATATCGGAGATATGGGCGAACTCCATCATAGGAGGCCAGCCGGCCCTGTAATTTTTTAATCAGCGTTTTTATAGTTCTAGCGAGAGCGCTCATATTTGTAGGGGTAGTTCGTTTTATAAATAGGATTTTGGGGGTGGACGAATGGAGCGGAAAAATTTTTTTTCGGCATTGAGTTTGGCGGCAACAGCCCTCTGTCTGTGTCTGTTTCAGGACGGAGCGGCATTTGCGTACGTGTCGGAGGGCGACGTGACATCGGCGTGGAGCGACGTGTGCGGGATAGCCGGAATAGAGCCCCTGCCTCTTTCAATAGAAAACGAAGACGTCCCGAACGCCTGGGTCACGGCCGGGAAGTCCGTGACGGTGACGACAGGCTTGATGAAGCTTCTGGACAGGGAGGAGGAGATATTCGGCGTCCTGTCCCACGAGGCCGGTCACGCTGTGCTGAAACACTACGAAAAGAAGGTGGGCAACGCCGTAGGGGTGAACGTAGCCGCGCTTTTGCTCGGCAAGGCCATTGGCGACAACACCCTCGGCAGTATAGCCGTAGGCCTCGGGGCAAATCTCGCGACCGCCGGTTTCAGTCGGGAACAGGAGGTAGCGGCCGACGACTTCGCCGTGGATCTGGCCTATAAGGGCGGCAAGGATCCGACCGGAATATACACGTCCTTGGCGCGCCTCGCCGCATACGGAGGCAAAACGTCTCCATCCGGCTTCAATTCCCACCCGCCCGACGATCGCAGGCTGCAGCACGTTAGGGAGCGCATACTATCTAAAGACCCGGACATCGTTATCCCTGATATCCAAAAAAATAACGACTAAAAGCGCGGCTAGAATTGATATTGGCTCTGATTCATTTTAGGCGCCTTTGACGCGAATTGCTGACGCGGGATTCGTGATAAATTATTAATTTCGTCACGACCCTTGACAGAAACCGAGGCTTGAGTTAAATTGAAATAGTTTTAAAAAGGTTCGAGCCATGAGGCTCGCACAAAATGGGAGGGATTTTTATGAAGACAAAGGACAATCTGTTGGCTGGCTTCGCGGGCGAGTCACAGGCAAACCGCAAGTACACGGCGTTCTCCGCCGTGGCGGAACAAGAGGGGCACAAGGACATCGCGAGGCTGTTCCTCGCGACGGCCGAGGCGGAGAACATCCATGCGGTTTCGGAGCTGAAACTCGCCGGCAAAGTCGGCGATACCGCGGCAAACTTAAAGGCCGCGATAGAGGGCGAGACGTACGAGTTCACCACAATGTATCCCGACTTTGAGAAGGGCGCTGAGGCCGAGGGGCAGAAGGACGCCATCAGGGCTTTCGGCTTCGCGAAGGAAGCCGAGAAGGTGCACGCCAGGTTATATAAGGATGCGCTCGACAATCTCGGCAAGGATGCCGGCGTCTCATATTACCTCTGCCCGGTCTGCGGCTACATAGAAAAAGGCGCCGCGCCCGACGCCTGTCCGATCTGCAAGGCGAAGGGCTCGATATTCAAGAAGTACTGAGGAATTTCCTAACGGCAACTCAGCCTTGGCTGATTCGAAATTTAAACGGCCCGCGTTTGCGGGCCGTTTCCTCATATCCCGAGCTCTCGTTTGTCTCCGTGGCCGAGGTACTTGTCTATACAGAGATCCCTCTCGTTTTTCAGGTCGATAAAGACCGGCGAACCGTCCCTGTCCTTTTTTTTGGGCTCCTTCAGCATGATTACCGGGCGCACGAGATCTTTGCCGTTGCCGGAGACTACGATGCATATCCTGCCGTCGGAGAGAGAGACGATTGACCCTGGAGGGTAGAGCCCTATGCTGACGAGCATCTCCCTCGCGACTCTCGTGTCGAAATGAACTCCAGCGTCCTTAAGTATCATTGAGATCGCGTTTCTCGACGACATTGGGTTTTTGTACACCCTTTTTGCGGTCAGGGCGTCGAAGACGTCCGCTACTGCCGCTATGCGGGCGGACTCCGGTATATCGAGCCCTCTTTTTTTGTTCGGATACCCCATGCCGGACCACTTTTCGTGGTGTCCGGATATGACAGCTATGATGTCCTTGTCCTGCACGCCAGCCTTCAGCGCGAGCGAGACGCCTATGTTCGGGTGGCGCTTCATCTCCGTGAACTCGTCAGTAGTGAGCGGCGCGGGTTTATTCAGAATGTCGATCGGAACCTTTGACTTGCCGAGGTCGTGCATGAGACCGCCGATTACTATCGTCTGCAGGTACTCCCTGTCGCCTGGGTATATCCTGTTCGCCAGAAAACCGGTGAGCACGGCTACATTGAAGGAGTGCACAAACGTATATTCGTCCGCCTCCTGAACCTTGCCGAGCGAAAAGGCGACCGACGGGTTTCGAAGCAAATCCTCGGTTAGGTCGCGGCCCATGTTCGACATAGCGTTTACCATCTCCGGCCTGATCTCGTCCTCGTCCCTGATGCTGTTGAAGACTATGTCGACGTGTTTCACGACGTCCCTCGCCTTGTCCTTGCTTATTATCGCGCCTTCATCGGAGTACACCTTCGCTATGATATCCTCGATGTCATCGTCGGAGAGCTGTTGTGGAGCGTTGACTTTAACAAACTCCACGCCGTTCTCCCTCATTTTTTTGACGAGCATACCCATAGACGCCTCAAAGAGGCTTATATCGACCCCTGCTGGAAGTATGACCACTCCCTTCTTCGATACGACCTCCTGGGCTACTACTCCCTCGCTCTCGCCCAACGCGTCTATAGGAATTTTCAGTGTTTTGGAATCTATCATGCAATCCTCCTCGCTTCGCTTTACGTATCCTCGCCTATTATGGTACTTTTATACATGAAAAACATATATTTTTATGTTACGATCTCTAAATGTCACAGAGATGTTTTGACTATCGCGTATCTAACCAAGTATAAGGAGATTCGCGAGAATTAATATAGTTCGGAGGTCCCTATATGAATGGTTCTTATGGCTCTAAAAACACCAAAGGCATGAGGAACAGCTCAATCCCGTTTGTGTTGCTGCTCTGTACATTCCTGATCCTGAGTCTTGTCGTTGTGAGGCCCCTCGCCTCGGCTCTCGCGTGGGCGGCGATTTTGTCCTTTTTCACCTATCCTGCGTATAATTTCATATTTAAGAAGATATTGAGAGGTAAATACTCATATCTGGCGTCAGGAATAAACACCATGCTTATTCTATTTCTTCTGATTCTTCCTGTCACTTTGATTGGGTTTGCCGTCGCGAGCGAAGCGGGACGTCTTTACAGCCTTCTTGTGAATTGGTACCCTGGCAATGAGTTCTCCTTGAACCAGATATTGTCCATCCCGCAGCTCAGCAAGTTTCTGGACATGTATCCGGATTTCTTTTCGCTTCCAATATGGCGCGACCTCTTTTCGAACGCCAGCAGGGTGACCGCGTCGTTCCTCGCCCGTATGTCAAGGGATATGCTCGGCAACGCGTTTAAAATAACCGTAAGCCTCGTGGTTATAACATTTGCGTCATTTTTCATCACGCGCGACGGACACCTTCTCCTGAAGTTCATGAGAGACATAATGCCTCTCACGGAGACGTCAAAAGATACGTTTTTCATAAAATGCAAGCAGATGCTTTATGGCATATTCTATGGCGTCATCCTAACCGCAGGGATTCAGGGAACCCTCGGCGCTATTGGATGGCGCTTCGTCGGGCTTCCAAACGCCGTGATATTCGGGGTTATGATGTTTTTCCTCGCAATGATACCGTTTGTCGGAACCCCGCTTGTCTGGGGTTTCGGAGTGCTTTACCTCTTCCTGAAAGGGGAGTCCGGAAACGGGATCATTCTTCTGGTGTGGGGAGTCACGATGGTGAGCGGAATCGATAATTTGCTTCGCCCGCTTTTTATCTCCGAGGGCAGCAAAGCAAGCGTGCTGATGGTGTTCATCGGCATAATAGGCGGTCTGTCAACATGGGGTTTCCTGGGCCTTTTCCTAGGTCCGCTCGTCCTTTCAGCGTCTTTTTTCCTGCTGCGGATCTACAGGCTTGTGGTCGCGCCGACAATTCTAGAGCCCGTGTCCCCCTCAGATGGAGGCAAGGAGGAAACCTCGCCGGAGTGACTTCAATGAAATTTTTTATCGTTACCCTTCAGCCCTCTTAGAATAAATTGAGATTTCATTAGTTTTTCCATAAAGCTCGTCTTCCATTATCTCGGCATGTAGCCTATAATTGCGAGCGATTGACCATCGAGAGGAGGCTTTCTGTACAATGAACGAATACGTTTTTATGGAAATTGCCGTGGCGGTGTTTGGCGGGGCGGCGCTTATCTACTCCATAGTAATGTCCGCCGGCATCGCGAGTTACGAGGTTAAAAACGACAAAATCAATGAGCTCTCCGGCATCATCCAGAGCGGCGCGATGGCGTTTCTCTACCGGGAGTACAAAACTCTCTCAATCTTTGTCGTCGTTGTCGCTCTGCTTTTGGGGTTTTATCCAAGTCTTGGCGCGCGTAGCGCCGCCTGTTTCGTTGCCGGGGCGCTTTGCAGCGCCGCGACAGGTTTTATCGGGATGAAGGTAGCCACAAAGGCCAACGGCAAGACCGCCTTCGCCGCGATTAAAGGGATGAACGAGGCGCTCGGGATCGCGTTCAAGGGCGGCAGCGTCATGGGTATGACCGTCGTTGGCATCGGAGTGCTCGGAGTGCTCGGCGCGTACATGGTATTCCGCGATGTCGGAGTCATAACGGCCTTCGGTTTCGGGGCAAGCTCGATAGCGCTGTTCGCCCGCGTTGGGGGCGGCATTTACACCAAGGCGGCCGACGTAGGCGCCGACCTAGTCGGCAAGGTCGAGGCCGGCATCCCGGAGGATGACCCGCGCAACCCGGCCGTCATAGCCGACAACGTGGGCGACAACGTGGGCGACATCGCCGGTATGGGCGCGGATCTCTTCGAGTCCTACGTGAACTCCATTTTGGCGGCAATGGCTGTAGGGGTCATCGTTCGCGGCACATCGGGCCTTCTGTATCCCCTTCTCCTCTGCTCGGTCGGCATCGCGGCGGCGATTTTGGGCGCTTTTTTCGTCAGGGTAAAAGAGGGCGGCAACCCTCAGAGGGCGCTCACCGCCGGTCTTTATGCCACAGGAATCCTCATGATAGGCGGCGCGTATTTTCTCACTAGTTGGCTATTTTACGGCGACGTCACCCCATTTTGGGGCGTTGTAGGCGGCGTGGTCTGCGGCGTTATAATCGGCCAAATAACCGAGGTGTACACCTCGGCGGACTACCAGTCCGTCAAGAACATAGCGCTCGCGTCCGGCACAGGGACGGCCACGAACATCTTGGCCGGCATCTCCGTAGGGATGAAGTCGACCGTGGCGCCTGTAATATTTATCTGCATAGCGACGATCATTGGCTACAAGTATGGCGGCGGAATGTACGGGATTGCCTGCTCCGCTGTCGGAATGCTCTCTATCACCGGAATGGTTCTCTCAGTTGACGCCTACGGCCCGATCAGCGACAATGCCGGCGGCATCGCCGAGATGGCCGGCCTGCCAGAGGAGGTTCGCGCCATTACCGATCGACTCGACGCGGTAGGCAACACGACGGCGGCTGTCGGCAAGGGGCTCGCGATAGGCTCCGCCGCCCTCACAGCGCTGGCTCTTTTTGTCTCCTACGCGAACGCGACGAATCTCGAGAGCATAGACCTCAACGACCCGTACGTCATGGTCGGCCTCTTCATAGGCGGCGTCCTGCCCTTTGTTTTCAGCGCGCTCTCCATACAGGCGGTGAGCCGCGCGGCTGAGCGCATGATTGAGGAGGTTCGCCGCCAGTTCCGCGAGATTCCGGGCATCATGGAGGGCCGCGCGCGTCCCGAGTACGAGAAGTGCGTAGATATATCGACCGCCGCAGCGCTCAAGGAAATGATCGTGCCCGGCCTGATGGCCGTCATAGTGCCAATAGTTGTGGGCAAGTTCCTCGGAGCGGCTGCCCTGGGCGGGCTCCTCGGCGGCGCCATCGTAACCGGCGTCATGATGGCTATATTCATGGCGAACTCCGGCGGCGCGTGGGACAACGCAAAGAAGTACATCGAAGAAGGGCATCACGGCGGCAAGGGCTCACCTGCGCACGCGGCCGCCGTAAACGGAGACACGGTCGGGGATCCTTTCAAGGACACGGCCGGCCCAAGCCTGAACATACTGATAAAGCTGATGACGGTCGTATCGCTCGTCTTAGCTCCGCTTTTCGTCAAATAAACCGCAAAAAATTCACGCGAGAGCGGGACGTCCCGGATATTGGGGCGCTCCGCTTTTTTTTTGTTTACGCTCAATTTAAACTGGCGGTATAAATTGTCACGAGATGCCGAAAGGGGCGCTGGGGGATGAGCAGGATAATGATTGTGGACGACGACGCGAATATTCGGGAGCTTGTGCGCGTCCTGCTCCTAAATAACGGATTTGAGACGATCGAGGTTGCGGATGGCGAGGATGCGCTGCGGAAGATATCCGCCGGAAAGGCGCCCGATCTCGTTATCGTTGACGTGATGATGCCGGGGATGGATGGGTTCGAACTGTGCGGACGCCTGCGCGAGAGCTACGAAAACCTTCCGCTTTTGATGCTGACGGCCAGGGGCGAGCTTGGTCACAAGGTGAGGGGTTTTGAGCAGGGGGCGGACGATTACCTGACGAAGCCGTTCGAGGGGGACGAACTCGTCCTGCGCGCGAGGGCGCTCCTTAGGCGTTACAGGTTGGAGGCCTCGCAGGTTGTCAGGATAGGCGAGCTAACGATAGACAGGAACAGCTATAACGTCACATATCGAGGGGCTCGCGAGGACATACCAATGAAGGAGTTCGAACTCCTCTTCAAGTTGGCGAGCTTCCCAGGCAGGACGTTTTCGCGCAACAGGCTCATCGAGGATATCTGGGGGGCCGACTTCGAGGGCAATGAACGGACGCTCGACGTTCACGTCAGCCGCCTGAGGGAGCGCTTCCCGCCCGAGACGTACTGTTTTAAGATCACGACCATCCGGGGTCTGGGCTACAGACTGGAGGAGTTTTAGTGAGAGATCCCGGGCGGCGCTCTGCCGAACACGTTTTTTTCGCGGTCTCGGCGCTCGTGATGATGTGCGCGGCGTTCGCTGCCGGACGACTCCTCTCCGAGCTCCTTTTTTCAGCGACTGGTCGCCCTTCCGAGACATGGCGTCACGTCGTCTCAGGTTTGACAGGGGTCTTTCTCATGGTCGCCGCGGTCAAGGCCGGGCATGAAATATTGAACGTCGGCAAAGGGCATCACTGGAAGGGGAGGCGGTTTCTTCACGAAACGAGAGGCGCTCTCGACAGGATAGCGCACGGGGACTTCGACGTTTTCATCGACCCCAAAAATTACGGCCCATTCAGCGAGGTTGTGGATGGCGTCAATAAAATGGCGAGCGAGCTTGGTCTCATGGAGCGCCTGAGGCAGGAGTTCATATCGAACGTGTCGCACGAGATACAGTCGCCTCTAACATCAATCAGTGGTTTTGCGGAGCTCTTAAAAAACGAATTGCTCACATCAGAACAGAAAAACCACTATCTCGAAATAATAGAGACAGAGAGCCGGCGACTTTCCAGTCTGAGCGACAACCTGCTCAAGCTGTCGTCGCTGGAGAGCGGCAAAGATTCGTTTTCATTCATCGAATTCCGACTCGACAAGCAGATCGAAAATATCGCGCTTACGCTTGAACCGCAGTGGGGGAAAAAGAACCAAAAAGTAGAGGCAGAGCTCGACAAGCTTTCACTGCGCGGCAACCCGGATCTGTTGTCACAGGTCTGGATCAACCTGCTTCATAATGCCGTCAAGTTCACTCCGCCAGGCGGAAGGATACTGATCGCGCTGCGGCGCGAGGGGGGCGAGCTCTGCTGCGGGATATCCGACACAGGCCCGGGCATCTCGCCGGAGGATCAGCCGCGAGTTTTCGAGCGATTTTACAAGGCGGACAAGGCGCGCGACCGCTCCCTCGGCGGGAATGGCCTCGGACTGTCGATCGTCAAAAAAATAGTCGAGCTGCACGGCGGGCGCGTAGATCTGGCGAGCGTCCGCGGCGAAGGAACGACCTTCCTCGTCTATCTGCCCGAGAGGAATTGAGCGGCCTTCGTTTTCCCCATGTTCATACTGCCGTTTTATTTCAGTCGGCGCTTCCCAAAGAGATACGGCCGCTCAAGATTTTTTCGGCTTCTCGGAACTCAGATATCAAAACCAGGGCGGTGATATCGGAGATCGCGGCGCCAGTCTCCTTATCGAGGCGCAAAGCGTCCAGCTCCGCCAGTATTTTGTCCGCGGCGCCGACGTCCTCCGCGGCGAGGACTTCTTTGAGCAGCCGGAGCCGCGGGAGGATCTCGTCAGAGCTGGAATATATACCCCCCTTCCCGTCTCCCGGCGATTTCTTGAAGGCGTCGAGGGCCGCCTGGATTCGCTGAACCATGCTGGCGAGATTCTCCCGAAAATCGGAGATACGCTCGCGGATGATGGAGATGTCGCCTCGACGCGTGGCGTCCTCCAGAAACGCGGCCTTTTTAGACAAATCAGTCGCTCCGATGCTCGACGAGGCGCTTTTCAAGGCGTGAACATGAGTCGCGAAGCTTTGCGGATCGCTTTGGGCCCATGAAAGATAAAGATTCCCTATCCTCGACGCGGAGTCCTTACAGTACAGTTCGAGCACGCTCATGTAATTTGCCGCGGTTCCGCCGGTCATCTCTACCCCCCTCGCCGTATCCAGGCCGTCTATCTCGATGAATGCGGAGGTTTTGTTCTCCTCCGCCGTTATCGCTTTTTTTCGTCTTGCGGGCGGAACCCACCGCTCTATGAGTTCGTTCAGCTTCAGTATTTCTATCGGCTTAGACAGAAAATCGTCAAATCCGTTTTCCAGGAACATCTCCCTCATGCCGGATACGGCATTGGCCGTGAGCGCGACGACCGGCAGTTTCGCGCATCGTCCGCCGATAGCGCGGATGGCGCGAGTCGCCTCGACACCGTCCATGCCGGGCATCATGTGATCCATAAACACGAGGTCGTAATTTTTCTCCCCTAGCAGCTTTATGGCCCCTTGTCCGCTGTCGCGCGTATCGATCCTCATCATATATGGCGCCAGCAAGCCCTCGGCCACTTTCAGGTTCGTCGCGTTGTCGTCTACGATCAGGAGGCGGAAATCAGGGGCTGAAAACCGGACGCGGCTCGCACCGGCCCGGATGGCGATCTTATTGCGGCTCGGGCCCATCGGCCTGCCGTCCGCGATGACTTGGCGGATTGTCGCGGTGAACGTCGCGCCGACGCCGTATTCGCTCGACACAGTGATGTCCCCGCCCATGGCGCGGCATATAGTGCGCGCTATCGACAGCCCAAGTCCGATGCCCTCGATGTACTTGGTGTGCGAGGCGTCCACACGACTGAAATCGGCGAAGAGGCGCGGCATATCCTCCTCCTTTATCCCAGTTCCGCTGTCGGCGACCTCGAACTCGATACGCGCCTCGTCGCCGGAGAGCAGGTGTCTGACGGTGAGCTTTATGAAACCGGACTCGGTATACTTCACCGCGTTCGAGAGGATGTTGAGCAGCACCTGACGGATTCGAGCCTCGTCGCCGATCATGCAGGCCGGGATGGACTCGTCGGCGTCGGCGTCGAACTGAATCGGTTTCTCGCCTATGCGGACTTTTATGATCGCCCTCACGTCGTTCAGGAGTGATGCCATCTCGTAACGCGCGTTCGTTATCTCCAGCCTGCCGGACTCTATCTTCGAAAAATCCAGAATCTCGTTTATTATGGAGAGCAGATTCGCGCCGGCCTGCTTGATGTCATTTATATATTCAAGTCCGCCCGGTTTGCCGTATTCCCTCTCGGCAAGCTCGCTCATTCCTATGATAGCGTTCATGGGCGTGCGTATCTCATGGCTCATTCGCGCGAGGAACAACGTCTTGCTCTTGTTCTCCGCGTCGGACTTGAGCCTCGCCTCGTTCATATCCTCGGCGCTTCCCATTGCCTCGTTTATATCTATGCTTATCCCATCGATTTCGTCTTCGAGGTTTTGGGCCTGGTCGGAAATGGAGCGAACGCCGCGCGCCAACTCATTGACGGCTGCGGTTATCTCATCAGCCTCGCCAGATAGAGGCGCGGCTCTTTCTATCATAGCGCCGAACCCATCCGTCATGTCTTTCAACCGCCCGATGTCGCTTCTGATGTCGGCAATGGAGGCGACGTGGTTTATGGTCTTGGTCACCAGCGCGAGTATGATCCCGTCGATATATTCCCCGATGTCCATCGTTCCGCTCACCAGTAAACGTGATAAGTACAGGAGTCGACGCCGTTCTTCCTGCACTCCGCTGAGTCGTCGTGGACGACCCTCGCGTCCGGCTTGAACTTATGCGCCATTGCTGTGATTATCCCCCTGTCAAAGGCGCAGGGATATGGATTGTTGCTCACGCTCCTTATCTCGTTTTCCCCCTCCATCGGCTCGCACCCATAGTGCCCGATCCCCTCCCTCATGACGCCGGTCTCCGTGTCGAAGAGCTGTACCCCGTCCTTGCGGTGGTTGAGATGGTAGGCTACGTCTATCGACCTGACGGCGCTCTCGATGTCTGTGACCCAGGACGGGAACCGCGCGTTGTTCGGTATAGACATTCCGATGTTAAACAGCAGCCTGTCGCCTATCTGATTGGCGATATTCTCGAACGCCCTTAGCCACGCATCCTGCGAATACCATGCGTCAATGTCGAGAACCAGCTTTTTGTCGACGACCGTGCCGATGCCGACCTGGCTCAAGTATCGCCTCGATATATTGGTGAATCTCCCCAAGCCCGCGATAATAGCGGACACGGTCGGAGCGTTCACTTCGATATCCGGTTCAAAAACCTTGAACTGCATACTTCATCCTCCCCACAAAACACGAATAAGTCACTTGAACTCCTTCAGCCTGCCCAAGGCCTCCTCGAACTCAGAGATCAGGAGGAGGTCGGATATTTCCGATATGACCCTTGAGGAGGCAGAGTCAAGGGGCGCCAGTGACAGCTCCGCCATGATTTTGTCCGCCGCGCCGACATCCTCAGCGGAGAGAGCGGATGCGAGCCTTGTGATTACCTCTTCGCCGATGGTCTGGACGTCCCCAGATACCTCCGGGCGTATAACCGACAGGATGCGCGCTATCAGGGCAGCGAGGTTCTCTCGAAATTCTTCGGCGTGTTCGCGAATCGCATCCATGTCGCCGCGGCGTCCAGCGTCCTCCAGGGAAGCTGCTTCTTGGGAGACCGCCGTCGCCCCTATGCTCGCCGACGCGCTTTTCAAGGCATGAACCTGCGTCGTGAAATTTTTCAGGTCGCGTTCGGCGTGCGCCAGCTCCAAAAATCCCATCCTCGACTCGGCGTCGCGGCAGTAAAGTTCAAGCACGCTCCTGTAATTCGCGCAATTTCCGCCAGTCATGGCCATGCCTTTTGCGGTGTCCAACCCTTCTATCCCGATAAATTCAGCGTCTGCCACGCCTTTTGTTATCGCCTTCGCTTTATGCCGTCGTTCAAGAGGAACCCGCCGTTCGATCAGTTCGTCCAGCTTTGGTATTTCTATGGGTTTAGAGAGGAAATCGTTGAAGCCGTTTTCGAGGAACATCTCTTTCATGCCAGAGATTGCGTTTGCGGTGAGCGCTACGATTTGCAGCTCATCGAATCGTCCTCCGAGCGCGCGTATCGCCTTCGTCGCCTCTATTCCGTCCATGCCGGGCATCATGTGATCCATAAATACGAGATCGTAGTTGTTTTCCTTGACAAGCGCCACTGATTCCTCCCCGCTAAGACATGTATCCACCTTCATTTTGTACGGCGCCAGGAGTCCTGCGGCCACCTTCAGGTTCGCCGCGTTGTCGTCCGCGATCAACACACGGAAATCTGGCGCCGTGAAGCGAATAGCGCCAACCTCGGCGCGGTAGGAGATTTTTCCCTCTATTCCGCCCATAGGGACATAATCGGCGCACTTCTGCCGTATCGTCGCGGTGAATACAGAGCCCTGCCCGTACTCGCTCGTCACGGTCACGTCTCCGCCCATAGCGCGGCAGATGAGACGGGTTATGGACAGTCCCAGACCGCTGCCCTGAATGTTTTTATTGCGCCCCAGATCGACTCGGGAGAAGTCGCCAAAGAGACGCCCGATATCCTCGCGCCTGATGCCGATTCCGCTGTCCTCGACAGAAAAAATCAGATCCACCGCCTCGTCGCCGATTATGTCGCATCGCGCCGTGAACTTTATGAAGCCCTCATTTGTATACTTCACCGCGTTCGAGAGAATGTTGAGCAGTATCTGACGAACCCTGATCTCGTCGCCTGTCATGAAGGCCGGGATCGACGGGTCTATGTCGGCGAGCAGCTCGATGGGCTTGTCGCCGAGGCGGATCCTTATTATGGCGAGCGCGTCGTTCAGCAGCGACGCGGTATCATACCGCGCGGCGGTTATTTGAATATGCCCGGACTCGATCTTCGAGAAATCGAGAATGTCGTTTATTATGGAGAGCAGAGTCGCGCCGGCCTGCCTGATGTCACGCAGGTACTCCATCGTCTCCGGACGCCCGTAATCCCTTATCGCCAGCTCATTCATTCCTATTATCGCGTTCATGGGAGTGCGTATCTAGTGCGACATCCTGGCGAGGAATACGCTCTTTGATTCCGAAGCGCTCTGAAATGCCCTGTTCATATCAATCAATTTCTGATTTTGTCTCGTTATCGCTTTAAGAAGATAGAAGTACATGATAAAACCTATAACTATAAAAACGACAACAATGATAAGCTGCTGACATATTCGTGAATAGACTACCTGATATACGCTCTCAGCCTCGAAGTCGACTCCGATTATGCCGACCATGTCACCGGCGGAGTTCAATATGGGCATGTACGCCGATATGACCCAGCCCCACGTCGACTGCAAATTCATCTCGCCAGATTGCATGGTCTTTGTCTCGAACGTCCGCATATACGCCAGCGTATAATCCGTAATATCCTCATCTGCGCCTATGGCGGAAAAGCCCTCCTCTCCCGGACGCCCTCCGTCTATGATGAACCTGTGAACCGTCTTCGTGTAAGGGGCCATCGTGTAGAGGTACAGAACCTGCGTCTCCTCCTTCAGCGCCAGGAGTTTCAACCGGATTTCGTCATAAAACGGGTCGTTCGCGTCGAGCGTCCGGGTGAGATTTTCAAACGCGTCGCCGTCGATAAAAGCTGCGGCCCTTTTTACGATTGGATAACCTAAACGCGAGGCGATGACGGAGGCCGCGTCGTCGATCTGTTGGAGCGATGTGTAAATAATCACGGAAAATATGGCAAACACAAAAAGCGCGAAAAAAAGCGTAAAGGACACTTTAAGGCTCCGCTCGTTTCCCAGTCCTCCTTTTTTAAGCGCCTCAGAACTCTCTAAATCTTTCACTCCGCAACCCCCCGCAATAAACCGTCAACCACGCCGGCTGCCTCATTGAACTCGGACAGGAGGACGTAATCCGAGATGTCTGAGAGCTTATGTTTTATCTCAGCGCTGAACGAGCGGCGCGTAAACTCGTCCAATATGCCGTCCACGGCCCCGATATCCTCCGCTTCCAGAGACGCTTTCAACCTGAGCAGCGCCGGCCTGTCCATAATCGTGATTTTCCCCTCGCTTTCCGCGCCCACGCCCGATTCATCTGGAGTCAGCGCGGCGCGAATATTGCCCGTCAAAATGAAAAGAGCCTCACGAAACCCTGCAAGATGCCCGCTGATGAACTCCATATCCCCGCGATGGCCGGCGTCCTCCAGGGACGCGGCTTCTTGGGAGATCTCCGCCGCCCCGACGCTCGCGGAGGCGCTTTTCAAGGCGTGAACCTGCGTCGTGAAATTTTTCAGGTCGCGTTCGGCGTGCGCCAGCTCCAAAAATCCCATCCTCGACGCGGCATCGCGGCAGTACAACTCGAGCACGCTCCTGTAATTCGCATCGGCGCCGCCCGTCATGGCTATGCCTCTCGCGACGTCCACCCCGTCGATCTCCATAGAAAACGTCTCCCCCGGCTCGCCCTTCTCGTTTATTTTTGGCTTCCTCGCTCCCAGGGGAACCCATCTTTCGATCAGCTCGTTCAGTTTCGTCATTTCTATAGGCTTCGAGAGAAAATCGTCAAATCCGTTTTGCAGGAACATCTCCCTCATGCCGGAGATCACGTTGGCAGTGAGGGCGACTATCGGCGCCTCAACGCCGAGCGCGCGTATGGTATGCATCGTCTCGATGCCGTCCATGCCTGGCATCATGTGATCCATGAGTATGAGATCGTATCGCTTTCCCCTTATCAGCGAGATTGATTTCTCGCCGCTCTCGCATGTATCCACCTTCATCATGTAAGGCGCGAGGAGTCCCTCCGCTACTTTAAGGTTTGTCACGATGTCGTCCACTATCAGAACTCGAAAATTCGGCGAGGTGAAACGAACGCCGCCAACCTCGGGCCGAACGGCGATTTTATCGTTCAAAGAACCCATCGGCCTGCTGTCGGAGGCGACCTGTCTTATACGCGCCGTGAACGTCGAGCCGACGCCGTATTCGCTCGTTACAGCGACATCGCCGCCCATCGCGATACAAAGGCTCCTTGTGATCGACAACCCGAGGCCGGCGCCCTCTATGTTTCTGTTCCGCTTTTCGTCCACGCGGGAAAAATCTCCAAACAATCTCTCCATGTCGTCTGGTTTTATACCGATGCCGCTGTCCTCGACAATAAACGTCATGGACACAGTGCCCTCGCTTTTGCGTTCGCACCTCGCGGAAAATTTGATGAAGCCATTTTCCGTGTACTTCACGGCGTTCGAGAGGAGATTGAGCAGAATTTGTCTGACGCGCACCTCGTCGCCATTCATGAGGCGCGGGATGTCGGGGTCAATGTCGGTTAAAAACTCCACGTCTTTGTCCTCAAGTCTAGCTTTGATGATTGTGAGCGCGTCGTTGAAAAGAGACGCGGCCTCGTAGCGAATGTTTGTTATCAGCAAATTGCCCGACTCGATACGCGAAAAATCCAGAATGTCGTTGATGATGGAGAGCAAATTAGCCCCAGCCTGTTTTATACCAGCGATATACTCCAGTCCCTGCGGTTTTCCGTAATCGCGGGAGGCCATCTCGCTCATTCCTATGATCGCGTTCATTGGAGTACGAATCTCGTGGCTCATTCGAGCCAGGAACGACGATTTACTTCTGTTTTCTTCGTCGGAATTCAGTTTGGCCGCGGAGAGTCTCAGCAATATTAATGAAAGGCCGAGCATCAGGGCAAAACCGATGATGGACAGAATAATCGCGGTGTAATACACGTCGCTGTAGTAACTGCTGAACGGCGTGACAACGCCTATGTACCATCCGTTAAACATCCGCTTGAAGGAGACTATAGCTGGAATGCCATCAATATTGGCGATCCGCATGGACTTTATTTCCTGACGCGATATGAGCGCGTCGTGCAGCTCACGGTAGCCGTCGTCGCTGATATCGCGCAACTGAAGGCTGATGTACTCGTCCTTCGGATGGCCAACCACCACCATATATTGATTCAAGATCACTCCGTAGCTTCCATTGCCCATCTGAAGCGAGCGAACATACTCCTTGAACCAGGACGTGTCCATGTCGATCGCTATGATGCCATAGTATTCGCCCTTCTCGCCATAGATATTCCGAACCGAGGTTATGACTATGTTGCCTGTTCTAAGATCCTTATATGGTTCAGTATAAGCTGTGGTATTTTCGGCGTTTCTCACCGCCGTGTCGAACCAGGGTCTCGTCTGCGGCACGAATTCAACGGTCGGATTCAGCCCTATGCCGTCTATGAACTCGCCGCGTATGTAGCCGTAAATTCCGTAAAAACCCAACATCCAGGCATCGCTCCGTCGCATCCAGCTCGTAGTGTCGGCGAGATATGTCAAAAGCTCTTCTTGAGACGCGCCGCCGTCGAGCATTCCCTGAACGATGTGGGTCGCGTTATTCATTGTGGCCTCGGATTCCGATAAACCTGCCTTGATGTTTGCCTCTGCCGTGAGCATCGCTTCCTCCACTCCCAAAATGAGGTGTCGCCGAACGATTCCGCTGACGGAGATATAACTGACTATCACCATCAAAAAAAATGCCGAAAAAACGAAGAATAGTTGAGGATAGTTTATTTTTATTATACGTTTCCACTCCATGAAAAATCCCAGCTCTCCAGGCGTCTTTATGGTTCTATGATATTGCGGTAATACCAGTTCATGCCGCCAGTGATCTCTTTGTCAGAGAGCCTTTGCCCCTCCGCGCCGACGAGTCGCCCGTCGTTCGTCTCCATCACGCCCTCAAAGACGTCGAACTCGCCGCTCTCCATCCTCTCCCTGGCTGCGGCCACCGCCTTCGCGACGCCTGGCGGAACCAGCGATTCGTCCAGCGGAGAGAGATCCGCCAGGCCTTCCTTTATGCCTCCGTAATAGGGCTTCGTGGTAAAAGTGCCGTCGATAACGCTCTCCAGCAGCGGGATGTAATAAGCGCTCCAATTCCAGACTACCGATGTAATAGTGGCCTTCGGAGCGTCGCTCTTCATGTCGTTGTTATAACCGATTCCCAATATCCCAGCCGCCTGGGCCTCGATCTGTGGGTTTGGAGTATCGGTATCCTGGGCTATTATGTCGACTCCATTCTCTATCAGATAACGCGCTGCCTGAGCCTCTCCCTTCGGATCAAACCATCTGTTCGTCACTCTCACATAAATCCTGGCGTCGGGATTGACGCTCTCCACGCCTATGGCGAAGGCGTCGAGTCCACATGTCACCTCACTGTTGTCACGGCCCATTGCCGCCACATATCCGATCTTGTTCGATGTCGTCACGAGACCGGCCGCAATCCCGCTCAGGTATCGCGGCTGGTAGAATCGCCCGAAGTAGTTCGTGAAGTTGGTTTCGTTGCGTTTGAAGCCGGACGCGTGAGCGAAAATCACGCCCGGGAACTCCACGGCCATTCGCTCGCAAATATCCATATAGCCCCAGCTTGTGGCGATTATTATGTTGGCGCCATCGGAGACGCACTCGCGCATGGCGTGTTCGATCTCCGACTTGCTGAGGTCCGATACGTTATACTTGCGAATTATCTGGTCGTCCCTGAGCCCGACCGCCCGCTGCATCTCCCTGATCCCCATATCGTGGGCGTACGTGTATCCACTGGTAGCGTTCGCGGCGTCTGAAAAAAATATGACGCCGACCTTTACGCGCTCTTTATCGAGCGGAGTTCCTGGCCTCCATACGGTCTCCCGGCTAAAATTCTTGACGAATAAAAAGCCCGCCGCGGCGACAAATACCAGCAAAACTACAAGCAAGAGTTGTTGCTTCAACCTGAATCCCACCTTATGGCTCTACCACGTTGCGGTAGTACCAGTGTATCCCGCTCTGGATTTCTTCGTCCGAGAGCGCTCCGCCCTCGACGCCGACGACGCTCCCGTCATTCGTCTCCATCACGCCCTCGAATACGTCAAATTCAGCGCTCATTATCCTCTCCCTGGCTGCCGCGACAGCTTCCGCAACGCCAGGAGGGACGAGCGATTCGTCCAGCGGCGAGAGGTCAACCACGCCCTCATCGATGCCGCCATAATAGGTCTTTGTGGTAAAACTGCCGTCTATAACGCTCTCCAGAAGATGAATGTAATAAGAGCCCCAATTCCAGACGACCGACGTAATAGTGGTTCGCGGCGCGTCGTTCTTCATGTCGCTGTTATAACCGATTCCCCATACCCCCGACGATTGGGCCTCGAGCTGTGGATTGGGAGTATCGCAATGTTGAGCTATTACGTCGGCGCCCTCCGTTATCAGAGAACGCGCCGCCTGCGCCTCGCCCATAGGGTCAAACCATCTGTTCGTCACTTTCACATAAATCCTGGCGTCGGGATTGACGCTCTCCACTCCCAGGGCGAAAGCGTCCAGCCCTCCTGTCACTTCGCTGTTATCACGGCCCATTGCCGCCACATATCCAATCTTGTTCGTGACGGTCACGAGTCCGGCCGCGATCCCGCTGAGGTATCGCGGCTGGTAGATTCGCCCGGAGTAGTTCGTAAAATTTGTTTCGTTATGCCTGACGCCTGTCGCGTGAGTGAAGATTACAAGGGGAAACTCGTCAGCCAGTTTTTCGCAGGTTTCCATATAACCCCAGCTTGTGGCTATCACGATGTTAGCGCCTTGAGCTATGCACTCGCGTATGGAGTGTTCCACAGCTTCAGCGCTCGTATCCTGCACGTTGACCTTGCGGATTATCTGGTCGTCGCGAAGGCCAATCGCCCTCTGCATCTCCCTGATGCCGATTTCGTGAGAGTAAGCGTACCCGCTTGTCTCGCTCGTCGGATCGGTGATATATATAACGCCAACATTAATCCGTTCCGGCTCGAGCGGAGTTCCTGGTCTCCATTCGGCGCGTCCGCGTCCGCCCATAACTCTCGTTACGAGGAAACCGCCTCCCGCCAAAACGAGAAGAGCGATTAAAACCAGGATCCACTTTTTCATTCAAAATTCCTCCTATCCATCAGGACAAGATCGAACGAACCGTCGCGGACGAGCCTCAGCGCGTCAGGCCCGTTTGTGCAGCCTGTTATCTTCATTTTGTACGGATCCAAGAGGCCCTCCGCCACCCTCAGATTTGTCTCGGGTCTTTTTACGTTCATGGCGCCGATGGGCCTTTCGTCCGATATACCCTGCATAATGGTCGCCGTGAAAGTCGATCCGGCGCCGTACTCGCTCACGGTATTTATCCGGCCGCCCATCGCCTCGCAGAGGAGCCGGGATATCGACAGCCCCAGCCCCGTCCCCTCGACATTCGTGTTTCGTTCGTCATCCAGGCGGACGAAGTGCTCGAAGAGCTTGGGCATGTCCTCAGTTTTTATGCCGATGCCGCTATCGGATATCTCGAACGACAAAAGCGCTGTCTTCCCTTCAGCGCTCGCCGTCTCGAACCAGGCGCGAAATTTCACAAAGCCCTCGTGTGTGTACTTCACAGCGTTGGAGAGCAGGTTGAGCAATATCTGCCGGACGCGGCTCTCATCCCCGATCAACGATGTGGCGAGGCGCAGCTTCATGTTTTCGGAGATCAATGACAATTTGTCGGCGAGGGAAACGCGGCCAATCTCGCTCATGGAGAAGAAAAAAGCCGCGGAGACGAGAAGAAAGATCACAAAGAGCAGGACGCATGAAAATACCCTGACCTTTCCCTTTATCGAAGCGTCTTTGGAGAAATCGCTCATAAATCGCTCAAAGAAATTTTTTCCCAAGCGCTGCGCCTCCTTCGGTCTCTTGCCTCTATCATGTCCGCTATAACCGTGATCGCCTCGCCGAACTCGGCGGTGAGAACCAGGTCGGAGATATTGGACAACGCGGCGCTCGTTGCTTTATCGAGCGCGAGTCCGCACAGCTCAGCCAAGAGTGCGTCGATCGCGCCCACGTCCTCGGAGAGGAGCGCGTCCCTCAGTCGCGTGAGGCGCGGGATAATCTCGCCGTCAGGCGAAACTTTAGCGGGCTCTCTATCATTCGGAGGAACTTCGGCGGAGGAGAGTTCCGCGCGAACGCGCGAGACGAGGCCGGATAAATTTCGGCGGAAATCGTCGACGCATCCGCGGATGAGTTCCATATCCCCGCCGCGGCCGGCGTTCTCCATCGCTTCCGCAACGCGCGAAATTTCCGCGGCGCCGATGCTGGCCGACGCGCTCTTTAGCGCGTGCACCTGCGTAGTGAAATTTTTTATATCGTTTTCCGCGCAAGAAAAATTGAGATAATCCATTCTGTCATCAGCGTCGCGGCAGAATATTTCGAGTACGCCTCTGTAATTCGCCTCTGTCCCGCCAGTCATGGCAATTCCTTTAACTGTGTCGACCCCTCCTATCTTAAAAGAAACGCCCGGCGCCGGCGTCGGCTTCGGCGCGGCGGACTCGCTCAGCAGCTGTTTTTCCCTCGGTATCCACTTTCGGAGGATGGCGTCCAGCTTTGTAGGGTCTATCGGTTTGGACAGGAAATCGTTCATGCCGCTTTTAATAAACGTCTCGCGCATCCCGGACACGGCGTTGGCGGTGAGCGCCACTATGGGCAGTTCCTTAAAGCCGTCGCCCATAGCTCGGATTGCCTTCGTCGCATCTATCCCATCCATGCCTGGCATCATGTGATCCATAAGGACGAGATCGTAGCCGTTCGTGCGCGACAGAGCCACAGACTCCTCCCCGTTCTCGCACGAGTCCACCCTCATCATGTACGGCGCTAGCAGCCCGCGCGCCACGACGAGGTTGGTCAGTATGTCGTCCACTAGAAGAACTCTGGCGTTGGGGGCGACGAACCTGACTCCCTGGTTCTCCCTGCCTTCCGACTGTGTCGACTGGTAATTCAGCGCGTTCGCGATGGAGACGGCGTATGCGGGCATTATGATGGCTGGAATATCCTGGAACGAGGATAATTCGCCCAACCCAGCGAGCAATACAAGGGCCGTTTTGAGATCGTTTTCCCTGATGAAATCACGCGCCCGTTCCGCGACTTCAGGGTTGACGAAGGCGAACTGAAAATCCCGGCTCGCCAGCCGCTCGAAAAACTCCTCAGGCTCAGTCGTCACGGTCACGTTTATCCCCAGATCCTCCAGCGTGAGACATGCCGACTCGGCGTACAATGTTCGTTCGTCGTAAAACAAAATACGTTTTCCATCTCTGTCCTCAACGACCGCCAGAGGAACATCGTTCTCGATATTCTGCGGGATGGAGGCCGAAAACACGGAACCCTCGCCATAGACGCTTTTGGCCTCCACGTTACCGTTCATAGCGAGACAGAGCTTCCTCGTGATGGCGAGTCCAAGCCCAGTCCCCTCCACGCCCCTGTTGTGCTCCATGTCGAGGCGGATGAACTCGCCGAAAAGTTTTTTCAAATCCTCCGGTTTTATGCCAGCCCCGCTGTCGCATATCTCGAACTTCAGCAGTATGGATTCAGGGCTCGTTCGCTCGCCTGTCACATTGAACATTATGTATCCCTCATTTGTGTACTTCACGGCGTTCGAGAGAAGGTTCAAGAGTACCTGCCTTATGCGCGTCTCGTCGCCTATCAGGTTGTTCGGGATCTTCGAGAGGACGTTCACTGTGAAGAGGATGGGTTTCTCCGATATACGCACCCGTATCACGTTCACAACATCATTCAGCATGGACGCGAGGATATAAGGGGAGGGGGTTATCTCCAGATTTCCAGACTCTATCTTCGAGAAATCCAGAATGTCGTTGATTATGGAGAGCAGATTGTTCCCCGCCTGCTTTATGCCGGCTAAATATTCGGCGATGAGCGAGAGACTATCCGTGCGAAGGGCAAGCTCGCTAAGGCCCATGACGGCATTCATCGGCGTGCGAATCTCGTGGCTCATGCGTGCGAGAAACGACGACTTGCCCCTGCTCTCCTCATCAGAGCGCATCTTTGCCGCGCTCAAGCGCAGCAATATGTAGCTGAGGCATAGCGCGAGAAAAATTCCCAACGCCGCCAGCGTTATCGTAGTGGCATATACGTAACTGTAATAATTGTGCAGTGGAATGACTACTCCCATATACCAGCCGTTTGACATGCGCATAAAAGACGCTATCGAGGCAGTCCCGTCGTAGTCTGGCATTCGCAGCGAAGTTACGTCGCGACCGTCCAGAAACATATCCGGCAGAGAAGCGTAGCTGTCGCCCAGGTTCTGCAACTGCGCGCCCACAAATTCTCTTTTAGGGTGCCCGACCAGAACCATGTTCTGGTCGACTATGAACCCGTAGCCGCCTCTCACTAGCCGGAGTGATCTGATGTATTCGCTGAACCACGACAGGTCGACGTCGAGCGCCAGCACGTCGAAGCATTCGGGCGACTTTTCCCGGATGTGACGAACCACCGATATGACCAGTTGCCCGGTCTTCGCGTCCACGTATGGCGCCGTGTACGCGACCGCGTCCCCGATGATCCGTATGGCCGCGTCGTACCACGGCCTTCTCTGCGGTATATAGTCCGCGCCGGGATTCAACCCGATGCTGTCTATAAATTCCCTCCTGATAAAGCCGTATATGCCAAAAAAATTTGATGATCCGAAACTCTTGCGCCGCATCAATTCCGTGATGTTCGTCAGATATAGCCTGATCTCCTCCTGAGAGCCGCCCTTGTCCATAATGTCTCCTACCGCTGACGTCGAATTTATCAGCGTGACCTCGGCGTCCGAGAGGACTGACTTGATGTTCGCATCGACCGCGAGCATGGCGTCCTCCAATCCTTCGGCGAGATTACGCCTCATGATGTCGCTTATTGAGATAAAACCAGCCAGTGTCATTAAAAAGAAAGCCACGAATACGAAGATGATCTCCTTACGGTTTACTCGGATTACCTTTCTCCAGTCCATACAAGCACGACCTGTCTTTTATCGCTCTACTATGTTGCGGTAATACCAGTTTATCGATGAGCGTATCGCTTCGTCGGACAGAGTCGTCCCTTCCTTGCCAACTGTGTTTCCGTCGTTAGTCGTCATGACGCCGTCAAATATGCCGTTTTGGCCGCTTTCGATTTCAGCGCGGGCGGCCGCCAACTCCTCCATCGCGCCAGGAGGGGCGAGAGACTTGCCCAAGGGCGTAATGGCAACCATACCCTCTCCGATGCCGCCGAAATATGGAGTTGTGGTAAAAGTCCCGTCGATCACGCTTCGGAGCAGATGAGTGTAATAAACGCTCCAGTTCCACAGGACGGAGGTTACCGTCGCGCCTGGAGCGTCCTGGCTCATGTCGGTGTTATACCCGATGCCCCAGACGCCGGCCGCCGCCGCCGCTATTTGAGGATTCGACGTGTCGCAATGCTGGGCAATGACGTCGCAGCCGTCGCCGATAAGACGGCGGGCCGCGTCCATCTCGCCGGGGGGGTCGTACCATCTCTGAGTAACCCGCACGATGACAACAGCGTCTTTGTTGACCCGCTCCACCCCCATCGCGAAGGCGTCGAGCCCGCTCGTTACCTGGCTGCTCTCACGCCCGATTGCGGCCACATATCCAATTTTATTGTTCTCGGTTCTGAGTCCGGCGACGACCCCGCTCAAATATCTCGCCTGATAAATGCGGCCGAAATAATTCGTGAGATTGGAGTCGTTGTACTCAGGACTGTCTATCTGGGCGAATACGACCCCGGGATAGAGGGCCGACAATTTCCGGCAGACTTCCGCGTAACCGTCGCTCGTCGCGATGATGACATTTGCCCCTTCCGCGACGCACTCCCTCATGGCTATTTCCGCTGTCGGCTTGTTGATGTCCGAGACATTATATTTGTGGATTATCTGATCGTCGCGAAGCCCGAGCGCCCTCCGCGTCTCCTTTATCCCAAGGTCGTGCGCGAAAGAGTATCCGCCGGTCTCATGTTCGACGTCAGAGAGATACAGGATCCCGACTTTTAAGCGGTCTTTGTCCAAGGGCAGGCCCGGCCTCCATTGCTCCCCGGCGCGACGCGCACTCCAGAGGGCCGCGCAACCGGCAAGCAGAATCGCGGTCAGAAAAAGCGGGACGAGTTTTTTCATTGAATTTATTCTCCTCACAACGGCTATGATCTTGTGACCACGAACTCCCCGTAGTCGTCTCCGCGTTCGATCCCCATAGTCTGCCTGCACGTGAATGTTCCGAATCCAGTCGCCCCTGTCGGGTCGTAATCACCGCCGTAGGCGAGATCCATGAAGGCCGCGGATACTCCGGCGAGCGTGTAGGCGCTCAATTTATCCGACTTGCCGTATTCCGTCACGTCCGACTCGTAGTAATCGTAGGCGCGAACCACCATACTCTCGCCGGGCACAAGCTCGTCTATTATGGCCTTGCCCCAGCCCCACGCGCTAAAAACCGCGAACGCGCCGTGCAGTATATCCTCCGGAACATTCTCTATCATGGGCGCCACGACTGCCATCCACTCCTCGGACGTAATGATGCCGTAACCAGTGTGATATCCGCACTCATGCGCCGCGTCTATCAGAAGCCACTCTGCGGCCTCCTTCAGATCGTCCGGAACCGAGGTTGTGAGACGCTCGGAAAAAAGATTCCATATCATAGCCGGCAACTGTTGCAAAAAGACGCCGTAAGCGTGAATCAATCCAGTTTCGTCTCCAATCGGCTCGATTTTTGAAAGCTCGTCTATTATTCTCTTGCGGTCTATCGCCATTTACGCGACTCCCTCTCCGGCGCCGCGCGCGTCCGTAACTGTTATGATCGACTTGCTCGCTCCCCTGGCGATGCTCTGCCGTTCAGTCGCGGAATACACCCGTCTGCCCCTGTCGAAGAGCGCGGAGAATGTCGCGGTGACGTAACCTCTGCCGATGTGGTTCACTGGACTTTTCGCCTCTCCCCATTTTTTCAGCCATCCCTCGTCGACATGGCTGTGCTCCATAATTACCTCGCCGGAGCAGTATCCGGCATACTTTACACGCATCAGACCGAGCCCTACAGCCGAGAAATACTGCTCGGCGATACGCGCGCGGCGCTCGATGCCGGAGATATCGTGGCGATTGAAATAATTCGACAGCACCGTGTGGAACGCGTCCTCGGCGCAGTCCGCCAGGATGCGCTTCGCGTCCGCCAGCTTGCAGTCGTTCGCGAGGCGCGAGATAAGCGTCGCGAAGTGGTGGCAGTGCAGAACAGCCGTCAGTCCGCCTATTTCGTGGCGGCAACTCTTTCTGTCGAAACTATGTTCTATCAGGATCTCTTCTCTGACATATTCAGCCATGACTTTTCACACCTTTCGTTTTTATCGTATAGGGCAATCCTTCAGCATGATCTCCCTGTAAGAGGAAGTGAAGCTGTCCAGCAAATCGACCGTGTCCGGCGTCTCCATAGCTTTCTGGCTAGGCAGTCCGGTCATCATGGCAAGACGCATACGAGCCCTCATGCCCCCCTCGTTTTGTATGATCGCGTAGATGTCGGCTAATTTTTGTCCCAATTTCTACCCTTCTCTCATCGGTTCTTGAAAAATTTCGCGCACTAGTGTCTCGAATTTTAGGGCTGCGGTGTCCGCGCAGGATCGCGGGAATATAGCGCGGCATTCGTTTGTGGACTGTACCCCCTTGATGACCGTTCCATCCGGACATCTGACTCGAAACATCGGCACGGGGAAACTCCCGTAATACTTCAGTTCTCCAAGAGAGGCCATTTTCCCTATGATATCCTTTGTCCATTCGGCGTCGAAGAAATATTTGAAGACGAACTCCCCGTGGATGCAATTATCTATTTTTTCGCGTCCCGTGATCTCCATGAAATCATCCGCCTCCCAGCGTCATAGGGGTGTTTTTTATAGCGTCGCCGACTATTGCTGACGCCGCGCCGAACTCCGATGTGAGGATCAGATCCGAAATTTGGGATATAACCTCGCCTAACTGAGCGTCGGGACGAGAACCCGAGAGATGCGACAACTTGGCGAGAATGCCGTCCGCCGTCCCAACGTCCTCCGCAGCGAGAGCGTTCTTCAGGCGAGACAGACACTGGATTATTTCCTCGGATTCCACTGGCGCCTCCGCGCCCTCCGGAGGACGTTCGTCAAATGCGCCGGGCATTTTTAGCGCATCCCGGATGTTCGCGACGACAGCAGAGAGATCCTCGCGAAACCCGTCAATGCGCTCTCGTATGGTCGCTATGCCGCTGTTTTTTCCAGCGTCCTCAAGAAGCGCGGCTTCCAGCGAAATCGCCTCCGCGCCGATGCTGGCCGATGCGCTTTTTAGGGCGTGAACCTGTGTCGAAAAATTTCGTATGTCGCTCCCGGCATGGGACAAATCCAGAAACTCGATCCTCGACTCGGCGTCGCGGCAGTACAGTTCGAGCACGCTCCTGTAATTCGCCTCCGTCCCGCCGGTCATCGCGATACCTTTTGCGACGTCTACTCCGTCTATCTCGATGGAGGGCTTTATCTGGGGCTCGCGCTTTGTCTGAAGCCCCACAGTCTGCCGCATTTCACATGGAACCCATCTTTCTATAAGCTCGTTCAGCTTCGATATTTCTATGGGCTTGGAGAGATAATCGTTGAAGCCGTTCTCCAGGAACATCTCCCTCCTGCCGGAGACCGCGTTGGCGGTGAGAGCCACAATCGGCAACTCCGCGCATCGGCCGCCGAGCCCGCGTATCGCGGACAAGGTCTCGATTCCGTCCATGCCTGGCATCATGTGATCCATCAACACGAGGTCATAGCGATTTTCGGCCACGAGCGCGACTGATTCCTTCCCGCTCAAACATGAGTCGACCTTCATCATGTACGGCGCGAGAAGTCCCTCAGCTACAGTCAAATTTGTCGCGATATCGTCAACTATCAGCGCGCGAAAATCCGGCGCCGTGAAACGAACTCCGCTGCTCTCTCGACGGATTGTGATCCTGTCATTCAAAGAGCCCATAGGTTTGCAATCGGAGACAATTTGAGAAATAGTCGCGGTAAAAGTCGATCCGGCGCCGTACTCGCTCGTCACCTTGATATTCCCGTCCATTGCGACGCAGAGTGCGCGGGCGATAGACAGCCCCAGGCCGGCGCCTTCGATATACCTGTTGCGATGTTCCTCTATGCGGGAAAAATCCCCAAACAGACGTTTTATGTCCTCTGGTTTTATGCCGATGCCGCTGTCGGAAATCTCGAACGTCAACTTGAACGTCCCGTCGCTGGAATTTTCACCTCGGACGGCGAGTTTGATGAAGCCGGACTCCGTGTACTTCACAGAGTTAGAGAGCAGATTGAGCAAAATCTCCCTGACGCGGGTCTCGTCGCCTGTTAAGACACAGGGAAGCGAGGGGGGTACGTCGGTTAAGAGCTCTACGGATTTGTCCTCCATGCGGACTTTTATGACCGTCAACACGTCGTTCAGGAGAGAAATTGTTTCATAAGGCGCGGAATTTATAAGCAAATTGCCGGATTCTATCCTGGAAAAATCCAGTATGTCGTTGATGATCGCGAGTAGATTATGGCCCGCCTGCTTAATACTCTCGACATATTCCAGCCCCTGCGGTTTCCCGTAATTTCTCGATACCAGCTCGCTCATTCCTATGATGGCGTTCATGGGCGTGCGTATCTCATGGCTCATCCTCGACAAAAATCTGGTCTTGGCGATATTGGCGGCCTGCGCGCCTTCGGCTTCGCGGTGATATTTTACGAGACATAAAACGCCGCTTGCGAATACGACTGTGACCGACGCTATTTCCATCATCCAGAGAATGCTCATCCTCCGGCGCGCCTTCGCTATCATCTCATCGTTTATATCGACTCCGAAAAGCGCGGTAACATTTCCATCACGGTCAAAAATTGGAGCATAGGCGGAGAGGAGGCCATCCCAGCCGTCCGTGTAAGTTCCCAACTTGGAGGTCGAGGCATTGCCTTCAAGCGCTGGGGCGGCGCCGGGAGTCAAGGCCACGTCGATCGATGGAGTGTGCAGGCCAACCTGTGTATCCTCATCAAAATCGTTGTCCACTATGAATTGCATCATGCCGTTCTCAACGCGTATGTAATAAGCATAGAGGACATCGGCGTCTTTGGCGAAGTCGCTCAGCCTGCCGCGCAGCGCTTGATACTCGGGACGCTTCATATCTTTCACGCTTTGGTATGAGTCCAATTCTTCAAGGGAGACGAAGAGAGCGCCTCTTTTGCTCGTCTCCTTCAGTCTCTGTTCGATGTTGTACTCCATCATCTCCATGGAAAAACTCACAAGAGAACGAGAATAGAGCGATGCCAGAAGAACAGCCGCGCTGGAAAGCACGAACATTATCAATACGGCGTGTGCCGCGAGTATTTTCCTCATTGCGGCGAACGAATGCCTTTGGCTTAATACAGGAGGATTCCGCACCGGCCGCTCGCCATCATACGTCCCGAGAACCCTTGAACTCGTCTGACACCTGTTCAAACACGTCTACGAGCACTGGGTCAAAATGCGTTCCGCGTCCATTCAGGATGATTTCGACCGCGTCTTCATGCGAAAACGCCTTTTTGTATGGACGATCGGACGTGAGCGCGTCGTAAACGTCGGCGATGGCCATTAACCGGCCGGGCAGGGGGATGTCCTCGCCTGCGAGGCCTTCGGGGTAGCCCGTCCCGTCCCATTTTTCCTGGTGAGTGCCAGCGAATATCTTCGCGTATTTTAAAAACTCGCTGTCAGTGGTCTCGGCCTCTATCCGCTCGATTATCTTGACGCCGAGAGTGGTATGACGTTTCATCTCCTCAAATTCCTCAGGAGTCAGGCGGCCCGGCTTGTTCAGGATCATGTCGGCGATGGCGATCTTGCCGACGTCGTGGAGTTGAGATGACTGCAACATCAGGTCGATGTCCCAATCCTGTATCTGCTCTCTGTAGAGGCCCAATTCGTTCAGTCCCTCGATCAAAACTCTGAGGCATTTTTGTGTGCGCTCAACATGTCCGCCCGTTATGTCGTCGCGGCTCTCGACAAGGTTCGATACGGTTTTAAGGATGGCGCTTTGCAGTTCCAGAACCTTGCAGGTCTTTTCCTCCACCATTTTTTGAAGGTTGTCGTTGAAATTCCGCAGCTCCGCGCTTTGCGCCTCGAGCCTTTGCGCCTGGGCCTCCAGCATGTGTTTCTGAGCGTCTACAGTGAGGTGCAATTCTACTCGTTTGCGAAGAAGCTGGGGCATGAACGGTTTTGATATATAATCGATAGCGCCTAAAGAGAGCCCTTCAATTTCGCTCTCCGCATCACTTTTTGCGGTGAGAAAGATTACAGGGATGTCCTCCATGCCAGGCTTATTTTTCAGTATCTTTATCGCCTCGTAGCCGTCCATTACAGGCATGTCTATATCGAGCAGGATCAGCTTCGGTTTGTTGCGCTCAAGAAGATCGAACATCTTTGCCGCCGAAGGGACTGTAAACACGTCGTAAGCGTCGGAGAGCGCGTTCTTTGCGACTTTCAGATTTGCGATATTATCGTCCACTATCATTATCATCGAGCGTTCGTTATCCATGTCCGCACCTCATGTATGCAATTAATGATTTTAGGGCGTGTCCACAAAACAGGCTAAACCAAACAATGATCTATGTCTATAGCTTTCTGGGCCATCAGTTACTTTAAGGATAAGTTTAACATATTCCGCAAGGGTTTTAATAACATTTGCCAATAGAGGACATATAAACAGTTTCTCACGAAAAAAGTAGTGCCACAATGGGCACTACTTTCGCCGCCGCTGCGTCCGGTGTCAGTATCGTTCATGTCGCAACGGGGGGCCGCGAAAATGATTTTTTTAAAAAAACCTGCAGTAACCAATTTAAAAGATTTGAAAATAGTCACGCCTGTCACTCCCGCTCCACTCAAATACTGCCCTTCCAAAGTGAATGTCCCATTCCTGCCTTTTGGTGCATTCGCTTTGGTTGCGGGGCGAGCATGGAAGATTTTAGGTGGCCGAGGATTTTTATACGCGCAATTTTTGGCGAGGAACGCGGGGTTTTATGAGTGTCTTATGCACCAAAAGGCAGAAATGGGAACTGACAAGCCAAAAACTTTTAGACCTTCGATGAATTGCGGCGAGACTGCGCGAAACTTCATCATGCTTTTATGATAAGAGAAAAATAAATGATATTTAATTAATTCTTCAAGGAAATAATTTAAGAAACTAAGTAATACACTAATTGAATTTTGTGATCTTGTCAAGGACAATAAAATCCTCATTGACGCAACCTGACGACCCGTCAATTAATTTATTTTATTGGCTTCAGGCCGAACAGCAAAGGAGAAGCGACCTGATATCGGCACAAGAGAGTTGCCATCACTCCACGCCAAAGTGAGGAGCCGGAATCCCTTGACGAACTTATTTTTTGTGTGGTCGAGAACCCAGCTCAGAAGCTCGACATGCTTTGAGCGGTTGCGCTCGTAGAGCGTATCATCGACTATGAAGACGTTGAC
>JAITOY010000063.1 GCA_031289775.1 Synergistaceae bacterium
ATAAATATAAAAAGCAAAAAACTAAAAGCGGCAAGAATTGACTGGCGAATAACAAAGTACCAGCGCTCGTTAAAGAAACGGAACGCGAAAGCAGCGGAAGCGGAATAGAGCGTAACCAGCCCCGCGCCGGTAAGCAGCACGATGCAGAGAATGAGCGTATGATCCCAAGAATCTTTTTTTTTCAAACCTTCAACGGTAAATTCGTTCATCACTCCCACCCTATAACCAATGCCTCAAAATGTCAATCATTGTATCTTCAATGTTGACAGCGCGATAATCGCGAACAATCCGCCCAAAATCCAAAAGCGCGTAACAACCTTTGTTTCCGCCCAGCCCGACAGTTCAAAATGATGGTGAAGCGGCGCCATCTTAAACACGCGCTCCTTCTTTAATTTGTAGTAAAGCACCTGGATAATCACGGAGGCCGCTTCGAGAACAAATACGCCGCCGGCAATCAAAACAAGCATTTCTTTTTTTATCAAAAGCGATATGGTCGCAATTACACCGCCTAACGCGAGGCTTCCGGTATCTCCCATAAACACATCCGCCGGATGCGCGTTAAACCACAAAAAACCGACGCAGGCGCCGACGGCGGCAAGGCAAAACACGGTAAGCTCTCCTGCCCCCGCGATATACGGAATACCCAAATAGTGAGAATAGTCGGAGCGCCCCGACAGATAGGTTAGTATCGCAAGCGTGATAAAAACAAACAGGAGCAGTCCCGAAGCAAGGCCGTCAAGCCCGTCGGTCAGATTAACCGCGTTGCTTTCACCAACCAGAAGGAGCACGGCGAACGGTATCCAAAGCCATTCCATATCGGCCACCGGATTCTTGAAAAAAGGAATATACAGCACGGTGGATGTTTTTTCTTCAAAGTATAAATACAAAACGATTAGTAACGCGATAACAAACTGCAATATCAGTTTTGACCACGCGGAAAGCCCTGTCGCGTTACGGCGGCGTATCTTTAAAAGATCGTCGAGAAAACCGATAGCGCCGAACGCGATGAACGCGATTAGCGTGAGCCACACTTTTGAACTGTGTATATTCTGCCACAGCAGCATCGAAATTATCACGGAAATAATTATCAAAACGCCGCCCATAGTCGGCGTACCGCCTTTTTGCAGATGGGTAGCAGGCCCGTCTTCGCGTATCGACTGCCCTATTTTCAGGCGGCGCAGCGCCTCGATAATCTTCTGTCCAAAGAGAAAACAAAGCAGCAGTGTCGTAAGCGCCGCGTAAGCGCCGCGTAATGTTATATACTGAAAAACATTCAATGCCGTCCAGTATTTTACCAGCGGGTATATAAATTCTAAAAACACTCGATGCTCCTTTCCAGCGCGCAGGATCTGCTTCCCTTTAATAAAATAAAATCATCTTTTTTCTTATACTCATTTAATTTTGTTTTTAATTCATCCATATCATTGGTCCAAAACACTTTTTTGTTTTTTATCTTTGCCGGATGGGTTCCTGAACCCGCCTCCGCCGAAATAATCGAAACCACTCTCCGAGAGTTGGAGAGCGATGTCGTAGTGCTGCGTCCTTTTTGGGGCGTGCGCGTAAAAGACGGCGGGCGTGGCGTCCTCCAGGAACGCCGACGTGACTATGCCGACTTTCATCCCGTCCCCCTTAGCCAGCTTTGCGATGGAGTCGTATTTTATCTTTCCATCGCCGTCCATAGCGACGGTTCCGTTCGTGGTCTTATGCCCAGTCGCGAGCGCGCTGCCGGCTGCGGCGGAGTCCGTGACGCCGCTTTGCGAGTTCGTTTGGATTTCGCCCTGAGCCGGAAATGAGTTCATTACGAGCTGGCTGTCTCTTGGCGAGTCGTCGCCCTTGGATTGCCTCATACCCGCAAGGTATAGTTCCGCCGCGTTCCTCTCAACCGCGCCCATGCCATCTCCAATGAATAGAAAGACATACCTCGCCCCGGCGTCAGACGACTTGGCGGATACAATGAGGATGAGGATGGCGCATAATACCCTAACAATGTTTTTTATGCTATTATAGTTCGTTGTGTTTGAATTATTCGTTTTAGTGCATCTCCTTTGTTTTAAAATCTTTCTAAATTAACATGGAAACAAATTGGCATTTGACTAATCCATGCCTGCTGTTAGAATAAGTATAGTGTAAAATATAAGATTATCACAATGGGGTATATATGCTCATTATGTTGGTAAGATAAAGTTTAACGTATTATGTCGTGGTTAGTTGTGGCTTTTTGCAGCTTTATTTAGGAGGAAATTTAAGATGAGTTTTAATGTAACGATTCACTTGGGGAACTCGACTGAGAGTATCACGGTAGATACTCCGACGATGGGACATGAAGTCCTGACACTGGCCGGTTTTCATGGAAAAGGCGTAACTGTGGCGTGGCGGGTCAACAGAATACTTCGGCCGCTAGCCTGGCTCATAGATGATGACGCTGACGTCGAGTTCGTCGACACGTCCACGTTGGAGGGAGCCGAGATATATAGAAGGACGCTTGTCTTTCTTATGGCGCTTGCCTGCAAAAGGGCGCTGTCCAGAGACGTGATAGTGCGTTGCTCGGTTGGCGCGAGCTTCTACTGCGAACTCACCGGCGGCGCCGCCGCGGAGGAGGAAGTCGCTGCGGTCAGGGATGAGATGAACAAGCTTATCTCAATGGCTCTGCCGATACAGATGGCCATCCTGCCGCTCGACAAGGCGAGGCGAGTTTTCGACAGGCAGGGCGACGTCGACAAGGCTAGTCTGATCCAGTGGACCGGAGTCGATCCGATCGCGGTGTATCGCTGCGCTGGCAGGTATGGTTATTTCGGCGCTCCACTTGCCGCGTCCACCGCCATTGTCCGGACGTTTGGGCTGGATTATTGCGCTCCCGGACTGCTTCTGCGCTTCCCGTCAGTCTCCACGCCCGACGATCTCTCTCCGGTCGAGCTCTCCCCGAAGCTGATGGACGTGTTCCGCGAGTACTCAGACTGGCTTTCGGTTTTGGGCCTCTCGACGATGGACAGCCTGCACGACCGAGTGTCGAGCGACCAGTCGCTCGACCTCATCCTGCTTTCCGAGGCCTTTCACAGCGAGGCGCTCTCCAGGATCGCCCACCAGATAATAGACAGAAAAGAAGTCCGCCTCGTCTGTCTCGCAGGACCTTCGAGCTCTGGGAAGACTACGACGTCGAGACGCCTTGCCATACAGCTTCAGGTTTACGGCAAGAACCCGGTAGCGCTCGCCCTGGACAACTATTACGTCGACAGGGATGCGACGCCGAGGGACGAGGAGGGCAACTTCGACTTCGAGGCACTGGAGGCCATCGATGTCGACCTTATAAACTCAAACCTCGAGGATCTTCTGGCGGGCAAGGAGGTTCAACTTCCGAGGTTCGATTTCGTCACTGGCACTCGAAAGCCGGGCCGCAAACTGCGTCTGAAGGAGAGCGACATACTCATAATCGAAGGCATTCACGGGCTGAACGACAAGATCGCGCAAAATATCTCGCCAGCGGTGAAGTATAAAGTATTTATCTCGCCGCTCACCGGCGTGAGCATCGATACGTACAACAGGATAGGTACGACGGACATTCGTCAGCTAAGGAGGCTCGTTCGCGACCATCGCGCGCGCGGGCACAGCCCGGAGGTCACGCTTCTGATGTGGCCGTCCGTCGTCAAGGGTTCGCACAAACACATATTTCCTTACGAGGAGGGGGCCGACATACTCTTCAACACGTCGCTCGTGTACGAGATAGCCGTACTGAAGGGATACGCCGAACCGCTGCTCCGCGCTATACATGAGAGCTCCCCGGCATACGGCGAGGCGAGAAGGCTCTTGTCGATGCTCAGCTTTGCGCCAGTTATACCCTCGGATAACGTCCCGAATCTCTCCATACTGCGCGAGTTCATAGGAGGAAGCTGCTTTGACGACTGATCTCCTGTTTAGACGCGAGGAGTCCGGGAAGAGTTGCTAGTTCTCCATTGCGACTTCTCCAGAGGGTTCGTCCTCTGGGGCGAATGTTCGTTCACCCGCAATTCGTTGCAAAGCACGAGGCATCTTGCGGGCGAGTTTGTTGTCGACCACGTCTGGGATCCTGGGGCGGAGAAAATGATCCAAATTCTGGGCGAGCTGGGTTTCAAATACGAGCGCCTCACGGCCGGCGATAAGATTTACGTTTCCCTGCCCACATACGCCGAAAAATATCCCATACCATCAACCCCTCTTCTTGGAGAGATACCGGGTATGCACGCTAAAAGGCCGGAGGATGTCTCCATGAGGATGTGGCGGATGGACTGCCTGCCGCTCGACATGGAGTACCTGATGGCTCTCATGCCGCTTCTGTCCGGCGCAGGCGCGCCATCGTCAGACGGCCGCCTCCTCGCGCCTGGTCTTATGATTGGGCTCGACCTTTGTTACGTGATGGAATGTTGGCGATTCTGCCAGTCGCTTCTGGAGCGCGGCAGATTTTTGCCGGACATAAGGGCGCTCGAAGGATCCGGCGGAGAGCCGAAATACGAATCGATATGGCGGCCGCTTCTGGCGGGGGACGACGCGGAGCGCTTTTCGTGCCTTGCAAGGCTCATGCCACCGCTGCTTGGCGGCGGGGACGAGGGGCGGAACAGAGGCGTCCTTGACGATATTCTCGTATACATAATAGATAGCTTTGTTCGATTCGCGTGGAACAAAAAACGCAGAAATCACGCCGATAACGACGACCAGTACCAGAGAAAGCTCGCTAATGTGCTGGTTAAGCGCAGCCGTGGGCGCGAGAGTGCGAGCCAGGCTGAAAGGCGCAAGAGGGGAAGGCTCGTCAGCGCGCTGAACCCCCATCTCCTCTGGGTTCGCTCTCTCGGCTGGCTTGGGGATGCCGATGACCTGAACTCGTCGCTAGAGTCGATATACTCCGACGTCAAGAACTGGTGGAGCAGCTTCGAGTGGTTCGCTCACTCCCAATTTAAATTATGCGTCAAACTTGCCGAGGACTCCGGATCATGGCGACTCGAATATCTCATGAAATATCCGCACACTGGGGAGCTCGTGCCTGTGCTCGACGTCTGGTCGGGAATTGCCCCCTCATACGGCTGTGAGTCCGGCGACTATATGAGGCGCTGCCTACTCCTGATCCTCGGACAGGCAGGAACCATCGTTAAACCGGTTATGAGGAGCCTCGAACTCAGCGCGCCATCCGGCTGCGACCTGAACGTCGAAGAAGCGGCAGAGTTCCTGCTTACGCAGGTACATGCGCTCGAGAGCAACGGGGTTGGGGCGTACTTCCCAGATTGGTGGAGAAGGGCGTCCTCTGAGAGACTGACGTTGCGCGGAAGGGTTGTGGGTGGACATGTGCCGCGCGACTTTTTCCGCGATATGGTCTCGTCGTTGATGCGCGCCGGCGATCCAGTCCTCTCCCTGAAATGGAAAATAGCCTTGGGAGGTTCGCTTTTGTCCGACGACGAGGCCGAGCTGGTGATGAGTCGGAGGACGCCGCTTTTGATGATCCGGAATAGATGGGTTTTTGTTACACCGGAGCAGGTAGAGGCGCTTCGCAGACGCATAGAGATGCTGCCGGGCGTCCTTACGGCCACTGAGGCTCTTCGCCTTGCCGCGAGCAACAGGTTCATCGACGGATTCATAGACGCCCCTGAGCTCGAGAGGGCGTATGAGTCGCTCTCGAAGGGCATAACGAGAGAGCTGCTCGAAAAACCAGAGATAATGAGGGGCAACCTGCGTCCCTATCAATCGAGAGGTTTCTCTTGGCTTTCATTCCTCTCGAGCCTCGGTCTGGGAGCTTGCCTTGCGGACGACATGGGACTGGGAAAGACGATCCAGGTTCTTGCTCTTATCCAGCACAGGAGGGATCTCGGCGAACGCCGTCCAGTCCTCCTGATATGCCCGACATCGGTGCTCGAGAACTGGAGAATGGAGATCTCCCGTTTCCTGCCCGGTCTGCCGATATACATGCACCACGGGCGCGGCAGGGCGCGCGGCGTCGAGTTCATAGAGGCGGCTAAGGGGTCTGCTATGGTTCTGTCGAGCTACGCCGTTCTGCAACGCGACGTGGCGCTCTGTCAGGAGACGGAGTGGTCCGGGGTTGTGCTTGACGAGGCTCAGAACATAAAGAACCCGGACACGAATCAGGCGAAATCGGCGCGATGTATAAAGTCCGACTGGAAGATAGCTCTCACGGGTACGCCGGTCGAGAACCACGTCGGCGACCTCTGGTCTATAATGGAGTTTCTGATGCCGGGGTTGCTTGGCAACAGAAGGCGTTTCAACGACGAGTACGTCAGGCCTATACAGGAGTCAAGGGACGCGTGCCTCATGGATAGTCTCAAGCGCACGGTCTCGCCTTTTATAATGCGCAGAATGAAGACGGACAAGGATATAGTGCCGGATCTTCCGAACAAGATCGAAACAAAAGTCTTTTGCGGGCTCAAGAGGGAGCAGGTCTCTTTATACTCCGACATCACGGACGAATTGAGCAGAGAGATAGCCGGCATCACAGGCATAAAGAGGCGCGGACTCGTCCTGGCGGGGCTCACGAGGATAAAGCAGATATGCGACCATCCGTCGCTTCTCTCAAAGGACGGAGACTACTCTCCCGAAAGGTCGGCCAAGCTGGAGCGTATGTTGGCGCTCGCCGAGGAGATGTTCGAGACCGGCGATAGGACTCTCATATTCACCCAATACGTCGAGATGGGAAATATACTGAAGTCGCAGCTTCAGGATCGTTTCGGCAGAGAGGTGATGTTTCTCCACGGATCGATTTTCAAGGACGTGCGCGACAGAATGGTACGAAGGTTCCAGGAGGGCTCGGGGCCGCAGTTCTTCGTCCTCTCTCTCAAGGCTGGCGGCGTCGGTCTCAACCTCACAGGCGCCAACCACGTCGTCATGTACGACAGGTGGTGGAACCCAGCCGTCGAGCAGCAGGCAATCGACAGGGCATACAGGATAGGCCAGTCGCGCAACGTTCAGGTACATATCTTCTGCTGTCGAGGCACGCTAGAGGAGCGGATCGACGAGTTGATTTCCTCAAAGAAAGAGGTAGCCAACATGGTCATAGAGAGCAACGATAACTGGATCACCGAGCTGTCGGACAGGGAGTTACAGAGGCTCCTGTCGCTGTCTCCTGGCGTGCTGGAGTCATAAGGGGTATGACGGCAGCGGAGAGGATGCGGCGCGGCATATCGTCAAGGCGCGACGGCATTAGGGCGGAGACCGAGTTTGACGGAGCGCACTGGTGGGTCGAGAAGTGGCTCGACCACATTTTAAAAATATCGACGTCGTCGAGGCAAGTGTCAGCAGCGAAAAGCTGCGTAAGGGCCGGCAACGTCCTCGAGGTGAACCTGAACGCCGGGCTTGTGGAGGCGAAGGTGCAGGGCCGCAGGAAGGCGCCGTACCAGGTCAGGCTTTACTGCGAGCTCCCTTCCGCTGGCCAGCTCGAGTCGCTGAAGCGCCGGCTGTCGGCGAAGGCCGTAATAGGGGCGTCCCTGCTGTCGTGTGAGATGCCATACTCCGTTCAGGAGGCGTTTGCGGCCGAGGGCGTCGCGCTTCTGCCGAACGACTTCGTTCGGGGGCGTCAGATGTGCAGTTGTCCAGATCAAGCGAGCTCATGCAAGCATATATTGGCCGTCCTGTTTGTGCTGGCCGATGTCGTGGATCGCGATCCGCTTCTTCTGCTGAAGCTGCGCGGGCTGGAGAGGGAGGATCTTCTTGAGTCGCTTTTGGCCCCGAGAGGCGCTGGCGACTCCGCCGCGCCAATGCCGGATGGGGAGGGAATTGATGGACAAGCCGCCGAGTTCTCTCCGGGAGAAGGTTCGACTGGGTCATGCCGCGCGGGCTACTATGGTTCGGAGGAGCTCCCGCGCGCGCTCGTGAACTTCTGGAACGCGCCGTCCGACTGCGCGAGCTTTCCAGACTCGCACACTCCGCTGCTCAATTTCCCGCTCTGGAGGGGCGAGACGAAGTTCAGCGACTCGATTGAGCCGTACTACGAAAGCGTGAGGAAAATGCTGCGCGGGAAATAATATAGGGGAAATTTATAGTTTTTAGCGGAACTGACAAACCCACGTCGGAATTCCTGGAACCCTTGTCCGAGTCGGTATCTATAGCTGGAAGCTCGTTAGGAACCAAAAAAGGTTTCCGACTGTAATCTCTATCCGCCGCCAAATCCGGCTTGAAGAACAAAATCGCGTCGTCGGCGTTTTCGGTGAGAATGTCTTTCCAGCTTCTGTCAATCCACTTTTCGCTCATCCATTCCGCCCCATCCCTCTGATTTACGGTATCATACCAAGTTTTTAGTTCTTTGATTTCACGCAGATTTTAGGTTATATATATTGTGCGTCTGGCGGTTATGCAAGCCAATAAGGATTTTATATCCCCTATTTCAGTGAGCCGGCCCAAGCGCCGATAATTTTGCCTTGGATCCAGATGCCCTCCGGCATTCCTTCTGATGTGCGGGCTGAAATCAGTTCAACGCCTCACCGTATAAAACTTTTACACGGTTATATTTTACACGGTTTTATACCACTTTAGCTCATATACGCAAAAACACCGAATCCAGTGTTTTCAAGGATTCGGCTCTTTTTAACGTGTCTTGAGTTCAATATTGGAGGCGGCACCCGGATTCGAACCGGGGGTAAAGGATTTGCAGTCCTCTGCCTTACCACTTGGCTATGCCGCCGTCTGACCGTCGTTAATATTAACAGACTCACCCTTGTTCGGTC
>JAITOY010000042.1 GCA_031289775.1 Synergistaceae bacterium
ATGCCGCAGCCCGGCATCGAGAGCCTCTCTGACAACTTGCTGAGCTTGATGAATAAGGGAGTGTCCGCGATACAGAATATCTTTTTCCTGAAGTGCGCCGGGCAGTATGGCGCGTATCCACACTGGCACATCCTGCTCGGGATGTACGGGGAGAGGCAGAGCGACTACGACGGAATGGCGTCCCTGATGCGCAATCTCGTTCACCTCACGCCTCCGGGGAGAGCCGCCCACTCGTTCGTCAAATGCCACAGGTACAGCGCCTATCACAGGGAGAGCGAACGATACTTCGAGGAAATCGCGCCGGCCGGTTTCTATCGCTACATCTTTCCCGACTCTTTCAACTACGGCAGGCTGGCGTACCTGTTCGACGTCAAGTGGCGCACCCCTCATGAAGAGCCCGTCTCATACGACGGTGTGATCGACGCGGTGGACTGGTGGAGACGCCTCTGGCGCGCTCCAAAGACGCCTGCGCTGTACATCGAGGGCTCGCCTGATCGGGAGATGTCCCTGGTCGATTCGAGGTTCGAGCGTGTCGTGAGGGTAAAAATGGATCAAAACGAGGCACGCGTTTATGATATGATGGACGACATTGTCTCTGTAGACGAGCTGTTGGACAGCGCGTCGTCCTTCTGCGAGCGCGGCGCCGCCAGCCGGATACTGGACTCGTTCGTCGGGCACGGGCTGGCGGTGCGCTTAGACGAACGTTGTCTGGGACTCGCGCTGAGAAGCGGATATAAAGAGTGGTCTCCGGATGAGAGGATCGCGTTGATGCGAAATTGACCTCGGGGACGCGGCTGCCCTAAGGGTTTTTATTCATACTGACTATAAGGAGGCGTCACATTGACGATGCGTCACAATATCTCCATGTACAGACCGTCCCGATATAATTTTTTCGTGCCGCTCAACAGCGGATCCGCCCTGGCGTACAACAGCAGGAGCGGGTCGTTCGCCGTATGGGACGAGACCGACCGGGATGTGTACGGCCTTATAGAGAGCGGCGCGGATCCCGGCAGGGCGATGGCGGTCGCTGGGAACGACAGGTATCTGCACGAAATACTCGAAAACCTCCTGAAGGGCTCGTACATAACGGAGCGCGACGCGGACGAGAGGCGCGGAATCGAGCAGGCGGCCAGGATTTTGCGCTACGATGATAGCAAAGTCACGGTCTCCATAGCCCCTACGCTCGCCTGCAACTTCGGGTGCGACTACTGCTACCAGAGCGACGGGGCGCGAGGGCGGGCGATGTCCGGCGACGTACAACGCCGAGTGACTGACTTCATAGAGAGCAGGGCCGATGGAAAGTCATCCCTCGCCATTTCGTGGTACGGCGGAGAGCCGCTGCTGGAGACGGATATCGTCTGTTCAATGTCATCGGAGTTCGTCCGGTTCTGCGGCGAACGGAATATCGGATACAGCTCGATGGTCGTCACGAACGGTTACTTTCTGACCGGGGATGCCGCAAAGAGACTGCTCCAAGCCGGCATAACGAACGCTCAGGTGACGATCGACGGGGACAGGAGCTCGCACGACTCGAGAAGGACTCTCAGGGGAGGCGGCGGCACGTACGACAGAATATTGTCCAATGTGAAGGAGGCCGTGTCGGACGAGAACTTCAGCGTCACCGTCAGGACGAACATGGACATGAGAAACAAGGACTCCATCGGCGGGATGCTCGACGATCTGCGCGAGGAGGGACTGTGCGGCAGGAAAAATCTGTCCGTGTACTTCGCTCCGGTCGACGTCTGCTCGAATGAGTGCGCCGGGACGGTAAGCGCTCTTGTATTGTCGCTCGAAGAGTACGCGGACGCCGAATCCCGCGCCTCGGACCGCGCGATAGGGCTTGGGCTGAGGACGGCGTCGCTTCCGGTCAGGATGTTTTCCCTCTGTCAGGCCGTCAAGCCGGACGGCTTCGTCTTTCTGCCGGACGGAGACGTCCACAAATGCTGGAACACTGTCTCGGACAGATCAGAAAGGCTCGGCACGATATACGACCCAGACTCGCTGGACAGATCTCCGCTGAACGAACTGTGGGTGTCCGGCCCCCTGCTCAGCCCCGAGTGCGGCGACTGCGGCGTCCTGGCGAACTGCGCCGGCGGATGCGCGCACAAATCGAGAAACGACAAACTGTCGAGCCCCTGCATCAGCCTGAAAAACAATATAAAAGAACAGCTCGTGCAGTACGCCCTTTCGCAAAAAATCATAACCCGGAGCGATCTGCTCGAAGGAGGTGGCCGCGTTGCCGTGAACATGTAGAGAGGGCCTCGCTCAGAGAGAGTTTAAAGATACGCCGCTGTAAAAATAAAATATGAGGAGTTGTTGTTTGATGAAATTTGTAAACCTTGTAGGGATCACCCAGTCTTCGGCGTCGGCGGAGTTGTTCACCGGAACCGCTTTCAGCGGAAATACAGCCAAGTTTGGCAGGGGCGAGTACTCAGCCGGCAAAACCGAGGACTCCAAGTTCAAGTCGCTCAAACTGTCCGGGCTCTCCGAAGTCGCGTTTTACGAGAAGGTTGACGGCGCCGGAAAAAGCGCGACATTCAGGAATGACACATCCGACCTGAAGCTCGATTTCGTCCCCGCTCTGATCGTCGTGTCCGGCCACGCGGAGGCTCTGAAGGGCGGCAAGGTCGTCGACGCCCTGTCCGAGGGCGAGTATACGCGTGCCGAGATCAAGAAGTTCGACAAGATAAAGGTTCCGAAGGGTTTGTATCTCGCCCTGCTCGGCAACTCGAAGGACGCGAACGCCATTCACCTGTTCGAAAACGAGGAGTATACGGTGGACGGCAGGCTCGACCAATACAAGAGGGTCGCGCTCTTCTCGCTTGGCGCTCATGACGTCAGGCTCAATTTCAAGGTGAGTGACGAACTCTCCGATGACGACCTCATGGCTGTGGCCGGCGGCGCCTGCAAGGTGGATGGCTGCGGGGCCAAGGCTTGCGGCGCAGACTCGCCATGCGCCCAGGCATGCGCAGGTCACGCCTAATGGCGGCTGCGCTATGAAATTTATAGTTCTGGATGAAAACAAGGGACGCGAGACGCTGGGCACTTTCTTCAGCGAAAAAAATTACAGCGGAGAGAGTCAGGACCTGAAAGCCGGCGTCTTTACCGATAAACAGCTGTCGATCGGACGGGTCGGTTCCGTCAAGCTGAGGCAAGACGTCACCTTCGCCGCTTATCGGAGCTTGGAGAAGAGCGCGCCGCCTGTCCTCCTCAACGATGACGCTCCCGATCTCGAGAGTTTCCTCGGGTTCTCCCCCAATGCGTTTGCGTTGACGCTTCACGCCAGCGTTTACAAGGGCGAAGAACGAATAGGAACTCTCAACCCAGGCGGGTACGACTCAGGCTCGCTCGCGGAGCTCAAGGCGAAGGGAGGGGATACACTCCGCGTTCCCGACGGGCTGTTCCTGCGGTTCTGGAACGGCGATTATTCGGACAAGACGGCGCTTTCGTTCAAAGAGGGCAAAATTCCACTGGACGGCGACATCATGAAAAACGAAAAGTTCGCCATAGGCATTCTGTCACCCAATAAGCTGCCAGAAATCGCATCCAACCTCTCCGACGAGGAACTCGCCGCCGTCGCCGGGGGATGCAAGGCGGCAGTGTGCGGAGGACAGGCGTGCGCCTCGGATATGGGCCTTTTCGACGCGTGCGGCGGCAAGGCGTGCGGCATAAATGTCATACCAATAACGCCGGTAAGTCCTTAGGAAGGGCTGATTTATCGCCAGGGGTCTAAAGGGTAAACCTTAAAAATCGATGGGGGTATCGAAATGAAAGATGTTCCGTCAAGGATCAGGCGCTCAGGAAATATCAAACCGCGCGTCATTCTGATTGTCTTCGCCCTGCTGCTGTCCTTCGCCGCCGCGGCGTTCGGCGCCGAGTACGTGGAGGGCGAGGCTATCGTCATGCTGAGAAACGGCGCGCGCGCGGCCGGCGCCGACGCGCGGAGTTATGTGTCGCGCGTGTCCAGGAGAGCCGGCGCCGAGGAAGCTGTCACTTATGACGCGCTGTCGGCCGAGACGGGCAATATCTTCGCGCTCGTGAAATCGGAAACGGAGAGCACGCTGAGCCTCATCGAACGCCTCAAGAGCGACCCGGACGTGATATCAGCCTCCCCAAACTACATCACCCGCGTCTCAAAAGTACCCAACGACGCGACGTTCACCGAGGCTGGGGGCGCCATCGCCAAAAAATGGGGGCTGGAGCGGATCAAAGCGCCATCGGCCTGGGACGACTCGAGCGGCGGCAAGAATAAATACGTCGTCGTGATGGACACCGGGGTCCACTCGACTCACGAGGACATCTCCGGCAATTTCGAAAGTGAGGGCTACAGCGTCAACCTTTCAGGCGACCCGCCTTCCCCAGGCAACGATTACCAGGACACGAGCGGACACGGGACGCACGTAGCCGGCACGATCGGGGCGGTCGGGAACAATGCGCTCGGCACGTCCGGCGTCAACTGGGCTACGAATATCATAGCCGTAAAGCTCATGGACACCGGGAGTATGGCCGATACGAACGAGATAGCGGGCTACAGTCACGTGCTGGGACTAATCAACAGCGGCGTGGACATAGCCGCCGTCAACATGTCCTACGGCGGGTATTATCCTGTCTCTCCGCAGCAGTGCATAAACGACCGCGACCCGAAGTATGAGGCCTTAAAGGCTCTGGCCGCGCGAACGGTCGTCGTAGTAGCCGCGGGCAACGAGGGCATCGAGGTGGGCGCGCCGGCCCCCTCCGACAACGAGGAGCTGTATGTCACCAAGGGGGACTATAACTACCCGCCGTCGTACATCGACATCCCGAACATGATAGTGGTCGGCGCGACCGGAGGCGACTTGGCCGACCCGAACGACCCAAACGGCTTATGGCCCAACGACAATGCCGCTGTTTTCACTGGCTGGAGCGAGCGGTTCGTCGATATCCTCGCGCCTGGCGTGAACATCTGGAGCACATATTTCGACAAAGATAAAACAGACAATAGCTCTTCTTACCAGTTTGAGAACGGCACGTCAATGGCGGCGCCGCACGTCACAGGCGCGGTGACGCTGCTGGCGTCGCTCCACCCCGACTGGGCGCCGGCCGACCTGAAGAGGATAATACTCCTGGCGGCGGACGACGTCATCCCGACTACGATCCTCGGCAGTTTTACCTCCAAACCGAACGACGGGCGGCCGATATCCGCGCACGGCGTGCTCGACGTCAGCAGCGCTGTAAACTTCAAGGGGGCGGACGAAGTGGAGATAAACCAACCAGGCCCCCTGACTCTCTCAGCTGACTATACAATCTCCATCAGCGCCACTGTGCGCCCACAGGACGCCACAAGCCATAAGATCATCTGGGAATCTCTCACGCCCAGCATCGCGACGGTGGACGAGAACGGCGTGATAAAGGGACTGTCGTCAGGCGAGGCCGTCATCAGGGCATACGCCGCCGCGTATCTGCCAGGCACAATACAGAAATCCGACGAGATAAAGATCCTCGTCTCCGCCGCCACATCCGGCGGCACGAGCGGTGGTGGCGGCGGCGGCGGTGGGTGCTCCGCCGGATACGGCGCCGGCATCCTGCTCTTGGCCGGCTCGGCATTGTTCGTGAGGATCCGCAGAGCGGGATAAAAACCAAAGCTCTGTAAAATAACGAGACACGCCGCAAAATAAATGTAAATATTTGTGGCGTGTCTTTTATGAGAGGATAAGTGCCGTAGCATGTCAGAGAGCCTGAATCCGTGTTAAAATATTTTTGAGGCTTATAAAAACACGAAGGCGGGGACACGGATGGCAGCTCGCGGCAGAAAAAAGAACGAACAGGCAAACCCTCCTGACGACCCATTCACACGCTGGAACTGCAAAAACTACCGGAAACATCCGGCGCGGACGGCAAGGAAGATGAGCTGCTTGACTGGCTCCGGCTGATCCGCTCGGAGAGGAAGGAGGAGATCGAAATGCTCGCGGCAAAAACCCCTGAGATGAAAAAAGCAGTAGGGAGGCTAAAGCGCCTGAGCGCGGACGAGGCGACGCGGATGCGCTACGAAGCCAGAGAACTCTACCTCATGGACGAAATGGCCAGACGAGACAAAGCACACGCCGATGGGCTAGCCGAAGGCGAAGCTAAAGGGCTAGCAGAAGGCAAAGCCGAAGGCCTAGCAGAAGGCGAAGCTAAAGGACTCGCCGAAGGCGAAGCTAAAGGCGAACAGAAAAAGGCTGTCGAAATGGCAAAAAATTTGCTATCTCGTGGCGTATCACCCGACATCATAGCGGAAAGTTCCGGGTTGTCTCTGGATAAAATTAATTCCTTGATCAGCTGATCATAAATCATAAGCGCCGGCTGAACATCTTCCGGCGCATTTTTCACTCTTTTGGCAGCAACTTCTCAAACTTCTTCCGGATCCGGCGCCATGGATTCCTCATTCGTTCTCTTTTTTCCAGAGGAAACAGTATTCGTTGGCCTTCTCTATCCGGTCGTGTTGTTTCGCACCGACGGCCAAACAGCTCAGGCAGTGTTTGCCGAATCGGCAGGCGTCGCA
>JAITOY010000065.1 GCA_031289775.1 Synergistaceae bacterium
GTACGCCCATTCTGTGGGCCACTGTTACCGCTGCGGCACTGTGATAGAGCCGTACCTCTCAGAGCAGTGGTTCGTCCGCACCCGTCCACTCGCCGACGTGGACGTCGCGTCCGTAAAAAAAGGCGAGATCCGTTTTGTCCCGGATCAGTGGACCGCTACTTACCACCAGTGGATGGAGAACATCAGGGACTGGTGCATATCCCGCCAGCTCTGGTGGGGACATCGCATTCCGGCGTGGTACTGCGAGAACTGCGGCGAGGTCATAGTCTCCGAGGAGACCCCGGCGTCGTGCAAGTGCGGAGGGAAACTAAGGCAGGACGAGGATGTGCTCGACACGTGGTTTTCGAGCGCGCTCTGGCCATTTTCGACCATGGGCTGGCCGGACGACACGGACGAGCTGAGGACATTTTACCCGACGTCCGTGCTCGTCACTGGCTTCGACATTATATTTTTCTGGGTGGCGCGCATGATAATGATGGGCACGGAGTTCATGCAGGCCCCCCCCTTCCGCGACGTGTACATCCACGCGCTCGTCCGGGACGAACATGGGCAGAAGATGAGCAAGTCAAAGGGCAACGTCATCGACCCGCTCGACATCATCGAAAAATTCGGCGCGGATGCCCTTCGCCTAACACTGGCGGCGCTCACGGTTCAGGGGCGTGATATTTTCCTCTCCGAGAGCAGGATAGAGACATACAGATTTTTCCTGAACAAGCTCTGGAACGCGAGCCGATTCGCGATGATGAACATGGGGGATGGATCATCCGGCTTGCTGGACGGCGCGAACCTGCGCATCCACGACCTGTGGATACTCTCTCGCCTCGCCGGTGTGACAAGCGAGATGACGAGGCTTCTCGATGGCTACTTCTTCGGCGAGTCCACGAGACTGATGTACGACTTCGTGTGGGGCGAGCTTTGCGACTGGTATCTCGAACTCTCGAAACCGGCGTTGCGGGGCGACGAGGGGCCGGAACGCAAAGCGGCGACCCAGTCTGTCCTGTACATCGTCTTCAGGGACGTCCTGAAGCTGCTGCACCCGGTGATACCATTTACGACCGAGGAGCTATGGAGCGCGTTCGGGTACGACGAGGCGATTATCGGCCGCGCGAAGTGGCCGAAACCGAACCCCCCGACTGGCGCGGCTCTGGCCGAGGAGGGCATAAACTACATCCAGTCGCTCGTCCGGGCGATGAGGAACTTGCGGGCCGAGGTCAAGATACCTCCGCAGCAGGCTGTGCCGAGGATGTGCATCAGGCTCAAGGACGAGTCGAGGGCCGCTCTCCTTGGAGACAACGAGGATCTGGTGAACCTTCTGACGAAGGTCGAGAAGGCGGAGCTGCTAGTCGGCGACGCTCAAAAACCAGGCCGCAGTCTTTCGTTCGTCACGAGCGACTGGGAGTTGTTTTTCCCGGTCGGAGACCTGCTCGACGTTGGCAAGGAGCTCGCGCGTCTGCGCGGCGAGCTCGCGAAGCTCGACAAGGAAATAGAGCGGACGCGGGGTAAACTCTCAAACGCCAATTTCATCGGCCGCGCGCCTGCAGAGGTAGTGGAGAAGGAGCGCTCCGCGCTTGCCGAGTCCGAGTCGCGCAGGAAGCGCATAGAGGAGAACATCTCCGGCCTTGAGTGAGCTGGGTGATTTTGAACGCCTGTCGGACGATATCCAGCAATATTCGAGCCTTGGCATTCACCCCGGACTGGAGCGGGTGTCGAGGCTCTTTTTGCGCGTTGGCTCTCCAGAGAGAAAAATTCGCTCGATCCAGGTATTAGGGACAAACGGCAAGGGCTCAACGGCGTCGACTATGGAGTCGATCTGCGCCGCAGCCGGCATGAGGACAGCCCTCTACACGAGTCCTCACCTGATCTCGCTTCAGGAGAGACTGAGGGTCAGGGGCAAATGCCTCCCGATAGAGTCGTGGCGCCGCGCCTCTGACGTCGTGGCCAGAGCCGTCGAGTCTGACGAAAAATTGGAAGCCTCGCGGCCGACGTTTTTTGAGAGTCTGACAGTGATATGTGTCCTGTTGATATCCGAGTCGGACGTTGACATCGCGATAATAGAGGCCGGCATGGGCGGCCGGTTCGACGCGACCTCGGTATGCGGCGCTTCGGCCGCAGTGATCACGCCAATAGGCATGGATCACACGGAGTATCTCGGTGACACGCTGGAGGCGATAGCGTCGGAGAAGTTCGCGGCTGTCCGCCCCGGCGCGCCCGCTTTTTACGCGGCTGACGACGAAAGGCTCACTGAGTTGTTCTCGTTTACGTGCGAGAAAGTTGGCGCGCCCTGTTTCGCGCTCGCGAGCGTCGCTTTCCCGCGGAACGTTCATTGCTCACTCGACGGGACGACGTTCGACTATGTATGCGGAGCAGGGCGGCTCGGCATTCGCGGCCTCAGAACACCGCTTGCCGGCGTCCATCAGGCGCGCAACGCGTCGGACGCCATATCGGTATTGCTTCTTTTAAAGGAGTTTGGGGGGCAAGCGGCGCAGGAGAAAAATTTTCCGGGTTTGGAGAGGATCGGCGAGCGTGAAATAAGGGCAGGTCTAATCTCTGTAGACTGGCCTGGCAGAATGGAACTCATACGGCGTGGCGAGGGTCTGTCCCCGCTCATTCTCGACGGCGCGCACAACGAGCACGGTTTTCGCGCGCTCGTCGATTCGTTGCGTTCTCTCGTGGAGGACGGGGCGGTGAAGTCCATCGGAGCGATTGTGTTCGCCGTGATGAGGGACAAGGATATATCGCGGATAGTGGAGTGCCTGAAGTCGATCGGCGCGCCCATATTTTGCGCTCAGCCCCCGACGGAGCGGGCCTCGCCAGCGGGAGCGCTGGCATCACTCCTGAGAGACGCCGGCTGTGATGTCGCCGGGGCTTACGTCGACCCGATGGAGGCGCTCGACGCCGCAACAGCGTCATCGGGAAGCGATGAACTTGTGGTATGTTGCGGTAGCCTCTTTCTGGTTGGCGCGATAAAACAGGGAATGTTGCGCGACAATACGCGCCTTGCGGAAAAATAAGGCCACAAAAGCGTCTGCTGGGGTGAAAATATTTTTTAGGGAATGGTTGATTTATTGTTTGAGACTTGGGCTGATGGTTGAAACCGACTGGTCGCGTCTCTGTGGAGGGGTCTTTTTTGCCGCTTCATCTGCTTTTCCCTTAGCAACGCGGGAGACCGCGGTCGAGGAGTGATTCCATGGACGCTATCCGGGTTGGAGTCGTAGGCGTTGGTCATCTTGGAGTGCATCACGCGAGAGTATACACAGAAATACTTGGCGCGAAGCTCGTAGGAGTCGTGGATCTCGACGAGGGCAGGGTTCACGAAGTGGCGGAGAATCTCGGGACGCCGGCTTACACCGACCTCGACAGATTTCTCGACGAGACGAAACCCGACGCTCTGAGCATAGTGGTGCCGACCGTCAGACACCTCGAGGTCTCGAAAAAAGCAATGGAGCGTGGAGTGCACCTCCTGATAGAAAAACCGGTTACAGCCCTTCCGGAGGAGGCCGAGGAGCTGCTTCACATGGCGAGCGACCGCAACCTCATTTTGCAGGTAGGCCACATCGAGAGATTCAACTCCGCCGTACAGTATGTCCGCGAGCTGCTGGACGATCCGATATACATACAGTCGCGGAGGATGGGCCCGTTTTCGCCCCGAATAAGCGACGTTGGAGTCGTCCTGGACTTGATGATCCATGACGTAGATATAATCCTGTCGCTCGTGCATTCGGAGATAGCGGACATATCCGCGATGGGCAGGAAGGTTCGCACGGCTCACGAGGACGTCGCCTCCGCTCAGATACGCTTTGAAAATGGCACGATCGCCCATATCCTCGTGAGCCGCGTCACGGAGAAGAGGATGCGCACGCTCGAGATAACGGAGCCCGAGCGCTACTTGCTGGTGAACTATGAGACTCAGGACGTGACCGTCCACCACTGCGTCCAGCGCGAGGGCAGGGGGCTGGTCGAGGTAGTCGAACATCCAGTTTTCACGAAGCGCGAGCCGCTGAAGATGGAGCTTCAGGACTTCGTGAACTGCATCCGCGAGGGCCGCGAGCCTTTGGTAGGCCTCCGCGACGGTAAGAGGGCGCTCGAAGTCTGCGTCGCCATGCTCCGCCAAATTCACGGCGAAACCCAGGAGAGGGGCGGCCTCGTAGCGCTCTGACCCTGAAACCCCTTGCTCGCCTCGCGGTGAGTTTAACGACGCCATAGTGTCATATTGTTTTTTTACTGGTTTGAAGTTCCGTATTTTTGAATCGCTCAGCATGTGGTATCATCTCTTCAAGCTAAGTGTAAAGATGGCACGCAACCTTACGCAGATTCCGAAAGAGGGGGAATATGTGATTGCCAGGCGGTTAAACTACCTTATTCTATTTCTAATTCACTAGAGCGGGCCTACGGATGTTACCGCAGGTACTGTAAACACAGTTGCCGCCAGTGCCTCAGTGCCTTTCTCATCTACGGTGACTCTTGCCTTGTGGAGTACGTGCGAGACTTGAAGCGAATATTTCGAAGTCGTTAAATTTGTAAAGTTATCTTCGCCTGACTTGAAAATAGCCCTAAGTCCCAGCAATTCAAAATATTCCCTCAGATCATCATCCCACTCCAACTCAAATTTTGGCATAGAGACATATATTTTTCTCCTCGTTCATTTTGTCAAAATAATCCTGAAAACTCCCTCTTGAAAACTTTTTCCCCAAAGAGTCGATGTGGACGGTTTCGGAAGAATGATGACCAATGGAGGCAGACGACAAATCATATGGCAGGCTTGCCATCTGAAACTCGTCTGTCTCAAAATATCGGGCATCCATTCCACTATACATAACTAGCACAAGTTTCTGCTCTGTCACGCCAAAAAATGGAAGATCAGGTGTTCTCCTTGACTCAAAAACATCACGCCACCGGGCTTTATTGTATATGGCTCCAAATCGAGGGGCGATGGTTTCCTGAATTTGGCAAAGGGTATGAATATAGACACCCCATTTCAGGTGTTGTCCAGCGATATTAGCTATATAAGAACTGGCGAGGGATTTGATTAC
>JAITOY010000012.1 GCA_031289775.1 Synergistaceae bacterium
ATTTCGTCTATGAATATCTGGTCGAAAACGGGAGTGGCGAGCCCCGGTACTATCATCAGCAGACCGATGATCATTACGAAAATCAGCGCCGGCTTTTCCATTGCCAATTTGTGCGCGACATCGAGCGTGACGCTGTATTTTTTACCTCCGCGCTTAAAATCAGGCCCTGGTTTTATCACAAGGGCAATGCCGGTGAAAGCTTCGGCGAACTCGTCCATATCGACCGTTCGATGTCCCATGACGGGATCGTTGAGGTAAACCCTGTTTCCCTTGTAGCCTTCCAGCACCAGGAAGTGATTGAAATTCCAGTGGATTATGAAAGGTCTCCTCTGCTTTCGCGTCTCCGCCAGCATTGAACTGGCGTCGTAACGCTTTCCGACGGCCTCCATGTCGTATTTTCTCGCCGCTTTCACCATGTTGCTGGCCTTGCTGCCGTCCCGATTCACTCCGCACTGAGCGCGAAGTTCCTCGAGCGGAACGATGCGGCCGAAATAAGACAGGATAATCCCCAGCGCCGCGGCCCCGCACTCGGCTGCCTCCATCTGGAGCAGGACCGGCGTTTTTTGCACACGTCCGCCGAACTTCATGTCAGGCATTTCTGAGCCACTGGCTCAGCTTCAGGAAGACTTTCTCGAGAGGCGGGGTGCGCTCGACCACGATGTTTCCGGTGCATACGCTTCCTGCCGTCACGCCCGGATGACTGCCCACGACCGACGTCCAAAGGTATCCGGACTCAGTCTTGGTATCCCTGACGAGATCGACCCTAACCTCCATCACCGCTGCGTCCAGCTTTTGCGTTATCCAGCTCACGACATTCGCGTTGCCGAGGTTCTTCAGCATACCCGCGCTCGAAACAGGGTATATGGAGATATCCCTCACAACTCCCATCAGATTGCCGTCCTTTTTCGCGTCCGCCTCGCTCGGCGAGAGATGCACCGCCATGCCGGGCTTCACTTTCTTGCCCTCGTCCGCTTTGACATACATCAAAACAGTCACGTCATCCCTCTCCTGATCGCGTCTTATGCTGCATATGACAGTCGAGCCCGCGGATACGACGTCTCCTTGATTGATAGGGACTTCAAGCACTATGCCGTCGTAGTCGCTTATCACAGTGCTGGACTGATACCATTTTTGTACGTTCGAGTCGAAATTCGAGACGCCGCTTTCTACCTGAGAGCGATTCGCGGACATGGGGATGTTCTGCCGGGAGGTGATTATGTCCATCGTTATGGACGGCTGGGACAGCCTCGCGACGACGTCTCCTTTTCTAACGCGGGCGCCTGGGCGCACCGTTATTTCCGCAACCTTGCCGCTCGCGTCATGGTATACGTTGGCCACTCCGGCTGTGTCCACGATCATCCCGATACCCTCCACAGACACGGACAGGACGCCGTACACGCTCCACAGGACTATCGCGACGGTCAGGACGCAGAGCGTCAAGAGGGCCATCCATGTAACGGGCTGGGTTATCCGGAGCAGCGAGTCGAGCTGCTCCGGCGAGCGCAGCCGCGACAACGCTTCTTCGTTGAACAGTTCCTTTTTCATGATAACTCCTTTACGACGACATCTATCTTTGTTCCGGGTTCGAGGCCGTCAATGCCGGACGTTATAACAACGTCCCCTTCCCGGAGCCCATCCCTTATCTCGACCAGACCGCCTCCGTATATGCCGGTGCTCACCTCTCGGACGGCGAGTCGGGAGTCCGGGCCGGCCACGTAAAGTTCAGGGCTTTCCATATTGCCAATGAGTTCCGCCGGCACCGCGAGAACCATTTTCGAATCGTTTCTGCTCACAGTTATGCTGGAGTACAGCCCGGGTTCGAGCAGCCCCATGGCGTTGTCGATTTCCCATGTCACATTCCGCAGCGGCGCCGAGTCAGCGAGCGGCGGGTTCATGTCCCGGATTTTCGCTTTTATGACGAAAGTCTCTCCAAAACTCGACCTGAAATCGGTGTCGAGGGCCTTTTCGGAGAGATCCGATACGTCCATCCGCATCGAATACGATTCGTTCAGGGGAGAGATATTTTTTATCTTCTTATCTGGTATCTGCCCCTTCAAGAGAAGCCTGTCGAAATCGCCGACCATGATCACCGGGGCGCCCTTCTGGACATAGGCGCCGTCCTGCTGGTAAACGACTAGCACGAAACCGTCTATGGTGGAGTTCACAGTCTGGAGTCCGCTCTGCTGGTCGAGCTGATTGCGCGCTATTTTGGCCGCCGCCAGTTCGGCCTGGGCCGACTTCATCCGCGCTACAGACGACTCCAGCTCGCTTCGCGATATCGCGTTTTTTTCCGAGAGACGTTTGCTTCTCTCCATCTCCCCATTCGTCTGGACAAACGCCGCGTCGGCTTTGGCTATATCCGTATTCGCCCGCGATATCTCGAGCGAGATGTCCGTATTGGCCAACGCGCATATCTTCTGCCCCCGCTTCACGTACTGTCCCTGCGACACAAACATCTCCCTGACCGAGCCGTCTATCTGAGCGATCACGTCTGTCGCGTGTTCGGCACGCATGTTTACGTTGTTCAGAACGATCTCGGGCGTTATCTCGCGGTAAGAAACCTTGAATCCATGGACTACGACGGCGCGGGAGGCCATAACCGTCTCTATATAGCTGTCGCTCACCTTGTTCACATACACGCCGTACCCGATGAACAACGCTGATATTGCGATGATGACGGCCATCGCCGCTGTGAAAAATAATTTCATGGCTCCTGAACCGATTCTGTCATTTGAATTCCCCACCTATTGAGTTTTCAAGCCGCGAAAGCGCCATATTGTAGTCGCAGAGGGCCTGTGTGTAGTTTGAATTTGCCTGAGTCAGCGCAGTCTGCGAATCGACGACGTCTATGTTCGTGCCGACCCCTTCGTTGTAACGGTCGAGAGCGATCTCGTAAGCCTCCTGCGCCTTGCCTATCGTCGGGATCGATTCATCGAGGCGTCTCGACGCCTCGATGATCCCGTTGTAGTCTGAGTTGATAGCAAGCATCCTGGAATTCAACGTCACTTCGTAATTGCGCCTGGCCCTTTGCAAAACCGCGTCAGCGGCCGTAATCTTGGATAATCCCACGCCGGAATCTAAGATAGTGAACTCGGCGTTGAGGGCGAGGCTGAACGAATCCGCTTTCGCCCCGGGCCACGACGAGTTGTCCGAGAGGTTCTGCGTCGCGGTGAGGGACGCCTTTGGACGCATGTCGCCGCGAGCGATCGCCGCGTCCGATTCAGCGCTTTCTATCGCCAGCGCGGCCATTATCAGTTCAGGGTGATTCGCGCGGCCAAATTCGACGCACTCCTCCAGTGTGTGAGCAAATTTCTCATACTTCAGGGTTTCGCTTATCCGGAGTTCCGTGCCGAGCGGCATCCCCATCTGGTTGTTCAACTGCTTTACGGCGACGTCATGGTCGTTGTTCGCGCTGATCAGGTTCTGCCTGGCGTTTGAGAGTTCGACCTCCGAGCGCAGCAAATCCGCCTTGCCGACCTTGCCGTTTTCGTATTGTATTCTTACATTGTCGACGTGGGCCACGAGGCGCGCGACAGACCCGGCGCTCAGCTTCGCCATGTCCTCGGCCCGAAGCACGGAGTACA
>JAITOY010000054.1 GCA_031289775.1 Synergistaceae bacterium
AGGAGCCGGAATCCCTTGACGAACTTATTTTTTGTGTGGTCGAGAACCCAGCTCAGAAGCTCGACATGCTTTGAGCGGTTGCGCTCGTAGAGCGTATCATCGACTATGAAGACGTTGACCCTCTTCTCGAATGTGTGAAAGAACGCGTCAATCATGGAATCAAGGGGATTTTCAAAATCTCCGGTCTGTGTTAATCTGTTCATGGCAAGGGCCTCCTTTGGATTTTAAGTTTTCGTCGAGTTAATTATACCAAAAAGAGAGTCCTTGCCACTATTATTTTGCCGGCAATTATTGATTTGTCATGTTGCGAGACCTATTTTCCATGTGCGAAGTTTGAGTAAATATTTCAGAAACTGCTGCTTTGACAAGAATCAACCATAAATATCGCGTATTTTATGGCTGTTTGACCTTGAGAACCAATTCCCGCAGTTCAAATCGATCCTTTACGCCGAGTTCGTTGGTTATTTGAGTTGCCTTATTTTTTATTGTGCCTGGCGCGTAGTTCAATTTCGCGGCGATTGATCTATTCGTGCCGCCAAGCGCCATGAGCCTCGCGATTTCCTTATCATTTTCGTTGAGTTTGCTTGTGAGTTCCTCAAATTTTTTCCCGTCAAGCTCGAGAACCGCTCCGTTTTTTTGCGCTTCCAGCATGGATCGGAGGCGCATGGCGGAGGCTAAACGCCTTCTAATGTTGGCCAGCAAAATATCCCGCTCGAACGGCTTCGTGATGTAGTCCGACGCGCCGGCGTCCATGCCCTTTATCCGGTCGTCCGAATCTGAGCGCCCTGTGAGGAAAATGACGGGGATATCCGCCGTTGCCGGATTATCCTCGATGCGATCCAAGGTCTCCCATCCGTCCATGCCGGGCATCTCGATGTCGAGCAGGATAATGTCGGGGTTTTCTTCCTTCATAACTCTCAATGCTCGTTCGCCGCCGTTCGCGGTTATAACTTCGTACTGTCGGGCCAACTGAGCGCGGACTAACTCAAGCATGGCTTCGTCATCGTCGATCACCAAAACCTTGTGAGTTTTTTCGGCGTTTTCTTTTTGCGCTTCGTGATCTACGCCGCGCTCAAGGTATCCCGTGCGTCCGAGAAACGACTTGAAGCCTTTGCACGTCGTCCCCCACTCCAGATACATCATCGGCATGGCGTACCGCAGGAGTTTTTCCATCTCTTCATCCGTTTCGGTCATGCCCCGGCAGATTCTCTCGGCCTTCGCGGCGGAGGCATTCAAATCCACAGCCCCCAAAGTCGCCGTCATGTTTTTAAGGGAGTGCAGGAGAAACGAGAGCGCCGTCCAGTCCAGCGCGTCCGCGCGTTTTTCGATCTCACTCCGGGCGCCTTCAGATTGCTCCATGAATACCCTGACATTCTCCCGAAACCGCATAATGTTCCCGCTGGCGTATTTCATTCCCTCATAGAGCGATATGCCCTGGTTTGAAAGTTCCCGTTTGGACGCGAGATATTCCTCCGTGTGAAACGAGGGTTTTTTACCTCGCCCGCCGATAGATTCGGTTTGAGTGGCGAACGTTATCCGGTCGGGCGGCAGGAAGGCGAAAATCGCGTCTTCGAGGTCTCGCTTCGAGACCGGCTTGGAGAGATAATCGGCGAATCCGGCGTCGATAAACATCTCGCTTACCCCGAATAGCGCGTCGGCGGTGAGGGCTATTACGGGAATATCGAAACCCGGTATCGCTTCGCCCAGCAGATCGAACGTCTCCATTCCGTCCATGCCGGGCATCATGTAGTCCATCAGGATGACGTGGTAGCTGTCCCCGGCGTCCTTTGCCCGTTTTACCATATCGAGACAAGCGGAACCGTTCATCGCCGAGTCCACTGAGAGCAGCGTCCCGCTTAACAGATTTCTCACGACGCGCTGGTTTTTGGGGTTGTCGTCGACGACCAGCACCCTGCAGCCAGAGGCTGTGCGCGTCAAGACGCTATCTTCAGCCGGGCGGGTCTTTTCCTGCTCGAACTCGCCCATAGGCGCTGCGTCAGAGACGCCCTGCGGGATGGATGCCGTAAACGTGCTGCCGATTCCGTATACGCTGTCGACCGTTATGTCGCCGCACATCAGGGTCGCCAGTTCTTTCGCTATCGCAAGCCCGAGTCCGGCGCCTTCGATGCCGTATCCTGCCGGCTCCGTCTGATCGATACGCGAAAATTTCTCGAATATCCTCCCCCGATCCTCCGATTTTATCCCGATGCCCGTGTCCGTTACGGATAAACGGAGAACTCCGCCACTCCCTGCCTCATCGCCTGATTCCCTTATGAAGTTCACGCTCATCGTCACGCCGCCGCGCTCGGTGTATTTAGCCGCGTTGGTGAGAAAATTGGCGGCTATCTGTTTTACGCGCTCATAGTCGCCGCGCAGGACAGAAGGGATATCAGGAGCGGCGTTCGCCGTAAATTGGAGCCCCCTTTTACGCGTCTCCGTCTCCCCGGTCACGGACAACGCGCGTATAAGCCTGGAGACGTTATAATCGTCCGACGCGATTTCCTGCCCGCCGGAGACGAGTTTCGACATGTCCAGGAGGTCGCCGATGAGGTTTTTGAGCGATTCCCCCGATTCCTTTATATCGGCGGCGCCTTCAGTGATTTTGATTTGGCCTGGCTCCGCGTATCTCGAAATGATCTCGTTCAGGCCGAGGATGTCGTTCAAAGGCGTGCGTATCTCGTGGCTCATATTTGCTAGGAAGGCAGTTTTAGCCTCGTTCGCGGCTTCGGCTTTCAGCCTTGATGTTTCGGCTTCCAACCGGGCGGCTTCAAGTTTTTTTGTCTGCGAGTCGTAAGCCTGGAATGACGCCGCCATAGCGAAGACAAGGGCCAAGCTCGCGCCGACAAACCCTGTCGCTATGTCGGTGGCAACGCTCCATTCGGAGGGGAATGGCGACACAAGGCCGGGCATGAAATATTGAATGAGACACAGGGCGCAATAGAATACTATTTCCGAGGCTACAAGGGCTGTCCTTTTTTTGCCTCGAAACATCATGGCAGTGAAAGTCACGGAGAACACGAAAAACGAGGGAGTACCGCCGTGATAGCCTCCTGCCGAGAAGTATAGCGCGGCGAATAATATAAAGAAGACGACGACTACCGTGATATTGTAACAACGCTCGAACTGCCCCGTCCTGTTGGCGTATTCAATCAAAAATACAGCGCATAGCGACGCTGAGAGGTTTAGTATGACGTTGAGCAGGCCCGCCCCGGTGACGGAGCTTGAAGCCGCGACGAGCGCCCCGATGACCGCCCCGGTGAAACCGAAGGAGTTAAAAAGCCGCGCCCGGAGGTTGAGATTTTTGTCGAAGTATTTGTCGAACAGCATGATGGCCACAACACCTTCTCGAAGATGTTTGCCCGATATCCACAGTAGCGTTTCGGACACCGACAATCTAGCACACTGAGAGGATTTTGAGAAGCGGATCGGACGACCGCTCCGGCTTCCCTTCTTTACACTCCGTTTAAACGGCGTTTAACTTTCGTTTAACCCGTGACTGTACTATTGCGCCGCAATCAGGACAGGGCGGAGATGATGTGGTTTGGAGAATGGGAAAGATATCGGCGCTCGGACGCGAAAAGCGCGTCTATTTGTGTGGGTAGCTGTGATAGTCGCAGGAGCGGCGGTGATGGCTGTCCAGATAATCGTTCGATCCGAGCGATCCGCCGCCGCGCTCGCTCTTGCCTCTCAGAGCGAAGCAAGAGCGCGTCCGGTGAGCGTCGTCTCTCTCGCTCCCTCGGATTGGGAGGAGTGGCGAAGTTACTACGGCGAGGTTCGCGCGGTGAAAACCATGGAGGTAACGTCGTACGTGAGGGAGATCGTTGAGGCCGTCCACGTGGACGTTGGCGACAGGGTGAGCGCCGGGCAGTTGCTGCTCTCGCTTCAGCGCGATGACGAGGCTGCGGATAGCCAGGCGAAGGGAGCGGCTTACGAGGAGGCGAAGGCGAACTATAATCGCCTCCTCGCCCTCAACAACGCGGGCGGCGTCTCGAAGGCGGAGGTGGACAGGGCTTATTCGGCTATGCGCGCCGAAATGGCGCTGTCCAGGAGCTCCGGATCCGCTTTGAGGCGGACGAAGCTTCACTCGAAGATCTCCGGCGTCGTGACGGCGCGCCACGTCGAGCCGGGGGAGGTGGCGGAGGCCGGCCTGGTACTCTTGTCCATAGAGGGCGCGTCTGAGCTCGAGGCACGGCTGATGGTCTCGATGAAGGACATTGGGCGCATAAGCGCCGACACGCCTGTGAGGATAATCCGAGGCGGTCTCTCGTTAGATGGACGCGTGAAACATCTGACTCCAAGTGCGGAGGCCGGTTCCGGGCTTTATCCCGTGACGGTGAGCCTCGATCCTGGGGCAGGGGTGCTGCCGGGAGCGCAGGTGGAAGGCGTTTTTCTCGTTCACATGAGACCGGGCGCGATAGTGATTCCCGCACCCTCGCTCTTCAACAGAGGGGACGAGCGTTTTGTCTACGTCGCGTCGAGCGACGCGGAGGGATGTAAGGCGCGCCTGACGAAAATCGAAACTGGCGGCGGGGGCGGAGGGAAGGTTCTTGTGACGTCGGGCCTTTATGCCGGCGACATGCTGATAGTGAGCGGGAACAGGGGGCTCTCTGACGGTCTGCCGGTCTCGCTCGATATCGTCGGCGCGTCGGATTGAGGACATTGGCATGAGAGGTTTCATCAGGTTCTGTATAAATCGCCCCGTCCTCACATGGTGTTTCGTCGCGATATTCGTAATGCTCGGTTTTTTCAGCTACGACAGGCTTGGAGTGACCCTTTTCCCGGAGGTATTCGCTCCCATGGCCGTTGTGCGCACAGTTTACGTCGGGGCGAGCCCGGAGGAGATCGAGTCGCTTGTGTCGAAACCGCTCGAGGACGCGCTGGCCGATCTCGACGGCCTGAAGTCGATGACAAGCTACTCCCAGAGCGGAGTATCCCTAGTCTCTCTCGAATTTGACGAGGGAACTGACATAGACCTCAGGATCATCGACGTGGAGAATAAAATCAGGTCTGCGCGCGGTGAACTTCCGGATGGCGCAGAGGAGTCGGTCACTTCGAAGCTCAGCCTCGCCTCGATGACGCCATTTTTAGTCGCCTCCTTTACAAGCGGTCTGCCGGAAGTTGCCTTGAAAAAAATAGTGGACGATGGGATAAAACCGATCATTTCGCGGGTTGGGGGAGTGGGGCAGGTTGAGACGAGAGGCGGTCTCGACAGGGAGATATTGGTCATCCTCGACCCTGCCGCCCTGAGCGAGCACAAGATATCCTATCAGGATATCTGCGCCCATATCGCCGCCAACTCCACTACTCGCCCGGCCGGGTACATAGCGCAAGCTGGCGGGCGGACAACTCTGCGTATGATCGGGGCGTTCGAGGATCTGGAGGCGATTTCGAACATGCCGATACCGACGGGCGCCGAGACCGCGCCGCTCTCTGTCTTTGGCGATGTGGTCGACGGGGCCGCCGACAGAGAGTCGCTCGCCAGGCTTGATGGGAAAGCCGTGGTGCAACTCGTCATAACTGGCAGGGCAAACGCCGATATCGTTAAGGCCGGCGCAAAGATAAAAAGCGAGATAGAACGCCTCCTGTCGGAGTTTCAGGACATAAGCGTCACATATACGCTCGACGACACGGCTTTTATAGAGGGGGCCGTAAAAAACGTCATCTGGAGCACATGTCTCGGCATCGCGCTGACGGCCGTCGTAATTTATCTCTTTCTCGGGCAGTTGTCCGCTACGTTTCTCGTGGCCGTCGCCATGCCGGTGGCCTTCGTCTCGACGTTCCTGCCGATATGGCTGCACGGATTTTCCCTCAACCTGATGACGACGCTTGGGCTCGGCCTGTCGATGGGCGTGCTGGTGGACAACTCGATTCTCGTCCTTGAAAACATCTACCGCTTCCGTGACATGGGCTACGCGCCTTTCGAGGCCGCTGAGCTCGGAACGAGCGAGATATCCGCATCTGTCCTGGCCGGTGTGCTGACTAATCTGGGGGTGTTCCTTCCAGTCACGATGTTATCCGGCCCCCCCGGGCAATTTCTGAAGCCTTTTGGCATCACGATACTCTACGCGACGCTTTTCTCCCTGTGGGTGACGATGTCGGTGATCCCCTCCGCCGCCGCTCGATTGATTTCGAGCGCGCCTGGCGCGTCAAACGAGTCGGTGAGGTTCTCCATCGGGAAAATCCTCACCGGGTGGTGGACGTGGCTGTACGACGGTCTCAAGGATCTGTTTTTGCTGACGTTGCGCGAAAGCCTTCGCCATCCTGTCGTGACGCTCATCTTTTTCGCGGCGCTCACAGGGAGCGCGTTCATTTTGGGCTCGGGAATCGCTCAGGATTCGCTGCCCTCCTCCGAAGAGGGGAACATCGTGATATCGCTGAAATTCTCGAACAATTTCTCTCTGGAGGCGACGGCCGAAAGGACGAAGAGTGTCGAAAATTTTATAAACTCCCTTCCCGAGGCCCCGTTTATAGAGCACGTGGTCTCCGCGATAGGCAGTTCGGAGTTCGATCAGTCCCAGTTCAAATCCGAGATATCGGTATATCTGAAGGACGCGGCGGATCGTCCCGAGACGACTGAAGTGGCGCGAAAAATTCGCGCCTATCTCGATACGGAGAGCGGTATCGAGTATACGGTTCTGAGCGCTCGCCCGGCGCTCGGCGGGCCCGATCCGATAGAGGTGCGGATAAAAGGCGAGGATTTTTCAGTCCTTCTGGAGCTTGCGGAGACAATTCGCTGGAGGGGCCTCGGACTGCCCGGCGTCGCGGATCTCTCGCTCTCCACTGAGATGGGCGCTCCGGAGCTGCGAATACAGCCGATTCGCTCGCGGCTTGTCCGGCTCGGCATGGACATTGACGACCTCACTCTCGTAGTGAGGGGTTATTTGAACGGAGAGAGGGCCGGAGTTTTCCGCGAGGGAGGGGCGGAGCACGACATAAAGGCGCGCCTCGACTTCGGCAGGACGGACGACATTTACGCAGTCGGCGCTCTGCCGGTGACGACAAACTTCGGCGCCATACCTCTCGATGAGATGGCCGACGTGGTCTGGGCCGACTCTCCGACGGAGATCAGGCGGATAGAAAGGGAGCGCGCCGTTGTGATAACCGGCAACGCTCAGGACGTCCCGCTGGGAGACGTGATCGAGGGATTCCGCGCGCTTTTGGGGGAGATCGAGCTCCCGCCGGGCTACAGTGCGCATCTGGCCGGAGAGGCCGACGACATGGAGGAGGACTCGAGAATGATGGGGCAAACGATCATTTTGGCGGCGCTCGTCACCTTTTTTGTCATAGCGTCCATTCTGGAGTCGTTTGTCCTCGCCCTGATCATACTTTTAGCCGTTCCTATGTCCGCGATAGGAGTCGTCCCCCTGATGATGGCGACGGGGGCGAGCATGAGCATCATCGCGATGATCGGGCTGGTGATGCTCGTGGGCATCGTTGTGAACAACGCGATAGTGGTCGTCGATTACGCGGAGCTTTTGAGGCGAGGCGAGGGTCTCGCGCCGTCTCTGGCGATAGCTCGCGCCTGCGACGTTCGTTTCAAATCGATAGTGATGGGTCTCGTCACCTCGGTGGTTTCGTTTATGCCGCTCGCTTTGGCGACAGGGCGGGGGTCGGAGTTTCGCTGGCCGATAGCCATAGTGGCGATAGGCGGCCTTATCGCCGGCGGTCTGCTCGCGCTCCTTGCGGTTCCCGCAGCGTACGATATTTACTGGGCGATTCGATCCAAATTTTTACGCTTGAGACGAGGGAGGAAACAAAAATGAGGAGGAAAACGCTGTTTTTTATCGTGCCAGTTATCCTGATAATGATGTTCGCTCCGGCGGAATCCGCCGAACCCGTATCGTTGGACGATTTTTTGGGCATTGTGCTCTCAAACAACTCCGCGCTCGCCTCCGAGGCGAAATCCGCCGAGGCGGCGTATTACTCCGCGCTCGGCGCGCTCGGGGGTCCTCGCCCTTCATTTGGCGTCTCCGCCGGGGCGAGTTTTTTGACGGCTCAGGAGCAGGAGGGCCTCAGGGAGTCCGGGGAAAGCGCGGCGGATTTGAGGCTGACATTTGTACAGCCCATAGACATCTCGGGCAAGTTTGGCCTCGAGGAGCGCCAGGAAATTCTTGCGTATGAGATGAAGAGGGCCGAATTTGCGCGCTCTGTGAACGAGCTGCTCGCGAGCGCAGAGGAGAGTTACTGGTCGGCGGTGTTCGCTGGCGAAAACGCATTGCTCCAGAGGGAGCTCCTGAAAGGGAGAGTGGAGAACCTGCGGATCGCGGAGGAGAAGTTCAGGCTGGGGCTCGTCCCGAGACTGGACGTCGTGCGGGCCGAGGCGCTTGTTGTCGCCTCTCGGACGAACCTCGCGGAGGCGGATGCCGAGACGTCCAACATCATGGCCGCCATGGCCCTGATGGCAGGCGTCGGGGTCGAGCCGGCCGCCGCTTTGGAGTCGCCGATGACGTCGCCGGATTTTAACGCGCCCGACTCTGACGCCGCGCTTGAGGAGCGCCCGGACGTAAAATGCGCGGCGCTCGCGGTTCGCGTGTCAGACGTCGCCGTCAAACTGGCGGCTAAGGGCATGGCCCCGGCGCTCGAGGTCTCGGCGAGCTGGGTTCTTTTTTCGGATCCATCGGCCTCGAGCTCGCCGCAAAGCGGCGAGCTCGAGGCCGTAGTCCGCCTGAGCCTCCCGATTTTGGATAATGGCGCAAAATTTGAAAAATTAAAGACCGAGACGCTGAAACAAGCCGCGGAGGTCTCTCTGAAACACGCGATAGAAACGGCTAAAATGGAGCTGGCCGTATCTGAAAATAACTGGAACCGGGCTGTCGCCCTGGAGCGCGGCAGGGGGATAGAGGTTGAGAAGTCGAACGAGGAGCTGCGCATCACGGAGTTGATGTACAGAGAGGGGATGGGCGCGCAACTCGACCTGATCAACGCCCAGATCGAAAATCAGAGGGTTCGCACCGATTACCTCGGCGCGGTGAAGGAAAAACGCGTCGCGATAGTTCAAATGCGGAGGGCGGTCGGGGGTTACGCGAAGAGGACGATGTTCGGGGACTTCTTCGTGCCGCTCGCTGCCGAACGGCACGCACCGTTTTGATGCCGTTTTTCTCCTCGACAGCGCCGAAGAAGTCGTTGCCTAGCGGCCATGTGCCGAGGCCGATCGCTGAGATGTCGATGCCGCTGTTTCCAAACTTCCTGTACTTCATGTCAAACGCCCCTTTCTTGATTTTTTATCAAGAGCGCAACGCCTCCAGCTTCGTGAAGACATCATTTCCTTTGAGGCCGTAGTAGGCTGTTTTGTAGGCATCGAAACTTCTGTTGAACGTCTCGACGTTTTTCTGTATCGGTTCGTACTCCGTGCCGAACTGAACCATGCTCCCAACGAACTCCTCGGGGTTTTTGCACAGCCCGGCCCCGATGGCAGCGAGCCCCGCCGCGCCCAGGACGGCCGCGTCGGTCACTACGAGCGTGCGGATCTTGCGCCCCATGACGTCGGCTATCGTCTGGCTCCATGTCTTCGACTTCGAGACGCCGCCGGTGATGGTGATGACGTTGTCCATGACGACGCCGGCAGCGAGGACGGATTCGAGGATGTGGCGGGCTTCGAGGGTGATACCCTCGATGACGGAGCGCACCATATCGGCTTTTGTGTGCGTGTTGCGAAGGCCGAGGAAGATGCCGGTCGCGTTTGTGTCCCATGTCGGGTAGCCGGAGCCGAAAAGCGCCGAGTAAAAGAGCACGCCGTTGCTCCCTGGGACGGACTTCTGGAGATATTTTTCGTCCATCAAGACATATGGGTCGATGCCCTTTGCCTCGCCCTCGGCAACCTCCTCGGCGCAGAGGGTGTCTCGGCACCAGCGGTAGCAGGTCGCGCCGGAGACCTGCGGCCCCTCGACCTCGAAAACGCCGAGCGTCGGGGACGACGGAATCATAAGGCCCTTGAGGGCGGCGAAGTTTGGCTTTGCGAGGCCGATGGCGAGAAGCCCGAACGTCCCGATCGTGAGCGATACGGCGCCGTCCTTTATAACGCCCGCGCCCATAGCGGCGAGCTGCTGGTCGCCGGAGCCCGCTACTATCTTAGTCCCGACGGCGAGGCCGGTTTTCCCGGACACGTCGGCCTTGATAGCGCCAACGACCTCGGCCGGTTTGCAGAGCGGTGGAAACTTGACGAGGTCGAAGCCGAGTGCTTGCGCGAGTTCCTTATTCCAGTCGAGCGTGCGGACGTCCATCAGGCCTGTGACTGTCCCGTTCGAAATCTCCGCGACGAATTTGTCCGATCCGAAGGCGTGCATTATGAGGCTGTCGACTGAGGCGAAATATTTTGTTTTGGCATAGGTCTCGGGTTCGTTTTTTTTGATCCAGTAGAGTTTGGCGGCGGCGAATATGTTGTACCCCGGCATCCCGGTGATCTCGTTGCGGCGTTCGGGGGAGATTTTGGAGTTTATCTCCTCCATGACGCTTTCGGCTCTGGAGTCGAGCCATATTATCATCTTGTCGTCGATGACGTTCAGGTTCTCGTCGACGAGGCAGAAGCTCGAACGATTGACAGAGAAACCTATGGACTCGATATCCTTCGGCTCGGCCTTCGAGTCCGCCACCGCGTCTTTTACCGCCTCGAAAGTTATGTCGACGAGAAACTTCGCCCCGACCTCGACCCAGTTAGGTTTCGGTTCGTTGAGTTTGTACTCCCTGTAGCCCTTGCCGACGATGTTGCCCTTCATGTCGATGACCATTGCCTTAGATCCGGTGGTGCCGACGTCGATGCCCATTACATATTTGCCCATTTCAAGCGCGCCCCTCTCTGTTGGTTAAAGTTTTCCGAGACTTTTTCCGGAGTTTTTTAGAGGCTCAACCCTCGTACTTTGGGACGAGGCCTATCTCCCTCATTTGGTCAAACGCCTCGATGATGGCGACGGCGGCCCTGGTGCCGATCAGGTCGGCCCCCGCGATGAGGAAAGCGTAGGCGTTCTGAGGGCGAGGAAACTTCACGCCGGCTACTTTCAGCTTTATGTTCGTGCCAGCGAGCGTATGCTTCATGAGGAGGAACTGCTCCATGGTCGGACCCTCGAACTGGCCGGTGGAGGTCTTTGCGTAGTCGAGCCCAGCCTCGGCGATCAGTTTGCAGCCGGCCGTTATCTCCTCGTCGCTGAGAAAATTGACGTCGAGGATGCATTTTGTAATCGCGCCAGCCGCGGCGGCTTTGAAATCCTTCAGCTCCTGGAGCACGACATCATGTTTTTTGTCCTTAAGCGCGCCGACGTTTATTACGACGTCCACTGCCTTGCAGCCGAGCTTCACGGCGAGTTCAGTCTCGCGCGCCTTTATTACGCCGGGGTTCGCGCCGAACGGGAAGTCTATGCCCGTCGCGGGCAGGACGTCGCTCCCCTTCAGCGCGGCCACGACAACTGGCGTCCAGTAAGGGGACGCGGAGTAAAACGAGGCGCAGTTATACTTGACCGCTTCTTCGCAGCCGCTTCGAATGTCGCGCTCCGTCGTGTTTTTGGGGAGCACGCTGTGATCGAAACACTTTCCGAGCGTCCATTTGTCGAGTTTCGCCAGATTCACCATGACAGAACCTCCTTATAACAGAGTAGGTTTGAACGATTTGTTTTTGCCGTCATATTCAGTTGTCGTGTTTTTTCTTGTGTAGGCGCAGGCAAGTGGCAAACAGATTAATAAACACTAACATACTCGCTCAAATGTGTCAATACCGGCTGAAAACCCCTCAATCGCAGGTTCGTTCCACCATCGAACTCGAAATTATCGATTCGTTCGAGAACAGCGACGGCTCTTCAGCCCGCCTACTTGCCGGCGTGCAGCGCAGCGGCCTTGACGTTGCGATACTCCATCGCGTAGTCGATGTGTTGTCTTTCGTCATATCACATTTGGAGATGTCGTAAATTAAATTTTGAGTAACCCGCGTTCGGAGTCTGGGCATGATGTCTCGTCTCTGCGCCCGTTGCGGCCGGCTGTCCGCCGAGCGGATTGAGGGCGGCGAGAGTTATGGTAAAATGGCAAAAGAGCAGTCGATATTCATGGGCTATCTAAATTTTCACTCTTCACCGGCGACATGCGGCGCCAGGTCTTCAGTACGCGCCGCGAGAGCGGCTGTATTTGGCGAACGCGGGGGTAGAAAGCATGATACGTCACATGGTCATTTTCAATTTGATGGGATAGGGGTGTTTGCGATATGAACAAAAAAACAGCGGCAATAGCGGTCGCACTGGCGGTTTTGATAGCTCTGGTCGCGATAGGTATAGGATCCATGAGAAGCGGGCCGCCTTTAGAGGCGCCAAACGCGGCAGCGCCCTCCGACGACGCGCCTGGGGCGGAGAGCGCTATTCCGGCCATGTCGGAGAGCGACGAATACCTGTTCGTCAAACTGGCGCACCCCGGCACGCTCGGCGCCAGACTGTCGTCTCTGGGAGAGGCGATGACCGATATCGCCGGCGATGAGGACTTGTCCAGGCTGATATCGAGGAGCTTCGACTTGTCTATGGTTCCGAGTGCCGTAGAGTTATTGGGCGTGCTGACGGACTTCGTGGACGGCACGGAGGAGATCGCTCTGCTCGTGAAACATTTGGAGAAATCGGTTTATCTGTCCTTCCTCGCGAACGACGAGGATTTCGATAAATTCATCTCGTCCCCTGCCGGTTCGACGCGCAGGGCGGAATTGTGGACGACAGATCGCGGACAGGGCTGGCGAATGTCCTTCGGCGAGCAATCCATGGACATCCTCGGCGACCAGATCTTTTTTTACGCGCTCAAAAAACCATTTGGGAAGTCTAATCTCGTGATGCTCGCCAACTCGGAGGAGGGTCTCGACTCCATGATATCGGCGTCCGGCGGTGACTCCTTCGCCTCGCGAGGCGTCCGTCACACATTGGGGGAGGACTACATCCAGGTGCGCGCGACCCCGAGCGTCCCCGGCTGGATGAAGTGGCTGGCCGGGCGGGGCCCGCTTGTCACGGAAATGGCGTGGACGTCGAGCGGAAAAAAAACGGATATTGAGACGTATACGGACGCGTACAAGGGGATGGAGACCAACTTCAGGGGCAGCGGCATTACGAGCGCGCCGCTCCCGGTATTGGGGGACGGCAATCTCGCGATGTTCATGATGACCGACATACCCTTCCTCTGTTATTCGCTCTTTCCAGACAGGGTCGACTATGTGCAGGCGTTTTTGGATTTGATAGATGAGTACTCGCGGGACGGCACCGCCGTCCCGGCGGCTCTGGCCCGGGATATCAAGGCGCTTCTGAGCGAATGTCGCGTTTCCGTGGCCGTCATCTCGGACGGCGACAAAGAGCCGAATCAGGCGTATGCGCTGATCGAGTCGGCTTCTGCCGCCACCCTGGACAGGCTGTTTATCATGGCGCAGCTTTTAATAAAAAAGCCCGCGAACATCGACGGCTGGGACACTGCCTACAGCTCCTCGCTCGGGCCAAAAGGCTCGCTTGTGCTGGCGCGAAAGGCCAATACGGTTCTGGTCGGCGTCGGCGACGCCGCGGCGTACGGCCGGCTCGCGAATATCCCGGATGGCGCCGACGTCACAGGCCCGTATCTCTCGAACGTGCTCGTGACGTCGAAGATGATAGATTTGTACAGAGCGCTGCCCGGCAAAGCGGGATCAGGTCTCGGCGGTTTCGACCCGACGTTTTTTTTAGACTTCCTGAGCGGCGTGGACTCTATACAGACGCGCCAAAGCGAGATTGGGGTCGGCAGTATCACTATTTATTGGAAGAACTGAGGGAAGGGTTTCGCGGGTGAAACAAATCAGGCTGTGGTCAGTCGAGACGACAGAGGAGATTATGGACGACCTTGAAAAAAGGGGATGAGCGCGTTGAAGTTTGTTTTTATAGACCAGGATTACCGGCTGAACGTCTCGGACGGGGATGGGATAGTGAAACGCCTGAAGGAGTTTGGCGACGTCGAGTTTTACGACGACGAGCCCTGCTCTCAGGATGTCCTGTACGAGCGCGGGAAGGGCGCCGACGTAATATTCTTCAAGATCAACCAGTTTACGAACGAGCTGATCGACCGTTTCGCCGACGGGGGAGTGAAATTTATACAGTTTATGGGGATCGGCTATAGCAACTATCTGAACGTCGATCACTGCGTTTCGAGAGGCATAAGGATCAGGGGCATCGGAGAGTACGGCAGCAATTCGGTGGCCGAGTACGCGCTTGCCTTTATTCTTTGCGCGACAAGGGGAATAACGGCAGCCGACAGGCGCATGAAGGGGAAAATATGGGATACGAACGGTCTGCTCGGGATGGAACTGGCGTCCTCGACAGTAGGGGTTATTGGGACAGGGGCGATAGGAGGCCTCGTAGCGCAGAAGCTCTCGCTGCTGGGCTCACGCGTGCTCGCCTGCGACATAACGCCGAATAGTGAACTGGCGGATTCGTTCGGCGTGAAGTATGTGACGATCGAAACCCTCATGGGGGAGTCCGACGTCGTGACGCTGCACATGAAATATACGCCCGAGACGCATAATTTCATCACGGGCGAGCTGTTGGGGCTGATGAAACCCGGTTCGTTTTTCATAAATATCGCGAGGGCCCAGATCGTCGACTACGAAGCGTTGGAGCGTCTGCTAGGGTCGGGCCGGATACGCGGCGCCGCGATAGACGTCCATTATGGCGAACCCCCCGCAGACTGGCGCCTCGCACTTATGGAGAACGTGACGGCCTCTCCCCACATGGGTTATTTCACCGAGGCCTCGAACACGAATATGCTCAGATTGAGCGTGGAGTCCGTGCTGGAGTTCGTAAAGGGTACTGCCGACTGTCGAGGGCTTATGGGGTAAAGACCGATATCCTCGCGGAGGCCGTTTCCAAATGAAAATACTCGTCGACGCGGACGCATGTCCCGTCAAGCAAATAATCGTAGATTTTGCGAGGCGGAGGGGCATTCCAGTAACGATGCTCATTGACACAGCGCATGAGCTCGACGACGGTTACAGCACGATCATAACTGTGGACAAGGGCGCGGACAGCGTGGACTACGCGCTGATGGGGCTTTTGGCCCGCGAGGACATCGTCGTGACCCAGGACTTTGGCCTTGCTGCCATGGTTCTTGGAAAGGGCGCGAAAGTCCTCAACCAGAACGGTCTCGTCTACACGAACGACAACATCGAGCGGCTGCTTTTCGAACGTCATCTATCGCAAAAGGTTCGGCGCGGCGGCGGCAGGACAAAGGGCCCAGCGAAGCGGACGAAAGAGGACGACGAGAAATTCGCGGAGGAGTTCGAAGCGCTTCTGTCCGGGTTCAAGTAGTATAAATTTGAGTATGAAACGATTGATTATTCTTGACATTAAATTAGGGTTGGTTCGATAGAGGCCAAAAGGGTGAAGATTAAAAAAGCGCTTCCTTCGGGAATCAGCAAACTCGGTTTTCGATATTTCTGAAACGAGGTATAATTTGTTGTGGGCAGGCTAATTTGGCCCCTGACATACGGCAGCCTTCCCAATTATGAAGAATAGCGAGGAACGCGATATGAAACCTATACCAACAGACTTGAGTCTGCTTGAGGAAATCATTAAGCACTGTCGGGACATTACGTCGGCTTTCAAGCGATTTGGGGCCGATATGGGGAAATTTCAGACGGACGTGCATTATCGGAACAGTTGCATGATGTCGCTCATGCACGTTGGGAGCCTCACGAAACTGCTGACCGAAGAGTTCAAGGACGAGTTCAGCGGCGTCCGCTGGAGCGAAACGTCGGACTATCAAACCGTCGTCGCCGACTGTGAGCGCGACACTGACACGTGTCGGGTGTGGGGGATTATCAGGGAGGAGCTTCCAGGCATAAGGCGTTATTGCGAAAACTCCCGCGACGTCCTGGTCGAGCGGATGGACTCGCACGAAAGGCAGATATACAAGGCGACGGCTATTGCGAGGGGGAATATGGGCAATGATACGATCGTAGACTGCGCCGAGCCCGGAGGGGCCTATTTCGGGAAGATAATCGGGATGTTGTGGGGCCACGGTATGGACGTGATCGCGATACAGAAAGTTTTAAGCAATCGCGCCGTGCTGCACATGGTGGCGGATCTGCCCAGGAAAGCGTCGGTTTGTATCGGCGACGTCCTCACTATTATAAAGACGAATGACGGCAAATCCGACATTCATGCCGACGACTGGGAGATCACGGAACTGCTCGATTACGAAAGCGAAGAAGAAACGCAACCGCAGGATGCCCCGGGGAAAAGCTGATTTGTCATTTTACGCTTTGCGGTTCTCGGCATAAGCGGCATCTGTGTACCAGGTAAGGAAGCTCATCCGAAATTCATCGGCCAATCCCTGTCGCGCCCCCATAATCCTTCATAAAATCTCCACAAAAACGCTGTAATCTCACTCTCAGGGGATTCATCAAACTTTGGGGAGAGTGCTTGCATGTCTGATAAATCAGGAACGGCCGCCAGGAGCGCTGGCAGCGGAAAAATCAAGGGAAGCGAGCGGAAAACGCGGACAGAAATCCTTCATATAGGGGGGATGACCTGCGCGAACTGCGAGCGCACGATTGAGAGGGGGCTTCGCAAACTCGGCGGCGTCGCGGAGGCGAGCGTGAGCTACGGGCGCGGAACGGCCAGGGTCGTCTTCGACGACTCGATCGAGCTTGCCGACATAAAAAAAACGATACAGGACATGGACTACAGCGTGCTTTCGTCGGAAGCTCTTCCCGGCGCGGAGGAGCGTTTCGACATGAGGCAGCTCTTAGGAGTCATCTGTCTCGTGTTTGCCGCGTACATCTTCGCCCAGCGCCCCGGAGCCGGAATATTCAACCTCTTCCCGCAGGCGGAAAAAGGCATGGGTTACGGGGCGCTTTTTGTCGTCGGGCTCCTGACGTCGGTTCACTGCATCGCGATGTGCGGGGGCATAAACATCTCCCAGTGCCTCGATAGCCATTCCTCCGGGGACTGCGGCAAAAAAACATGCGGGGCCGCCTACTCCAGCCTCAGGCCCAGTCTGCTTTACAACGCCGGGCGAGTCGTCTCCTACACGGTCGCCGGCGGTCTCGTCGGGGCGCTCGGCGCCGTCGTGAGTTTCTCCGGCGCGGCGAGAGGGCTCGTTCAGCTTGCTGCCGGAGTCTTTATGGTGATAATAGGGGTGAACATGTTGGGTATCCTGAGCCCGCTGCGCAGACTGACCCCGAGGCTTCCGAAGTTCGTCACGGATCGCGTCGAGCGGGGCAAGGGCGGGCGCGGGCCGCTTTATGTAGGGCTCTTGAACGGGCTTATGCCCTGCGGCCCGCTTCAGGCAATGCAGCTATACGCGCTGTACACCGGCAGCGTCCTTCAGGGGGCGCTCTCCATGTTCGTCTTCAGCCTCGGCACCGTCCCGCTGATGTTCGGCCTTGGGGCGTTCAGCGCTCTCCTGAGCAAAAAATTCACGGCCAGAGTGATGAAAATAGGCGCGTCCGTAGTCATAATCATGGGCGTGGTGATGTTCAGCAACGGCATGGCTCTGTCGGGTCTCTCCGGGTTTGCCGGCCTGGACGGGTTTGACTCGCCAGGGGTTCAGCCCGTCGCGGTCTCCCAGGGCGCGGCCGCCGAGGCATTTTCCTCTGGGGCTCCGGGCGACGTGCAGCTTGTGAACACGCCCCTCGGGTCACGCGGCTACCCGTCCATAACGGTCAGGGCCGGCACTCCGGTGAGGTGGACGATAAGCGCGGCGAAAGGCACTATAAACGGCTGCAACAACACGATAATCATACCGGCTTTCAACCTCGAGAAAAGGCTGTCAGTCGGGGACAACGTGATAGAGTTCACCCCGGCCAAAAGCGGCGTCTACAGGTACAGTTGCTGGATGGGCATGATAAGGGGCAAGATAACCGTCGTGGACGGCGATCTTCCGGCCGGAACAGGAGAGAGCCCAACGTCGCTTGCGCCGAGCGGCCTTTTAGGCGTAGTTTCGGCCGCCGAGGCAAACGAGCCTGGGATAGGCGGCGATTTCGACGACGATGAACCTCAGGATAGCGGCGGATGTCTGTGTTGCTTCTGAGGGCTAAAATAAATAAGATATAGAAATATAAACGACGGGAGACGAAGGCTATGAGCAGAGACACACTTACAATAAGCGGGATGACGTGCGCCGCGTGCGCGAAACGAATCGAAAAAGCAGTGGGCAAGCTGGGCGGAGTCGGCGCAGCGACCGTGAACTTCGCAACGGAGAAACTAACAGTCGAATATGACGATGGGCAGCTCTCGATATCGGCCATTCAGGATAAAGTTGTAGACATCGGTTATGGGGTGGTGGACGAAACCCCGAAAAATGTCGTCACGATCCCCATAGGCGACATGACGTGCGCCGCGTGTGCCAGGCGCGTCGAAAAGGCTCTTGGCAAGCTCGACGGGGTGCTCCTGGCCTCGGTGAACTTCGCGACGGAGCGCGCGACAGTGTCGTACGACCCGGGACGGATAAAGCTGTCGCGGATGAAAGAGGCGATAGAAAAAGCCGGTTATCGCGCCCTCGAAATGCAGAAAAAAGGCGCGGTCGACGAGGATCGCATCCGCAAGGAGGCGGAGATACGCGCACTCTGGAGGCGATTCACTATCGCGGCGGTATTTGCCCTGCCGCTTCTGTACATCGCTATGGGCTCGATGATCTGGTGGCTGCCGTTCCCGATACCGTCACTGCTCAGGCCGATGCAGTATCCCCTGAACTACGCGCTCGTCCAGATAATCCTGACCGCCCCGATAATCTTTGTCGGGCGCAGATTTTACACAGTCGGCTTCAAAGCCTTCCTGCATGGGAGCCCGAACATGGATTCGCTCATAGCGATAGGCACGTCCGCGGCAGTGTTATACAGTCTCTTCTCGACGTACCAGTTGATCGAGGGCAACTTCGCCGCGGTGGACAACATGTACTTCGAGTCCGCCGGAGTTATAATCGCGCTCATCCTCCTCGGAAAGTCGCTCGAGGCTGTGTCGAAGGGCAAGACGTCCGAGGCCATCAAAAAACTCATGGGACTCGCCCCCAAGACCGCGACCGTCATTCAGGACGGCAAGGAAGTCGAGATACCTATAGACGAGGTGGAGATCGGCCAGGTGCTGCTCGTTCGCCCGGGCGAGAAAATACCTGTGGATGGCGTGATTATAGACGGCCAGTCCGCTGTGGACGAGTCGATGCTCACTGGCGAGAGTATGCCGATAGACAAAAAGGCCGGCGATAAGGTTTTTGCCGCCACGATAAACAAAAATGGAATGATCCGCTTTCAGGCGGCGAAAGTTGGCAGCGACACGGCTCTGGCCCAGATCATAAAACTCGTCGAGGACGCGCAGGGTTCTAAAGCCCCCATCGCCCAGATGGCGGACATAGTCGCCGGCTACTTCGTGCCGGTAGTCTGCGTCATTGCGGTACTCGCCGCAGTAAGCTGGTACTTCGCCGGCTCTCAGGGATTTCCTTTCGCCCTCAGGGTGTTCATCTCAGTGCTCATAATAGCCTGTCCCTGCGCCCTCGGGCTTGCGACTCCGACGGCTATAATGGTCGGCACGGGCAAAGGGGCCGAGTACGGAATACTCTTCAAAGGAGGCGAGGCGCTGGAGATGACGCACAAGATCGACACCATCGTTTTCGACAAAACCGGGACGATCACCGAGGGAAAGCCAGACGTCACGGATATCCTGTCCCCGAAAGGCAGCGACGAGGTTTTGCTGAACCGCGTACTCCAGATAACGGCGTCCGCCGAAAAAGGCTCGGAGCACCCGCTTGGCGAGGCCATAGTCAGGAGGGCCGAGGCGCTTGGGCTCGAATTCCTGAATGTCGAACGGTTCAACTCGCTCACCGGCCTCGGCATAGAGGCCCGAATCGACGGGACGGACGTATTTGTCGGCAACCGCAAGCTGATGACTGAGCGGAACATCCCGTTAGGCGATCTCGAAACTGAGTCCGACCGTCTGGCCGGCGAGGGCAAGACCCCGATGTACGTCGTGACCGACGGAGAACTCTCGGGCATCATCGCAGTCGCCGACGTCGTGAAGCCCAGCAGCGCCGACGCGATAAAGTCTCTGCGCGACATGGGCGTGTCTGTCGCTATGATCACTGGCGACAACGTGAGAACCGCAAACGCTATAGCCGCGCAGGTCGGTATAGACCGCGTCCTCGCCGAGGTGCTGCCGCAGGACAAATCGAACGAGGTGAAAAAACTCCAGGCGGAGGGCCGCCGCGTCGCTATGGTTGGTGACGGCATAAACGACGCGCCGGCTCTCGTGCAGGCCGATATAGGGATCGCGATCGGCTCAGGGACGGACATAGCGATGGAGTCAGCCGACATAGTCCTCATGAAAAGCAACCTGATGGACGTTCCGACAGCGATAAAACTGAGCAGGATCACGATACGAAATATAAAACAGAACCTCTTCTGGGCCTTCGCTTACAACACCGCCGGCATCCCAATAGCAGCCGGTCTCCTGTACCTGTTAGGCGGCCCGCTGATGAACCCGATACTCGCCGCCGCCGCGATGTCGCTCAGCTCCGTGTCGGTTCTGTCGAACGCCCTGCGCCTCCGCCGATTCAAGGCGGTCGTTTCAGAATAAACCCCAATCTACTGATACTGTTGTTTGATGTATCGGTGCGGGGTATTGAAATTCATTGACTTCTCCCGTTCATGAGTTAAACTCTTCTCAATCGTCGTGCGCTTTATTGGCGCGTGGGTTGAAATGTTCAGAGACTGGAGGCGGCGTGATGTTTGACATAAATTCCATAAATAAAATGCACCTCGACGCGATCAGGGAGATAGGCAATATTGGCGCCGGTAACGCCGCGACTGCGTTATCCTCGCTCTTGGGATGTCCAGTCGATATCGACGTTCCGAAAGCGGAGCTCGTGTCGATATATGAGCTCGACAGCTATTACGACGACCCCGATTCGAGTTACACCGCCGTATTTGCCTCTTCGGACAACGAAAACGCGTTTAATTTCATGCTGTTGCTCAAGGAGGACGCGGTCAACGAATTGGTAGGGCTGCTCGTCGCAAAACAATTCGGAATGCAGATGGACGTCTCCGCCATGCCGCAGGAGATGCTCGACAGCGCGCTCGGCGAGATAGGCAACATACTTCTCGGCTCTTTCCTGAACTCCCTGAACGGTCTGCTCGGGATAACCAGCGGAATCACTACCCCAGGCGTCACCCACGACATGCTAGCCTCCATCCTCAGCGTCGTCTCGGCCATGTTCGGCCAATATGGCGACGTCGCGCTCGTCACGAAATCCAACCTCAACATAATGGCCGAAGGCCAGTCGGAGTCGGATCCGCTCGACGCGAATATCCTGCTCGCCTGCGAACCCGACGCGCTGGAGACGCTCCTGAAGACTTTAGGCGTATTGTCCTCATGAAATAAATGGATACTGGCGAAGTCCGTGCCGTGACATTCGTGAACATCATCAGAATTTAAATTTTTATTCCGTCGGCGCCGTAGAGGTTTTCGAGGCCGGCCGATTTCGCGTATTTGAACCAGTTGGGCACAGGTGGGAGCAATTCGTCCTCAGACGCTGTTTTTATCGCGATGAGCTTCGGGCCTCTTGTCGTGAGGCATTCGCGCAGTACTCGTTCGAACTCGGAGGCCGAGCCCGCCCTGAACCCCTTCAGGCCAAATCCCTCGGCAATTTTGACGTAATCGACTTCCGCGAAATTCGTAAACCTGCCGTAATCCGGAGGCAGGGCGTTTTTTTTCGTCACGAACTCCGTTCCCCTTATCCAGCCGAACGAGCGGTTGTCGAATAGAACGTACGTAATGTCGAGGCCGAGCCTCGCAACGGTCTCCAGTTCGCCGGCGGCGAACCCGAAGCTGCCGTCGCCGACGAGGCCTATGACGGTCTTGTCCGGGAGGCCGGTTTTGGCCCCAATCGCGGCTGGTATCGCGTAGCCCAGCGCGCCCATCGCGAAGTTGTACGCCGTCCTGCGGCCTGATTTCGCAAGGCGCGTGAACGCCGCCGGATACACGGCCGATATGCCCGGATCTACCGCGAAGAACGCGTCGTCGGGCGCTGTACGCTCTATGACGCGAGCCACAGAAAACGGATGAATCGCGTCGCCGAGAGATTTTTCAAACGCGGAGAGACGCGCTTCATACTTATCGCGCTCGAGCTTTGCTTTCCGCGCCCATTCCCTTCTTGATTCCGCTACCTCGCCGGGCAGCAGTTTTGCTATGCCTCGCAGCGTCTCTCTCGCGTCGCCGAGAAGCGGCAGCACACGGTAGTTGTTGCCCAGTTCCAGTTCGGACACGTCAATCTGTATAGCGTTCACGCCGGATTTTGCGTCCGGGCTCTTCCATCCGTCTGTTGCCGCGGAGTCAGTGCTGGAGCCGACGAATATTATGAGGTCTGCGGAATCCACGATTCCGTTCGCCCATTCGCGGCCTCCGCGCGCGCCGGTCACTCCGATCGAGAGATCGTGGGTCTCGGGGAATATTCCCTTCGCGTTTATCGTCGAACCGACGAGAATAGCGGCTCGCTCCGCCAGTTCGCGCACGGCGTCCCACGCGCCCGAATGGACGCAGCCCTGGCCGCATATCATCACGGGACGTGACGACGACGCTATTTCGCGCGCAGCCGCCTTCATATCGTCCTCCGCAGCCGACGAACGGATTCCGGGAAACCGCGAGAAGCGCTCACAAGCGAAAATCTCATCGTTCGGGACTTCCTGCGTGAAAATATCCATCGGTATCCTGATATGCACAGGCCCTGGCCGTCCGCTCGTGGCGCTCCTAAAAGCTCTTCGGATCAAAAACGGTATCTCCGCGCCCTTCGTGACTGTGTAGGTCTCTTTCGTTATTCCCTGAAAGATCGACGTCTGATCGAAGCCGGTCAGCATATTTTTTTTTGTTGTGTCGAGTTCCACATCGGACGTGAAAACCAGCATCGGCACGCAGGCGGCGCGCGCTTCGGCGACGCCGGGAACCATGTGGGTCGCGCCTACGCTCGGTCCCTCGCATACCCCGACTTTGCCCGTCGCTTTCGCGTACCCGTCAGCCATGAATACCGAACTTCGCTCGTCGCGACACATGCGATACGCGATCTCTGGAAATTCCTCCCAGGCTCTGTAGAGGCATAGCGTCGTCTCGCCCGGAAGCCCGAAAACATCAGTGACTTCGTACAGTTTCAACATACTCAACAGTGCCCGCGCAGCGTCCAACACGAAAAACCTCCTATCATCAGCCGAACATACATCAAAAAAAACTATATCAGCGTCCAGCGACCCCGTCCTGTAAAACCGCCGGCGCGGCGCACCGCGGCGTCCGTCACCTTCCCATCATGGATGGCATGAATAGCACTATATCCGGGAATATGGTGATTATCAGCGTGAAGGCTATTATTATCGCTATAAATGGCAGGACGGATCTCGATATGAACCCAATGTTCCGCTCCGCGAGCCCAGTGACCAGGAAGAGATTGAAGCCTATCGGCGGGGTGATGTTGGCTATCTGCACGAGCAGCACTACGAAAATGCCGAACCATAGCGGATCCATGTCATAGGCCTGTATTAACGGGAGGAACATCGGGACGGTCATGACGATCATTGAATATCCGTCTATGAGGCACCCAAGCATGAGATAGACGACTACTATAAGGGCGATTACAGTGTACTTGCCGGCGCCGTACGAGACGATGGACGCGCTTATCCATTTCGGCAGCCCGAGAAATCCGAGCGTGACGGAGAAGAACGACGCGCCTATGAGAATCAGCATCACCATGCAGTTCGTCCTGACCGATCCAACTATGCAATCGACGAATATCCTGAGGTTGAGGCAACGGGTCGCCAGCCCGAGCAGAGCGGCCCCGAGGACTCCTATGGCGGCTGCTTCCGTCGGAGTTGCCCACCCGGCGTAGATGCTGCCGAGGACGAACGCTATGAGCAGAGAGACCGGGAATATCTTGGGCAGGCTTTTGACCTTGTCCGCGACCGTGTAGCGGACGTTTGCGCCATCCTTGTTCCTGCCGGACATGAAACCGATATAGAGACAGAAGCATAGCATGAGCAGCAGCCCAGGCACTATGCCGGCTATGAAGAGCTTGCCGATGCTGACGTTTGCCGCCACGCCGTAGATGAGCATCGGCACGCTCGGGGGTATAAGTATCCCGAGCGTGCCAGAACTCGTGAGACTCCCTATGGAGAGCTTCTCGTCGTAGCCCCTCTTGCGGAACTCCGGTATTGTGATCTTGCCGACAGTGGCGGTCGTTGCGTTGACAGATCCGGTGATGGCGGCGAAGAAGGCGCTAGCTATGACGTTGACGTGGAGAAGCCCGCCAGGGAGGTTGGAGACCCACGGCGTCAGCCCGTCGAAGAGATCCTCGGATATCCTCGTTCTCACGAGAAACTCCCCCATCATGATGAATAGCGGAAGGGCCATGAGACTGCTGCTGTTGACGTTATTCCAGACGACGGATCCGAGGATGCGCATGACCGGCAGATCGGTGAAGAGAGAGAACGCTATCCAGCTCGTCGCGAACAGCGCAGGGCCTATCCAGAGACCGGAGGCCAGGAAACAGACCAACAGAGCGATTATGGAGAGAAGTGCGGTCAATTCCATGCCGCTGTCCTTATTTAGCCGTCTCAGTCATGCAGTACCGGCACAGGTTACAGACGTACTGCAGGAAGAGGGCCGCGGCGCCGACAGGGACGAAGAACTGCGGAAGGGCAAGGGGCGTCTCTGAGACCTGCATGGACTTCGACCCGTACTCGTAGGACTGCTGGAAGAGCTTCCAGCCAACGTAGGTCAGATATAAAGAGAATGCGGCGGCCACAACGTACGCGAATATCCTCAGCGCAGTTATCAGCTTTGGAAATCGGGAGCGGAGGAGGTCTACGAGATCCATCCTGACGTGCGCCCCTTTCATCTCGACATAGCCGAGGCCGAGGAAGCTGCTGGCGGCCATGAGATATCCCGTGTACTCGTCAGTGATTTGCAGACTTCGCTGGAGAGCGATCCTGCTGGCGATCTCCACTATTATCAGCAGCGAACCGCACGCTATGCAACAGCCGGACAGAAACCCAAGAAGGGAGTTCAACCTGTCGACAAAGGCGATAACGCTCTTCACGTGTCAGACCTCCTCATATTTATATCAACGGGCTGTAAAACCCAGGGCTGGCCCACCTGGCTCGCGGCGCCGCCATGAGCTTGGCGGCGCAGATTTACTTTTTCTTCGCCTTCATGAATTCGTTGTAAAGATCCACGGCGTCTGCCGCGCCCTTGTTGCTCTCCAGCCAGTCGTTGGCGACCGAGTCGGCGGCCTTGACAAGTTCCTCGTGGAACGCGTCAGAAACGGGCGTGAGGGTCACGCCGTTGTCGTAGCAGAACTGGTCATTCTCGGCGACGACCTTTTTGACCTCGTCCCAGAGAAACGCCTGCGCCTCGGCGGACGCCGTCTCCAGAGCCTTTTGCTCCTCGGCGGTAAGCTTGCTCCACGACGCCTCGTTGATCGTCGTTATGCTGGAGGCGGTGGCGAAGGCTATCGGCATGTGGAATTTACAGACCTCGTAAAACTTTCCCTCCCTCACGGATATGGAGGACGTGATGACGGAATCGATCAGCCCTGTGGCCAGCCCGGTGTACGCCTCCGCGTAAGGCACGTTCAGCCCTTGCGCTCCGACCGCGGTCGCGAAGAGCGCTCCGTTGCGATCGTAGGCGCGGAGCTTGAGCCCCTTCATGTCCGCGATGGACTTTACCTCTTTATTGGCCCAGAGACCGCCGAACGGCCAGGGAGATATTACGAGCACGCGCTGGTTCCTCGTCTTGCACGCGGCATCGTAATACGGCTTCGCCATCTTGTCGAACAGCGCCACCTCGTCCCAGTCCGCTATCATCATCGGAAGAGTGCGAAGGCCCAGAACGGGAGCGTCTCCGGCAACATTGCTGGCCACCATCTCCGCTATGTCGAGCTGCCCGTCCGCGACTGCCTTCAGCAACTCTCCGCCCTTGTAGCCAAGCGTTCCGCCGAACTCGACCCTGAGCTCCAACTCACCTTTGGTGAGTTCTGACACTCGCTTTGCCATGAGCATGAGCCCGCGAGTCTGGTAGTTCTCCTCGTTCCAGACAGTCAACGCTGTCAAGGTCGTCTTTGCAAATGCCGACGACCCATAACACAACATTATGGATATGATGATGAACCAAAAAGCTATTTTCCAAGTTGTTTTCACCTTGACATACCTCCTCCAGATAATATGCTCGTCAATTGATGGTTATTTATAGAATGATTCAATTATTGCATAAAATATTGACCGGCACAAGAGCGCGCCGCCGATGGACACAAAATTTAGTTAGTTTTGAAAAAGGATATGAACAAGCAAGAGGTCAAGCGAAACGCTTCCGAGAAGATTTTGAGGCGCCATTTTCCAGAGGGTTCGGGATCGCCAATTAGTGTAGTCAAGAGCTGACAGGCCGGGAATTGTTGAACGAAAACCCTCGCGGGTTATCTTCAACAATTCCAGAACAGCACTCATTAACAGGTCGTCATGTTGCGTCAAATTATATCAAATTTTAACAAATATATTGCTACTCCTTCATCTTCGTGCTATCATACCTCATGAGAGTTCTTCAAATTAATTTCTTTAGAGCATCTAAAAATACTTTTCAATGATTTGTTCATCATGCGGCCTCCCAGTCGGCTGGTTATTTCAAAAACTCTCTCTAAGTATTTCTCGATTGGAGCGTAGCTATGAAAATACTTCCCAAAATTATTATCATCGTCATCGTTTTTTTAGTCACTTTGATATGCGCTGGCGCGGGTGTTGTATTCGCCGGTACTACATTGAAGTCTGAAGAGCGAATATTCTCCGGCGGAAACGGCACAAA
>JAITOY010000035.1 GCA_031289775.1 Synergistaceae bacterium
TTAATCAGGGGGTTACAGGTTCGATTCCTGTGCGATCCACCAGAAATACCAAGGCTTCAGAGGATTTGGCTCTGAGGCCTTTTTTGTGCTTGGTGCCGTATTGGTGCCAGTCGGCAAAATTTTTCCCCGGCACGGCGGAGCTTGACGCTTTCTGATCCTATAGGGTAGTATTTCTGTAGACTTGATTATGAGAGGGGGGATAAAGATGTCGAAGTTGAGGGATGGGGTCGTCAACACTTTTTCGGACAGAAAGTTAAGCGACCAGCTTTTCCTTTTCGTGATACCAATTTTTAAGCCACTCCATCGGACTGAGATAGCTTAGCCTCTTTTGCGCACGTCTGGTGTTATAAAATCCCTCGATATAAGCTGTGAAATATGCATCCGGCCGGGACAAGCCAGCGCCCAAATGTTTTTTCGACCGTCCGCTCCACAAGTTCCGCCTTCATTCTTGGCATCATGCTCGACGCCAGCACAACACCGCTCACTACGTCCTTTACCTGACACAGATATTCGAATCCTTCCCCTGTGCGAATGTAGCTGATGTCGCTTGTCAGAACCTGAAACGGGGAAATTATTTCAAGCCCTTTAGTCAGGTTGGGGAATCCTTCTCCGCGCGACTTCGCGCTGTCCGTCAGCGAATGGCTGCGGCGTCTGCAATGGATACTGCGCAGGCCCTCGCGCTCCATATGGGCGCGGACTTTCCGAAATGATGCTTTATGACCGCGTTTACGCATGATGCCGCTTATGCGTTCCGGGCCATACGTGCCCTCACCCTCGGCAAAAATCTTCCTGACGGCCTCGCCATAAGCGGCTTCCGACGCATCCCGGCGAACTGTATCTTTCTTCCACGTATAGAAGCCGCTCCGCGACACATCCAGAAACTTGGCCCACCTTGCTACCGAATAATCCTGCCGCACTGATATGAATCGGTATCTCACTTCTGGAGCCTGGCAAAGTAGGCCGTCGCTTTTTTTAGCATGTCCTGCTCGATTTTCAGCTCGGCCAGCTCCAGCCGCAATGCCCGGTTCTCTTCCTCCAGCGTCGCAAAACGCGTCTTGTCGCCATCCGCTGTATACCGCTTTCTCCAGCGATACTTCGTCTCATGAGGTGTGAAAGTATAAGCGTCGCTGATGTCGTGAGGCTGGCAAAATCAGCCGTAGCGTACGGGCTCTATGGCTTGAGCCACTATGCGTGATGGACGATCGAGAATCGATAAAATCAGCGGCCAAAACAAGGGAAGAGCACTGATTGAAAAATCTAAAAATCATCTTACGGCGAAAGCTCATTTTCAAAATTGGCTGGACGTGATATCTTTTCACGGCATGGGCTTCATTACATTAAAGAAGCTGAGGCACGGGCGCCGGTTTTGATATCGAAACTACAGAGCGACTGCATACGGAAGGGGCGGGGTTATGAAACTCAGCGTAAAACCATTTGGGGACTCTTCTGCGCATCTGTACAAGTTCGTCAATAAAAACGGGATGGAGCTTACCGTGACCGATATTGGCGCGGCCATCACGAGTATTCTCGTTCCCTCGGCGAAGGGACTGCTTGACGTGGCCCTTGGGTACGACTCGTTCGAGGGCTATAAAATGTGCAAGTCGTTTTACGGCGTCACCGTGGGGCGCATCGCGAACCGCGTGGGTGGAGCGTCCTTCATGCTGGACGGCGTCAGGATCCAGATGGATAAAAACGAGGGGAAAAACGCGCTGCATGGCGGCAGCGAACCGTATTCAAACCGTATGTGGGCAGCGGACGCGCTTGGCGAGTCTGTTACGTTCCGCCTGAGGAGCCCGGATGGGGATCAAGGTCTGCCGGGCGCGGCCGATATAGCCGTCACTTACTCGCTTGCCGATGACGACAGCATCGCCATACGCTATCACGCGGTCGCGGACAGAGCGACGGTCTTCAACCTCACGAACCACTGCTATTTCAACCTCGACGGCCACGACGCCGGGTCGGTAGCCGATCATTATCTCTGGCTTGACTGCGACCGCTTCGTCGCGATCGACGGCGAGTTCATTCCAACTGGCGAGCTGTCTCCTGTAAATGGAACCCCTATGGACTTCACGAGACCGAAGCAGATCGGGCGAGACCTGGACGTCTCGTTCGGGCAGCTCGAGCTCGGCAACGGCTATGACCACAACTACGTTATAAGCGGGCCATCCCTCGAAAGCCCGTGCGCGCGCGCCTGGTCCCTTGAGAGCGGCGTCGAGATGAGCGTCCGCACAGACCTGCCAGGCGTTCAGTTTTACGGAGGCAACAACATGGGGCTGGACAGCGGCGGCGGAAAGGGCGGCGCGAGGTACGCGCGCAGGGGAGGCTTCTGCCTCGAGACGCAATTTTTCCCTGACTCGCCGAACAACCCCGGTTTTCCGAGCGCCGTTTTTGCCGCCGGCAAGCCTTTTGATAGCACGACGGTATATTCATTTTCCCAAAGGTGACATCGTGATCATAAGCGCCAGCAAGCGCACCGATATACCGGGGGAAATTTTTTCCAGGATTCCCACAGAGGATCGTAAATATGTGGTACTATAGGATGCACGGAGGTTGACGCCTCCGCTGATGTTTTTGTGCGGAAAGCGAGGCAGTGCGGATGTTTAAATTTCTCTCCGGGCTTTTCAGCCGGGATATTGGAATAGATTTGGGCAGCGCCAACATAGTGGTCTACGTCAAAGGTTGCGGGATAATTATAGACGAGCCTTCCGTGCTCGCAGTCAGAAAAATCGGCAACAAGGGGAAAAAAGAGGTTATAGCGTTCGGTCATCCGGCCAAGCGGATGATAGGCAAAACCCCTCAGGGAATAGAGACAGTGCGGCCGCTCCAGCACGGCGTAATCGCGGATTTCGACATGACGGAGCAGATGGTTGGGCATTACATGGTCAGCGCAAACCAGGGGCGCCGTCTGTTGGCGCATCCTCGCGTAGCGATCTGCGTACCGGCCTGCGTCACGGAGGTTGAAAAGCGCGCTGTCGTCGACGCGACGTTAGGCGCCGGCGCGAGAGAGGCGTTTGTCGTCGAGGAGCCGCTTGCGGCCGCGCTCGGCACAGGGCTGCCCATAAACGAGCCGCGAGGCAACATGGTAGTCGACATAGGCGGGGGCACGAGCGAGGTCGCTGTGCTCTCTCTGGGCGGCGTCGTCATAAGCAACTCTCTGCGCACGGCAGGCGACGACCTGGACAGCGCGATCGTAGCCATGCTGCGCCAGAACTACACCCTCTCGATTGGCGACAGCACGGCGGAGGAGGTCAAGTTCACCATCGGGTCGGTCATACCGCTCGAGGAGGAGCTTGAGATGGAGGTCAAGGGGCGCGACCTCATGGACGGCCTTCCCAAGGTCGTCAAAGTGACGTCCATCGAGGTGCGCGAGGCCATAGAGCCTATAATAGTCAGGATAGAGGACATGTTGCGCTACGCGCTCGAGCAGACGCCGCCCGAACTGGTGAAGGACGTCGTAGATCAAGGGCTCGTCCTGACAGGCGGCAGCTCCCAACTGCGCGGGTTGAGCAACCGCTTTTCCGAGGCGATGAACGTGCCGGTTCATATGGCCGAGCAGCCACTGTACTCGGTAGCGATGGGGCTCGGCAAATTGCTCGAGACCGTTGACAGGGGAGACAAGATCGCCGTGACGGTTGACCACTCTACAATATAGAGACAACTGCCGTCGTGGTGAGCAAGCTCAATCCGATTCTAGTAAACACGCTTCTCGCCTTTTTTTGCGGTTTGCTGTTGCTTTGGTTCTCGTTCGCGTTTCCTGGCGTCACCCAAAGGATGGTCGATCTGTCGGGCGCCGTGTTGCACACGCTGGAGCTTCCGGCTCAAGAGTTGCGTCTTTTAGTGCAGGCGACCGGCAACTGGATAATGGAGCGCAAGAGCCTTCAGGATCGAAACAGAGAACTCGAGTTGGAGAACCTGACGCTCCGCACGGTTCTCCAACGGGCGACGGCGCCAACGCCGCCGCCTGACAGCGCGGTCGGCATGATAGTCGCTCGCGTTACGCTTCGTTATCCCGACGCGTGGTGGAAGGAAATAAGGATAGACAAAGGTCTCAATCAAGGAGTAATGGTCGGCGCTCCTGCACTGTCCGACGGTTTTATCATCGGCAGGGTTGTTCGGGCCGGCGGCGATTATTCATGGGTGGAGCTGGTGACGTCCGCCTCGTTTCTGCTGGCGGCTGTCGTGGACGACACATGGGATCTCGGCGTGATAAACGGAGACGACATGGGAAATATATGGCTCCTCTACACGCCGCCCGAGGTCGAATTCACTCGCGGGATGGTCGTATCCACAGCACTGGTCGGCGACTACCTGCCGCCTGGGATACCGATAGGGAATATATGGAGTCAGGGCGAAACCAGGGACGGCTTCATGCCTCAGAAGATCGTGTCCGGCGCGCACCTGACGCAACTTTACAACGTGCAGATACTGGGGAACGGCGCCGAGAGCGCTCCGCGTATCCCGAAGTGATCGCCTCTCTGCTCGTCTGGCTTCTTCAGGATTTCATGCAGGTTCTTGCCATGGGCATAATGCTCGTGCCGGAGTTTTTTCTGCTCGTCGTGCTGTATAAACTGATCTCAGGGCCGCTTGTGTCCGTTCGTATCGCCGGGTGGATATGGTTCGCCTTCCTGGGCGGCGTGTTATGGGATCTTCGGTGGGCTGCATCGCCGGGAATGGGCGGCCTCATCAACGTTCTGGCGCTCGTCCTCGTTTATTGGGTATGGGATCGCACCCCGGCAGGCGGCAGGAGCGCGTTGCTTTTCGCGGCGCTCGCCAGCTGCGCGCATTTCCTCTCAGGAATAGCGCGCTATGTCGCCTGGGCCGTCCCAAGCCAGGCGGCTCTCAGACTTTTCGCCATACAGCAGCTCCTGGCGGTTCCAGTGTTAGTCGGGCTTTGTATGATTTACGCCTTCAAGGTTCCCCAAACCCATGTATAACGGTTTGGAGCGTCTCGATATCGACAAGCGGCTTCTTTACGTCCGCAATATATTCATATTCTCCCTCTCGTTCCTTGTGGTCGGTCTGGTCTACTTTCAGCTCGTAAAGGCCGACGAGTACGTCGAGCTCGCATCCGGGAACAGACTGAGGATGATACGTCTCCTGCCGCCGCGCGGCAATATATACGACTCTGGCGGCGTCCCTCTCGCGGTCAACGTCCGCATCTTCGACATAAAGGGATACCCTATGGACATAAGCGGCGAAGACGACTACTCGCGCGTCGCGTCACTTTTCGTGAGGCACGGGATCCCGATGACCCCGGATAGTCTTCGCGAGAGCGTAGAGAAGCAGTACGTCGCGCCTTACAGTGCCGTCTCGGTCGCCACAAACCTGACATTGGCTCAGGTCTCCGACCTCGTAATGGACTCGGAGTTCTCGCGGATACTCTTCCCGTCGCCGGTCTGGCGGAGGATTTATCCAGGCGGGGCTCTCATGGCGCATGTTATTGGGTACGTCGGAGAGATAACGAGGGACGAGCTTGAAAACCAACGGGATCTTTATTATCAGGGCGGAGACATAATAGGGAAAATAGGCATCGAGGCCATGTATGAGGAGGAACTGCGCGGCGTCGTTGGCGACGAGGTTGTAGAGGTCGACTCGCGCGGGCGGCGTCTGAGGGACGTCAACTACAACGACCCCCAGAAGGGGAACGACATAAAACTGACCCTCGATCTCGCGGCCCAGAGGGAGGCCTCGCGCCTCATGGATGACCGGCGCGGCGCCATAGTGGCGATGGACGTAAACGACGGCGCCATAAAGGCATTTTTCTCCTCGCCAACGTATGACCCCAACCCTCTGACCTGGGGCATATCGAGCAAGGAGTGGTCCGCGTTGGTGAGCGACGAGGACAAGCCGATGATGAATCGAGTCATGGGCGGTTCTTATCCGCCTGGATCGACGTTCAAGGTCGTGACGGCTTCCGCCATCCTCATGGAGAAGGTCGCCGACACAAATTCAACGGTGTTTTGTCCCGGAAGTTTTCAGCTCGGGCCGCAGCGCTTTCGATGTTGGAAGAGAACCGGACATGGCACGGAGACGCTTTTTGGCGCAATCCGGGATTCGTGCGACGTTTATTTCTATCAAATGAGCATAAAGCTCGGTATTGACAAACTGATCAAGTGGGCGCGCGTACTAGGGGTCGGGGAGAAGACGGGGATCGACCTTCCAGGCGAATCGAGGGGCAACATCGCCGGCAGGGAGTGGAAGCGCTCGCGCGTCAAGGAGTCCTGGTATCAGGGCGACACAGTGAACTACTCGATCGGACAGGGATTCCTCCTTATGACCCCGCTCCAGCTCGCCAGGACATACGCGGCGTTCGCCAACGGCGGAAAGCTGATTGTGCCGCGGCTGAACTCCGAGAAAAAACCGGAGTGGGCCGAGGTTAAAATATCGAAGCCCCACATGGATACCATCAGAGGCGGCATACGCGCGGTCGTAGACGTTGGAACCGGGCGAGTGGCCGGCAGATATGGGGTGCAGATCGCAGGCAAAACGGGAACATCGCAGAACCCTCACGGTGAGGATCATGCCTGGTTTGTCGGTTACGCCCCGGCCGATAAACCCAGGTACGTGGCCGCGGCACTGATAGAGGGGGGCGGCTCCGGCTCGTCGGTTGCCGGGCCGCTGGTGGCGCAGATGCTGGCATATCTGCTCGAACACGAGAATTGAAAATTAAAAAAATTGTTAAGGTGGGTGACTTCTTTTGATAAAATTAAAGGGTATGTACGACTCGATGGTAAGGTGTATTATATCTGAGGAGCTTGAAGCGGGCGATTTTTCAAAAGAATTTAGCGATATCCGCGAAAAGAGCCAGCAGTTCCTGCCCGGCGCTAAAGTTGTTCTCGACTTCGGCGGTCGCGGGCTGTCAGAGGAGATTGTCTGCCGGATTCTCTCCGAGTTTGTCTGGCCATCGATGATTCACGTTGCGGCATGGATAACATACGACGCCGCATCTCAGGATATGCTGAAAAGATCCGGGCTGCCCACTTCGGAGCCGATGCCAGACACGCGCGTGGTCGAAAAGGGAAACATGGGGGCGCTCCTGCTTCACAGATCCCTTCGCTCCGGTCAGAGAGTGGATCACTACGGGGACGTGATAATAGCCGGGCACGTCAACGACGGCGCAGAGGTGCTTTCAGCGGGGCACGTCATTGTTCTGGGACGTCTCTGCGGCCTCGTTCACGCCGGTTGTGAGGGGGACGAAAACACGTCTGTCGTAGCGAGATCGATGGAGGCCATGCAGGTTCGTATCGGGTCGAGAATAGGTTCGCTGGACAGGGGCGCGATATGGTGGGGCAAGATGGTTATTGTGAAGGTAAGCGAGGGCTCGGTTCTGATAGACTACTGGCCCGTGATAAAATGACTAAATGTGCGGTAATAGCGCAGGCCAGTGCCGGCGGATTATTTTTATAGGTTTATCAGGGAGGAATACTGATGGCATCACGTATTATCGTTGTGACCTCCGGCAAGGGAGGGGTTGGCAAGACCACGACCACCGCAAACCTTGCCGTAGCATTGGCGAGCATGGGCAACAGAGTCGTCGCGATTGACGGCGACATTGGGCTGAGAAACCTGGACGTGATAATGGGGCTCGAAAACCGTATTGTCTATACTTTGATCGATGCTCTCGAAGGGATCTGCCGGCTAAACCAGACGCTGATTCGCGATAAGAGGATAGAGAATCTGTACATGATACCGACGGCGCAGTCCAAGACGAAGGATGCCGTCACGTCCGAACAGATGAAGGGTATCTGCGAGGATCTGCGCAATGACTTCGACTACATTCTGGTCGACAGCCCGGCCGGGATAGAAGCGGGTTTCAGGAACGCCGCCGCCGGGGCTGACGAGGCGCTTGTTGTCACGACGCCCGAGGTCTCGGCGGTGCGCGACGGCGACAGGATTATAGGGCTGCTCGAGTCTATGGATAAGTCGCCCATCCGGCTCATAGTGAACCGCATACGTCCGCAGATGGTGAAAAAAGGGGACATGTTGAGCGTGTCCGACGTCCTTGACGTGCTGGCAATAGACCTGATAGGGATGGTGCCCGACGATGAGTCCGTCGTCACCAGCTCGAACAAGGGTGAACCGCTCACGCTTTCCACTGACTCCCCGGCGTCGAGGGCGTTCAAGAACATCGCGTCCAGGATAGCGGGAAACGACGTGCCGTTTCAGGATTTGGACGGGCTGGACTCAAACGGCAAGGGCTTCCTTGGCAAGATTAAAAGGGCCTTCTTCGGCCGTTGTTAGAGGGGGGAGTATCTCATGGGCTTATTCACAAAATTCTTCGGGAGTCAGAAATCGGGAAAGATCGCGAGGGACAGACTTCAGCTCGTTCTTGTCCATGACAGGAGCGACATATCGCCGGAGATGATGGAGAATCTGCGGCGCGACATAATAACCGTCATAAAGAACTACGTCGAGATAGATGAAAACCGTATCGAACTGGATCTCGAGAGGGAGGACAGTTCGGTTGCCCTCGTCGCCAATATACCAGTCATGACGGTGAGAAGACAGAGGGGGAAAGCTGGGCGCTAGGATGCTCGCCGAGCCGAGCTACAACTGGAGCGAGATCCGAAAAGGTCTCGACATGTTGATGCTGTTTGTCATACTTGTACTTTTTATTTTGGGGCTCGTGTCCATATACAGCGCCGGCGCCGGAGTCAGAAAGTCGACGGCGGCCTATGCCGTTCGCCAACTCGCGTGGGGCGGAGTGAGCATCGTCGCCTATGCGGCGGTGATCCGCATGGGTTATCAGAATTTCCTGAAGTGGAGCTACTCGATATACGTGATAACAATAGGTGTTCTTGTCGTACTTTTGGCTCTGGGCACGGCTTCGCGCGGCGCTCAGAGCTGGTTTCGTTTTGGGGCCGTCAGCTTTCAGCCGGCCGAGCTCGGCAAGGTCGCGCTCATTCTCTTCCTCGCGCGTTTCTGTACGCGTTACCAGCCGGATAACCTGAAGAGGTTCGTGGCCGCTCTCGTTATGTCAGGGCTCTCCGTCGCCATGATTCTTCTCCAGCCGGATCTAGGAAGCGCCCTTGTTTATGGATTGATTATCTTCGTGGTGCTGACGGTCGCCGGGACGCCTGTCAAGTACTTGGGCGGGCTTATCGTCTGCGGGCTTGTCGCCATGCCTTTTTTATGGAACACGCTCAAGGAGTATCAGAAGCTGCGCCTGTATGTATTCCTCGATCCGTACATCGACCCTCAGGGCGCGGGGTACAACGTCATACAGTCGAGAATAGCCGTTGGCTCAGGCGGCTTGTGGGGCAAAGGTTTCCTGCACGGCACTCAGGGAAGGCTGCACTTTCTCCCGGAGCCGCACACGGATTTCATATTCAGCGTCTACGCTGAGGAGTTCGGGTTCGTCGGGGCGCTCGTAGTCATCATTCTGTTCGCCTTCCTGTTCTGGAGGCTCCTCCGCGCGGCCTTCCGAACGAAAGATCCGCGCGCGAAGCTCCTGTGCGTCGGTGTCAGCGCGTGGGTTTGGTTTCAGGTCATGGAGAGCATAGCGATGAGTATGGGCCTCGCCCCTATAACAGGATTGCCCATGCCGCTTTTCAGTTATGGAGGCAGCTCGCTTTTGATGGAGTTCATCGGCCTTGCCTTGGCGCAGAGCGTGGCAATTTCCCCCGTCCGCGACAAATTCGCGGATATAACGTAGTTAAATATTAAAGGGACAGCGGGGGCGAGGTAAATGATAATAAAAGAGATGGGCGGCGAACTCTGGCCGCTCCTGACGAAGGTCAAACGCCCCGTCAGGTACGTCGGCGGCGAGTGGGGGAGCTTCTCTCCCAAACCGGACGCGTCGGGGAAGCTCGTTCGTCTCTGTCTGGCTTTCCCTGACGTGTACGAGGTCGGAATGAGCTATCTCGGGTTCCAGATCCTCTACGCGCTTGTGAAGGATCTCGACTTCGCCGATGTCGAGCGGGTTTGCTGTCCCTGGGTCGACATGGAGTCAGTTATGAGAAAGTCCGGCGCCTCGCTGCGCTCGTTGGAGGGCTCTCGCGCGTTGCGTGATTTTGATGTGGTTGGTTTTACGCTCCAGTACGAGCTTTGCAGCACGAACATACTCACGATGCTCGACCTGGGCGGTATGCCGCTTCGAAGCGCCGAGCGGGGCAACTCGGATCCGCTGGTGATAGGCGGAGGCCCTGGCGCGCTTGCGCCGGCGCCTCTTGAGATTTTTTTCGACGCCTTTTGCCTGGGTGACGGGGAGGTCGTGCTGCCGCCTCTGTTGCATACGCTCGGCGAGCTGAAGGGCGCTGGGAGGGAAAAGAAACTCGAGATTATCGCTCGTCTCCCTGGGGTATACGTCCCGGGTTCGAGCGAGCTTCCCGTCCGCAGGAGGATAACAGAGGATCTCGACGCGGATTTTCTGCACCGCACTATGATAGTGCCTAACGGAAGCGTCATTCACGACCGGGCAGTGGTTCAGGTCTTTCGGGGATGCACGAGAGGGTGCCGATTTTGCCAGGCCGGAATGATCGACCGTCCGGTTCGTGAGAGGAGCGCCAAGTCGGTAGCGAGTCAGCTCGAGGAACTGCTCTCGCGAACTGGTTGGGAGGAGGCGGGTCTCCTGTCGCTCGCTACATGCGACTGGAGGTATCTCGGCGAGTTGCTCGACCTTGTGAGACCGGCGCTAGAGGCCGGCAATATAAAGCTGAGTCTGCCGAGCCTGAGGATGGACGCGTTTTCTGTGGATCTTGCCTCGCGTCTGGAAGGCATGAGGCGCGGAGGACTCACCTTCGCCCCGGAGGCCGGGAGCGAGAGACTTCGCAGGGTTATAAATAAAGGAGTTGACGCCTCGGACATAGACTCTGCCCTCGACGCTACGTTCGCACATGGCTGGGATAGGGTGAAGCTCTACTTCATGATGGGCTTGCCGACCGAGACCGAAGAGGATCTGGAGGGCATCGCCGAAATAGCGGAGCGCGCGCTTGGGCACGCAAGGCGCAATAAAAAGCGCGGGGAGATATCCGTATCGCTCGCTGGTTTTGTTCCGAAGGCCCATACTCCATTTCAATGGGAGGCACAGGCGGCGAGGGAGGAGCTTCGCGAGCGCGGCAGATTCGTCAAAAGCAGGGTCGGAAGGATAAAGGGCAAAAAAATTACGCTTTCGTACCACGATCCAGATCAGACATTTATGGAGGGCGTCTTCGCGAGAGGCGACAACTCCCTCGGTTGCGTCATAGAGGAGGCGTGGAGGCGCGGAGCGCGCTTCGACGCCTGGATCGAGTGTTTTGACTTCGGACGATGGATCGGGGTATTCGACGATTTTGGGATCGATCCGAAGAGCTACGCGACGAGGGAGCGCTCGCAATGCGAGAGCCTTCCGTGGGACGTTATAGACGCAGGGGTGACGAAGGAATTTCTGAAGTCGGAGCTGGAGCGCGCGTTTCGGGCCGAGGCGACGCCGGACTGCCGGGGCGGTACGTGCAACTCGTGCGGCTGGCAGGCGGCGCCTGAGCGGGGGAGGTTCTGCGAACTGTGCCGCGCGTGAGGATACACTTCTCGAAAAGCGGGTACGCCTGTTTCATATCTCATCTCGATCTTCCCATGCTGTTCGGTCGCGCGGCGAGGCGCGCCGGGCTCCGAGCGGAGATGACGTTGGGTTTTTCTCCGCACCCGAAGCTCGCTCTGTGCCCTCCGCTTCCAGTGGGCGTGATCGCTCTGAATGAACCCGCTGATTTCTGGTTCGTCGAATGGGACGGCGATTCGCTCGCTAACTGGAGGGAGTCGCTGCCGCGCGGAATAGATATACTTGACGCGCGCGAGGTCGATGGTTCGTCGCTTAACAAGCTGTGCGCCGCCGCGTCATACTCGATAGAGCCGCTCTCTGGCGCGGAACCGTCCGCGATAGCTGAAGTCCTGAAGATCGCGCTTGCGCAAATGGGCGCTTTCCTCCGCGCCGAGGCCCGGGGCTGCGACGCGTTAATTGCCGCGAATGACTTGGAGCGCTGCGGGCCGTCTTTTATGGTGAGGCGCCTTTGCGAGTCGAACGTCGTGGTTGGGTGGGGGGATTTGTCGATTGTCCGAACCGCGGTTGGCGGCTGGAACGAGGAAGAGGCGAGAGTAATTCCTTTAACGGAGGATCGGGATTATGGGTTTTAAAAACGGAGAGATGAAACTCGTAGTGAATGTGATCGACCCGGAGGAGATGCGAGTAGCCATCCTTGACGAGAGGGGCCGGCTCGACAATCTTTACGTCGAGCGGATGCTGGAGCGTCAGCGCGCAGGCGAGATATACAAGGCGCGAGTGGACAGCGTGCTGCCTGGCATGAACGCCGCATTCCTCAGTCTGGGGGACGGGCGCAACGGATTTTTATACTTGAACGACGTGAGGGGCGCTACCGTCAAGGCCGGCATGGACATGGTCGTCCAGGTTCTGAAGACAGCGAGGAAGGGCAAAGGCGCGAGGGTCTCGCCAAGGGTTTCCCTCGCCGGGCGTTACCTCGTGCTTGTACCTTCTAACGGAGACGTAGGGGTGTCGAAGAGGATAGAGAACGACGAGGAGCGCTCGCGCCTTCGCGCCTTAGCGCGAAAACTTCGCCCGGATAGTTTCGGCCTCATCGTCCGAACCGTGGCGGGGTACAGCGAAGAGGACAGCCTCGCCCGGGACGTCGCCGAGCTTATGGAGGCGTGGGCTGAGGTCGAGCGCAAGGCGAAAAAAAACAACGCCCCTTGTCTCCTGCACCGCGATATAGGGCTCGTCGAGCGGATACTTCGCGACGAGCTGAACGGGAGCATAGGCGAGATAGTTGTCGATTCGCAGGACGAATATGACAGCATCGGAACCTTCCTCCAGCGCTTCGGCGAGGACGAACGCCCAGATCTGTCACTGTACAAGGGCAGCATGCCTCTTTTCGACGTCTATGGCGTTGAGCGAGCGATCGACGAGATGCACGACCGCAAGGTCTGGCTGCCGAGCGGCGCGTACCTCGTCATAGACCAGACGGAGGCGCTCACCGTGATCGACGTCAACACGGGGAAATATATCGGCTCCAAGGATCTCCAGGACACCGTGTACCACACGAACTTCGAGGCTGCCGAGGAGATAGCCCGCCAGCTCCGCCTGAGGGCGATAGGCGGCATAGTGGTCATAGACTTCATCGACATGGAGAGCCAGGAGTACAGGGACAAGCTCGTCGAACAGTTGCAGGATCTCTTCAAAGGAGACAGGTGCAGGGCGAGAGTCTACGGCGTCACGGCGCTCGGCTTGGTTGAGATAACCCGGAAGAGGGCGCGGCTCGACATGCGCACGATAATGAGCCGTGGATGCCCGTTCTGCGGCGGTCTTGGTTGGGTGGACAGGGAGGAGACCGTCGCGATGAAGGTGAAACGCTTCATTCGCAGGTCTGTCCTCGGTTCACACTCCGAGGCCTTTTTGGTGGAGCTTCACCCTGCCATAGCGTGCTACATAGCCGAGACGTACCTCGCCATGTGGGAGGAGGAGTTTGAGCGCAGGTTCTATCTCGTCGAGTGTCCAGAGTATGCATGGGACAAGTACAAGATAGACTTTCAGGGAACCCTGTCGAGGATCGTACATCGCGTGGATCTTATGGAAAAGCGGGAGGATCGCGTAGTTGTACATAGCACGACTCCAGCTTAAGGGCTTCAAGAGCTTTGGCGGGCCTCATGACCTGCCGCTCGCTCCTGGAATGACGGCCATTGTCGGGCCGAACGGAAGCGGCAAGAGCAACCTTCTGGACGCCCTCCGCTGGGTACTCGGGGACAGCCACGCGTCGAAACTGCGTATATCGCGACAGGGCGACCTGCTCTTTCAAGGCTCCGCGTCGAGGCCGCAGGCGAGCGAGGCGGAAGTGGCCATTCAAATGCGCGAGGATACGAGGGTCTGCACGATAAGGCGGCGTGTCTCCGACTCTGGGGCGTTATCGCTCGTGGACGGTACGCGCGTTACCCTGATGGAGCTGGACGAGGCAAAGAGGCTTTGGCAGCTCGCGGGGGACAGATTCGCCTTTATAGGTCAGGGCGACGTCACCGAAGTAATACAGCAGCGCCCGCCGGCGCGCAGGATGCTGCTAGAATCGCTCTTCGGCATAGACGCGTACAGAAAACGTCGCACAGAGGCCTCCGACAGGCTCTCGGAGGTGAAAGAGGAATATGGCAGGCTCAGAACCTTCTCGGCGGAACTTTCGTTACGGCGCGAGGAAATAGCTCCAGCCGTAACGAAAGCCACAGTTGCCCGCGATATTTTGGATCGCCTCGAGGAGGATCGTCGCGCTCTCTACTGGGTGCGGCGCGTCAGGAACGAACGCGCCGCGCTGGATGCATCGCGTGAGCGCGAGCGCCTGTCGGAGGTTGCGCGTCTGCGGGATGTCTGGAGAGGGCGCTGGGAGAGAAGCCTCGCCTTTTTGGAGGGCAAGCTGGCCGAGTTGTCCCAGACGAGGCAGGTTCAGGCGCGTGAGCTCGACGAGGCGAGGAATTCCATTACGAACTTCACGAGAACGGCGTATGGATACGGGTCGGTCATCACATCGGCCCGCCAGCGGCTGGCTCGGGTGGAGGAGGAGCGTATGTCGCTCGCCTCCAAGCTGAAAAAACTGAGATCTGACAGGGACGTCTCGAGCAAGGAGATGTCGTCGCTCTCTGCGGAACTGACGGCGGCCCAAAAAACTCTCGCGGATGCCGAGGCGCGGTACAAAGAGCGCCAGGATGCCATAGAGCGAGAGATGGAGAAGCGCGAGCGGATAAACAGCGAACGCGGCGAGCTCGACGGGCAGATGACTGCCTTAAAGGGGCGCATTCGCTCTATTGGGGCCTCGCTCAAGACGCTCTCGAAGGACACGAAGGACGAGCCCGCGGTCGACCCGCTCCGCGAGATAAAACATGAGCTTGGCGTGTTGGAGAAGAAGCACGTCGAGCTCCTTGGCGAACAGGAGACAGCCGCCACTAGGCACATGGATGTCTACGCCCGGCTGCAGGAAACATCAGCCGACCTCCAGAAGAACAAGAGGGAGGCGTCAAAGCTGGCTAATCGCCTGTCGGAGCTCGAGGAGCAGGTTCAGACCGAAGTATATCCCCGGCCGGTTCAACACGTGCTCTCCGCGGCCCGCCTCGGACGTCTCGGCGTGAAGCCAAGCGCCGTGATCGACGCCTTTTCGTGCCCGACGGAGCTGGCGTCAGCGATGGAGGCCTTTCTGGGCGGGAGGCAGTTCTGGATTCTCGTCGACACTATGGACGAGGCCCGAATTTGCATAGAGTTGCTTAAAAAAAACCAGGCGGGCAGGGCGACGTTCCAGCCGCTCGATCGCAGCAGGCCGAGGAACCGCGACGAATCGTATCGGCTGCCAGGAAGCGGAGTGGTCGGCTGGGCGATGAAGCTCATCGCCTCCGAAGCTCACTGGCGCCCCGCGCTCGAACACATCATGGGTGACCTGCTGATAGTGGAGGAGTACAAGCTGGGCCAGAACATGGTCTCGAATGGCTTCAGGAGCCCCATTGTCACGCTGGACGGCGATGTCTTCCAGCCCTCCGGCAGTATTTCAGGAGGCCGCGCGCAGAAGTCGGGCCGGGCCATAGAGATAAAGTCCGCTCTCTCAACGATGGAGCGCGATGCCGGGGAGGCGAAGAAAAATGTCGGCGCCCTCGCCGCCGCTCTTGCTAAGATCGAGGAAGAAGAGGCGGCCGCCGCCGCGAAAAAGGACTCTATCGCGGTCGAGATACGGGAGCTGGCGCAAAAACGCAGCGCCTTCGACGCCCGCAGGGAGGAGATAACGAGGGAGCGCGCGAGGGCAAGGAGCGAGAGGGAGTCGATGATCTCATCACTGAAGGATGCCGCGCTCGCGTACGCGGAACTTTCGAGCGGACGAAAGGCCCTCGACGCCGATCTGGCGGCCGGAGCGGAGAGCGACGCGAAGTCGCGGGGCGAGTCAGGCGGCTTCAAGGAGTTCAGGGAGATAGAGCGCCTCAAAAGCGCGGTGGCCCTGACTCTGGAGAAACAGCGATCCGCGTTTGTGCTCTCCGAACGGACGGCCGCCGACCTGCGCTCGTCGGAGCGCTCGTTGAACGAACTCGAGGAGGATATCTCGTCGCGTGAGCAGGAGCTGATATCCGGCAGGTCGAATCTGGCGAGGCTCGCGAAGCGCGTGGCGGAGGTCGTGGCGCGCAAGAGGGCGCTCATGGAGGGCATGGCGGAGTTCGGCGACAGGTACGAGCGTATAGCGAAAAGCCGCGACCGCAGGGCTTCGAGGCTGGAGGTCGCGAGATCCGCGCACGTCGATGCCGCAGCCGCGCTAGGCGCGAGCGAAACCTCCATAGAGACGTACAACAGGGAGCGCGCCGAACTAATCCAGACGTGGGACGAACAGTACCCGTATCCCGGCCCCGACGCTGTCCGGAACGACCTCGACCCCGACGAACTGAGACGCGGTATCCGCGAGCGTGACAGGGATCTGCGCGCGCTCGGCGAGGTCGACATGGGCTCGCTCTCCGAGGATAGGAGCCTCAGAGATCGCCTAGCGTATCTCGGAGACCAGCTCGACGACGTCGGGAAAAGCATGATAGAGCTTGAACGCCTCATATCTGACGCCGACGAACAGGCAAGGTCGATATTTACCGATGCGATGGAGGAGATAGACAGAAAGTTCAACTTTTTGTTCCAGCGCCTCTTCGGGGGAGGCGACGCGAAGCTCGACTTCATAGAGGGAGCTTCGCTCTGGGATAGCGGAGTCGACGTGGTGGCTCGCCCTCCCGGCAAACACCCTCAGAGCATAGCGCAGCTCTCCGGCGGTGAGCAGTCGCTTTCCGCCATAGCGCTTCTGTTCGCGTCCCTTCAGGTAGCGAACAGCCCTATCGCAGTCCTCGACGAGGTGGACGCCGCATTGGACGAAGTAAACCTGAGGCGTTTCGCCGACCTAGCGAGAGAGGCCGCGGGCGAACGCCAGATTTTCGTAATGACCCACAGAAGAGTGACGATGGAGCGCGCTGACGTCCTATACGGCGTAACCCTGGCTGAACCCGGCCTGTCGCAGGTCATCGGCGTGAGAGTGGAGGAGTGGGCGTAATGCCGGTATTTTATCCATTCACGCCTACGACTATTTGCCTTATCCCAAATGGGTACCTGATATGCCTTGCTAATTTGTAATCCACTTCAAAAATTTTATTTAATATAATGTTATCATTTGTTGCCTTTATGTCTTCTTCCATTTTGTTAAGTCTTTCTCGCTCATTTAACTTGTCAAATGCCCGTCGATTCAGTTTTTTTTGAATATAAAACGGAATATACGCCATGCAGCCGATATAATTGTTATATATGAGCTTGAAATTATTATTTTTCATTTTGTCTGGCAGGTCATGGCGATCATATCTTTTTACGTGCATACATGCTTTATCAAAATAATCATATAAGTCCGGTCCATATGGAACAACTATGCAGACAATGCCTTCTTTCTGTAGTATTCTGCCGAATTCTTTTATTACAGCGTCGTCATTTTCAATATGCTCAAGAACGTTCAAGCATATAACCACATCTAATATTTTATCCGGAAATGGAATTGACGTTATGTCAAATTTAAAAAGCATAATATCTGGATCCATTTTATTAAGTTTAATCAGCCCATTTTCTTCGGCATCAACGCCAATCAAAGAGACCCCGGCATTCATATTTTTGATATCGCGCAGCATGTATCCAGACGAGCACCCAAAATCACAAATAATTATGTTGTCTTTTCCCTTAATAAATGATCCGACTTGATCCACCACAGCCTTTCGCTCATAGAAATCGATAGAATGCGAAATAGCAGGTTCGTCAATCATGTTATCAAGCTCTTTGTTCCAGTTAAGAGGAGCCTTTTTTTTTGATAGATTATAAAAAGGGAAGCGAACTCCAGAGGCGGCTTCGATAAAGCCCGCATCAAACAGGATGTCATCTTGTATGCCGTTATGGTTCATTATCCGACTCAAAATATTTTTTGTCATTCGCGTGTCCCTCAATTTGGCGCTCATATATTATAATTACTCAGGCTTCGCGCATTCAAAATGGCGTTTGCGCCATGATAAATCAATAATTGACTGCAAAACAATAACGGCAAAAGCCATCTTTTTGGTATAATTAACGAGACGAAAGTTTAAAAAACAAACGAGGCGCTTGCCATGAATAGATTAACACAGACCGGAGATTTTGAAAACACCCTTGAGTCCGTGAGTTATGTGTTCTTTCGGCGCCGCTATTTTTAAGCGAGAAAAGGCCGCAAGCTGCCCGATGAGATTTTATATTCTGCCGGTTATTGATTTGTCATGGCACGAGAGGTTATTTAGAACTGCGAAAGTTGAGTTATTTAACTCGAGGAGGATTCAAACTATGGATCATGAATATATAGAAAATTATTTTCAACAGGTAAAAACAATCGTTGATTCCATCAATGAAGATAAAATTGAAAAAATAATCGACATCCTCTTATCTGTGCGCGAGTCGGGAAAGCGCTTGTTTTTTATTGGAGTAGGCGGCAGCGCTGGCAGCGCTTCTCATGCGGTTAATGATTTTCGCAAAATATGCGGTTTTGAGGCCTATGCCCCTACTGATAACGTCTCAGAGCTGACGGCGCGAGTAAACGACGATGGCTGGGAGTCGGTATTTTCATCGTGGCTGAAGGTATCGCGTATCCGTAAAGGAGACGCTGTCTTTGTCTTTTCGGTGGGTGGCGGCAGCGAGGGGAAAAAAATAAGCGTAAATATTGTCGAAGCCCTGAAGTTGGCCCGAGAGGTTGGCGCCTATATACTTGGGGTTGTCGGTCGCGACGGAGGCTACACCGCGCAGGTAGCGGACGCTTGCATTGTGATTCCGACATTGGCGCCTGATACGGTCACTCCGTTGGTCGAGTCGTTTCATGGAGTGATATGGCATTTATTGGTAAGCCATCCCAGACTGAAAAAGAACGACGCAAAATGGGAATCGATGAAGTAGCGTCTTATAAAAAATCCTCCAGAGCCATTTTTCTGGATAGAGACGGCGTCATTACGGCAAACGTGTTTTATCGGGAATGGGGAGAGTGGGAGGCCGCAATGTTCCCAGAGGATGTCTCACTTCTTCCAAATGTCCTTGAAGCTTTGTTGCGCTTGCAGGACGCTGATTATTCGTTATTTTTGATTTCCAATCAAGGGGCGTTCGCAAAAGGGAAAGTATCGCTCAAATCATTGATAACCACTGCCAACTATATCGCCGACCTTCTTAAAAACGCGGGCGTTTGCCTGACGCAGGCCTACTACTCATTTACTCACCCAAATGGCATTGTAAAAGATTTTTCCGGAATCTCTCTGGAGCGCAAGCCAAGCCCCTATTTCCTTCACGTCGCGGCTGCCGCTTACGATATTGATTTATCAAACTCCTGGATGATTGGAGACAGAGACACGGATATACAATGCGGGAAATTAGCCGGCTGTAAAACAGCTCGTATATTGGATGTTCATGGTAAAATCTATTCTGATTCAATTATTCCAGACGTTGAGGCAAAGTCGCTATATGACGCTGTCCCTGTAATTTTAAAATGATTGCGGAAAGGTTTTGATGAAATATGTCTGAAATCAACGATTTGAGGGTTAAAATATTCGTAGATGGCGCTGATATTGAAACAATAAAAAACAGTGTAGATAATACGCATTTTGTCAAGGGTTTTACGACAAACCCTACGCTCATGCGAAAAGCTGGAATCAGTGATTATCAGGGTTTTGCCAGGCAAGCTATTTCCGCCGCGAAAGGTCTGCCTATATCTTTTGAGGTCTTCTCCGACGAGTTTGAGGATATGGAACGCCAGGCTCGCATAATAGCTTCATGGGGATCAAATGCCTTTGTGAAAATCCCCATTACAAACACAAAATCTGAGATGTCCTGCGCTTTGGTGGAAAAACTCTCAAATGACAATATCAAACTTAATGTAACGGCTATTCTGTCCACCGAACAGGTAAAACATGTAGCCGAGGTCATCAATAGAGGCACCCCGGCTATTATATCGGTTTTTGCGGGCAGAATTGCGGACACAGGGCGCGACCCAGTACCGCTCATGAAAGAGTGCGTTTCTGTCTTACGCTCGCTGCCAAAAGCCGAACTGCTATGGGCCAGCCCAAGAGAATTGCTTAATATCTTTCAGGCTGAAGAGGCAGGATGCCATATTATAACTGTTCCCAGGGATATTGTTTCCAAGTTGTCTCTTGTTGGGAAAAATTTAGAAGAATATTCTTTAGAAACGGTTAAAATGTTCTGCAACGACGCGAAACTCGCCAACTTCAAATTGTGAAATATTTCATAGCGAATATATGACATGGGAGAGGCGGCGAGTTGTGTGCCTGAATTTTTTTTTGCGGATATTTTTCTTTCTGTGATTATTCCCACCTACAAAGAGGCTGGCCGCTTACCCAGAACCTTAAATGAAATACTGCCTTATTTGCGCCAAAATTTTGACAAATTCGAAATTCTAATAGTTGATGATCCTGCGAACGATAACACCGCAGATGTGACAGAAGCGCTCGGCATATCTGAACTAAAGGTCATTCGTCAGCCATTTCGCATGGGTAAAGGGGCCGCGGTACGCAGAGGACTTTTGGCAGGTCAAGGTGATTTCCTGCTGTTTATGGACGCGGATCATGCAACGCCGATCGAGGAGCTTGGCCAAATGTTCCACCTTTTGAGGACGGGCAATTATACATGGGCGTCAGGTGTGCGCACCTATCAGGAAAATGAAGATTATTGGAGGCGTTTGATAGGCATATCGCTAATTCTGCTTGCGCATATCATTGTCTTCAAAAAAGCGGTTGTCGATAGCCAGTGTGGTTTCAAGCTCTTTTCGCGTGCCGCGTGCCGCGAACTTATTCCTTATTGTCGTGTTGACGGCGGTATGATTGACGTAGAGATTTTTCATCTCTCTCATATTCGCAAGCAAAAATGTCTATATTTTCCAGTGCATTGGGAAAACAAGGACAACTCGGTTATAAGCGTTTGGCGTTGTATGCTAAAAGATCCTCTGGATATGCTAAAGATTTCATTGCGTTCCAGGTTCAAAATATATTCAAAACCTCTGCCAGATATTAAGCAGCCATGGAACAAAATTGCAGCGCAAATCAATGACTCAAGTTTGGCGCCTGGAAAATAGCGGCATCTTGCGCGACTTGGAGTCTATTTTGGGAAGGTTTTAAAAATGATAATCACCAGGTCGCCATTGCGCATTTCACTTGGAGGAGGCGGTACCGACCTGCCTTCCTATTATCGCAAGTTCGAAGGTTTTCTCATCGCCGCGGCCATAGACAAGTATGTCTATGTTTCTATTTTACGTAGTTTTAGCGAGGGAATTTTGCTGAAGTATTCTCAAATTGAAAATGTAAGAAAAGCCGAGGAAATTAAACATCCAATTATAAGAGAAGCGCTTTTGATGCAGGAGCTAAAAACTCCCCAGATCGAAATAACAACTATAGCGGATATACCTTCCGGCACTGGTTTGGGCTCATCCGGCGCCTTCACTACCGGATTGTTGAGAGCGTTATATGCTCATCGAAGAAAGCACATTCTCGCGGAAGATTTAGCAGAGATTGCGTGCCATATTGAAATAGATAGATTGGGCGAACCAATTGGCAAACAAGATCAATACATAGCGGCCTATGGGGGGCTTACGGCCTTTACATTCCATAGAGATGACTCAGTGTCATCAGAACCAATAAAAATACCAATAGAGACTATTTTTAACCTTGAAGACAGCCTTCTTCTGTTTTTTACCGGTTTTTCACGCAATGCAGGCACAATCTTAAAAGATCAGCATATACGCTCGCAGCAGAATGATTCAGATATGTTGGACAACCTGCATTATATCAAGGATCTTGGATACAGAAGCAAGGAAGTGCTTGAACGCGGCGACTTGCGAAAATTCGGTAAATTAATGGATGAACACTGGCAGCAAAAAAGGAAACGCTCTAATGGAATGAGCAATGCTCAAATAGATGAGTGGTACAAGTTGGCGATGGATAATGGCGCAATCGGCGGTAAATTGGTTGGGGCCGGCGGCGGCGGTTTTTTGATGTTTCTGGCCGACGATTCCGCTCTTTTGCGCAATACAATGCATAGAGCGGGGCTGGAAGAGGTTCGTTTCCGTTTCGATTATGAGGGCACAAAGGTGTTGTTGTCATAATGATGCCGCTCGCGCTTCTAGCCGGCGGTTCGGCGCAGCGTATCAGACCGCTTTCTGAAAAAATACCAAAAGCATTGATAGAAATAAATGGCCGCCCCTTCATAGACTATCAGTTAGAGCTCCTGGGCTCTCAGGGCATTGAAAAAGTAGTGTTATGCCTTGGGTATCTTGGAGAAATAATCCAGGAGTATCTGGGCGACGGCAAGCGGTATGGGTTGCAATTGCAGTATTCCTATGACGGAGACAAACCGCTGGGCACAGGCGGAGCGATAAAAAAAGCGCTGCCATTATTAGATGAGCGCTTCTTTTTATTGTATGGCGATAGCTATCTCCCGATTGACTTTAAATCAGTTGAAATGGCTTTCATTCATTCAGAAAAAAGATGTCTGATGACAGTATATCGAAACAAAGGGCTTTGGGATACAAGTAACGTGGCCTATGTCGCGGGCAAATCACAGGATACGTTTGGAGACGTAGCGTGTTATAACAAAAATATGCCGACGTCTGACATGAATTATATTGATTATGGTTTAAGTTGTCTTTTATCGTCGGAAATATCAAATGAAAAAAATGATTTTTTTGATCTATCCGATTTTTTTACAAGACTTTCCTCTGGAGGACAGTTGGCAGGTTACGAAGTAACTGAGAGATTCTATGAAATAGGTTCTTTCTCTGGCATCGATGACTTTAGTTGTTTTATAAAGGGAAAACGATTCGATTGTTTATCAAGAATTTATTAGTGTCAAAATCAGAAAACGTGTTAATGCAGTTTGTCAAGTGTATTATTCTTGGAATATTTACTTTTATTCTGGATGCGTCAATATTATATATAATAACGGAACTAGGCGTGTATTATTTAGTTTCTGCGGCTATTTCATATGTTATAACTTTGGGTATTCACTTCATGTTATCAAAAAAACTAATATTTACAAGCACCCGGTTCTCTTTATGCTTTGAAGTGGCAGCTTATATAAGTATTGCGCTTGTTGGGCTGTTCTTAACAGAATTATTCATGTATTATTTCACGGATTTGCTTAATATTTATTATATCTTATCCAAATTTCTCGCGACATCTCTAACGCTATTATGGAGTTTTTCAGCTCGGAAGTTCTGGCTGTATAAATGAGTTGGCGCCCGCATGATTTTTTGCCCATGCTCCTCCAGTCGGCGTTATCCTGGCGAACGTCTTGTTTTCGTCGGTCATAAGGATCGCTCATTCATCAAATTCTGTTTCTGCGATAGCTCAAAATGGCTTTTGCGATAGTTAATTACACCGTCCGATTTTAGTTTGGACATCTCGGCGGACAAGGCGCTTCGCTCAACGGATAGGTAATCGGCGAGTCCCTGCCTGTCAAACGATATCTCAAAACTGTTGCTTTTATGAACCCTTGCCTGTTCTGACAGGTATGACAGAAGTTTTTCTCTTGTGGAGCGCTTCGTGATATGCTCCATCTTTCCGGCGAGCAGCATATTCTTCCGAGCGAACGCCACTATCATATTGCGAATCAGCATCGTGTGGAATATGCAGGCAGAGGAACAAGTTTGAATGAGGCGCTGAAAGTCAAAAAACATAACTTCTGAATCCGCCGCCGCGACTACGCTCATAGGCAGGATGCCTACTCCGCCGCAAACGACCGCCTCGGCAAACATTTCACCGTCCGACATTTTCGCGATGATATTGTTGTTGCCCCAATCGTCGTCTTTGACAATATGGACACTGCCGTCGACGACCACGCCGATTTCCCTTGCGTAGCTGCCAACACTGTATATGGTTTCACCTTTAACAAAAGACCTGAACGTACAGCCCAGGCACTTCAGAAGCGAAACTAGTTCTTCTTCCGATACGCCTTGAAAGAGAACGGATTTTTTAAGAGCGGCGAAATTATTTTTTATTTTCTTCACTTCCGTTGTTTGTCCAACCGACTTTGCGATTTCATTATTGTATAATCGCCTCAGAAAGTCAAGGGGGAGAAATGTCATGAAGCGAAAGATCATTGAAATAGACGCCGATAAATGCAACGGCTGCGGACTGTGCGCCAGCGCTTGCCAGGAGGGGGCGATTGGAATTGCTGACGGCAAGGCAAAACTCCTGCGGGACGATTACTGCGACGGACTCGGAAACTGTCTGCCCGTCTGCCCAACCGAAGCAATCAAGTTCATAGAGCGCGAAGCAAAAGAATACAATGAAGAGGCAGTGAAAATGAATCAGCGTAAAAAAGAGCCGAAGGACGGCTGCCCCGGCGCCAGCGCGCATAGTATCCAGCGCGCTTCGGAATCTGTTCCTGTGAATAATATCGGAGCGGCGCCCACTGAACTTCGCCAATGGCCTGTTCAGATTAAGCTCGTTCCCGCGAACGCTCTGTACTTCGATGGCGCGAATTTGCTGATAACCGCAGACTGCGCGGCTTATGCCAGAGCGAACTTTCACCCGGAGTTCATGCGCGGTAAGATTACGCTCATCGGATGCCCGAAACTTGACGAGGTGGATTACAGCGAGAAACTGACGGACATAATCACGAACAACAACATCAAGTCGCTGACTGTCGTGCGTATGGAAGTGCCTTGCTGCGGAGGTATCGAGCAGGCGGCGGTTACGGCGTTGAAAAACTCCGGGAAGTTCATTCCGTGGCAAGTAATAACCCTGGGAACCGACGGGGATATAAGGAAGAGATAGTCAGATTCCGCTATAATATTCATTAATCGAGGGGATATTTCGGGTATTGGCATATTCGCCGAGAACGGCTATAATCTTCAATGCCCTTGGGGTGTAGCCAAGCGGCAAGGCAGCGGACTTTGGCTCCGCCATCGATGGTTCGAATCCATCCACCCCAGCCAAAAGAAAATATGGGGAAGTCTGGGAGAGCGCTGATTAAATAGCAAAACAAGATTTTGCCGTTTGAGGACGAAGCGTCAGTCGGGATTTAATCCTTACCCCTTTGGGCCTCTAACGATAAATCGGCGTATCCTCAGTGGCTTCCTCTAATTTTTGTCTTGTCTTTGCGAAGGGCATGCACTCGGGAAGGAGCGTAACAGGCTAAATGAACGTAGAGTCGGCATCTTTAGGCGTACTGATTTTGGCGGCAGGCAAGGGAATTAGGATGCACAGCGACAAACCGAAAGTTTTGCAACTTCTCCTTGAGGAGCCTATTGTTTATTACCCGCTCAAGGCTGCGTCGGACGCCGGCATAGAGAACATCGCCATTCTGGTCGGTCACAGAGGCGATATGGTGGACGCGTACATTCGCAAGGAGTGGCCGGGCGTGCAGGTTATATGGCAGGACGAACAGCTAGGGACGGGGCATGCCGTGATGGTAGCGGAGCACTGGTGGGAGCGTTTCGAACACGTGCTCGTCGTCTCTGGCGACGTTCCACTCGTAAGGTCGTCGACGCTCGCGGATCTCGTGGAGAAACATTTAAAGTTAAAACCTCAGTGTTCATTCATAAGTTTTTTAATGGACGATCCTTCGGGTTACGGTCGGGTCGTGCGTCTCGCCGACGGCGCTGTCCGCATAATCGAGGACAAGGACGCTGTCGAGGAGGAACTCCTCATCCAGGAGATAAACTCAGGCGTCTACCTCTTCGAGACAGGCGCGCTCTCCGCCGTCATCAGGAAACTCGGCCGCAATAATGCCATTGGGGAGTATAACCTGACGGACGCCATTACGATGATAGGGGAGACCGAGGGCGACGTGAACATAGCCATCTGCGAGGATCAGTCGGAGCTTCTCGGGGTCAACACCCCGAACGACCTCGCGGCCACGGCGGAGGTTCTGAACAGAAGAATTGTCAGCAAGCACATGTTGAACGGGCTCAAGTGTATGGATCCGCGTTCGACGTGGATAGGGCCGAGGGTCGAATTGGAGCCGGACGTATTCATCGAACCAGGCGCGCAGATATGGGGCAAATCCCATGTGTCGTGCGGCGCGCGCGTCGGCGTGTATTCGACGCTCCGTAACGTGAATATCGGCGAGGGGTCGATCGTGTACGGCCCGTCCGTCGTTTCAGATACGCAGATAGGCAGGGACGTCGAGATAGGACCGTTCGCCTGTATGCGAGGCGATGCCGAGATAACCGACAGGGCCAGGGTCGGCAGGTTTGTCGAAATAAAACACAGCGTCGTCGGAAACGACGCCAGAGTCCCTCACCTGTCCTACATAGGCGACGCGGCGATTGGTGAAAGGACGAACATAGGCGCTGGAACCATAACATGCAATTATGACGGAGAGAACAAACACCGCACCAGCATCGGGGCTGGATGTTTTGTAGGAAGCGACACGATGTTTGTCGCGCCCGTCTCTATGGGCGACGACTCCTCCACTGCGGCTGGGTCTATAGTGACGAGGGACGTGCCGGAGGGAGCGATAGCTATCGCTCGCGCCCGGCAGATAAATATTGACAATTGGAGAGCGCGAAAAGGCCTTAATCCGAAAAACGCGGAAAAGAAAGACGACGAGGAGAATTGAGGACTATGGAGGTTTCCTCCCGAGCGATAAAAATAGTTTCGGGGAGCGCACACGAGGCGTTTGCCAGGGAAATTTGCGAGACTCTTTCACTGCCCATGATGGAGCGGAAAATTTTCCGTTTCTCGGACGGCGAGATTGGTTTGTCCCTGCAGGAGAGCGTGCGTGGGAGCGACGTGTTTGTGATACAGTCTACGTGCCAGCCGGTTAACGAAAACCTCATGGAACTCCTTATAATTGTGGACGCTTTGAGGCGGGCCTCGGCGTGGCGCGTGAACGTCGTGATCCCATACTTCGGTTACGCGCGTCAGGATCGCAAAGCGCGGCCGAGGGAGCCGATCACGGCGAAGCTCATCGCCAACCTGCTGCAGGACACTGGCGTGGACAGGGTGATCTCCGCTGACCTTCACGCCGGTCAAATTCAGGGTTTTTTCGACATCCCCGTAGACCATCTGACAGGGATACCGCTGTTGGCCCTTCACTTCAAGAGGATATTGAAGGATGCGCTCGCGAACGGGCGCGTAGTCACTGTCTCCCCGGACATCGGCGGAGTCGTGAGGGCGCGGCGTTTCGCCGAGCTCATCAACAACGAGCTAGCCATAGTTGATAAACGCCGTTCGTATGATGTGGCGAATAAGAGCGAAGTGGTGGACATAATAGGGGACGTAAGGGGGAAGACAGCCATACTCGTCGACGACATTGTGGACACAGGCGGGAGTATCGTGAACGCCGGGAACGCCCTCATAGAGCACGGAGCGGAGAAAGTTTACGCCTGCGCCGTGCACGGCGTGCTTTCGGGCGCCGCGGTCGAACGAGTCGAGAAGTCGTGTTTCGAGGAGATGGTGTTCACGGACACGATCCCCCTGCCGCAGGAGAAGAGAATTCAAAAGATCACAACTCTCGCCATAGCCCCGCTGTTCGCGGAGGCGATCCGTAGGGTACACCTCGAACAGTCGGTCAGCCTTCTCTTCCACCCAAAGTCGAGGCGAAAGCAGAGCCAGTTGTTCGATTGAACGCGCATTACTCTTCAGACCCTTAATTTTTATTTTTAAATTCGCGATGTTGTGATTTTTCTTACTCAACAAGGAGGAATATATATATGGCTGCAAGAGAGGCAACAAAAATTAAGTTCACTAAGCGCGAGGACACGGGAAAGGGAAAATGTCGCAAACTTCGCGCGATAGGGGTTGTGCCGGCTATCTTCTACGGCCCTGAGTATAAGGAGAGTGTCGTAGGGACGGTGAACGCGAAAGACTTGTCCCGCGTGACGGACTCGCCGAACTGGGAGACGAGCATGATAGACCTCGAGATGCCGGACGGAAAGGTCGAGATGGCGCTTTTGCGGAGAGTTCAGCGCCACGTAGTGACGCAGAACATCCTGCACGTCGATCTGTACCAGCTCATGAGAGGCCACAAAGTCAAGGTTGCCATTCCGATTCGCTTGATAAACAAGGAGATATGCGTCGGGGTCAAGATGGGCGGCGTTCTCGAGCAACCGGTGCGCGAGGTCGAGATATTGGTTCTTCCGCGCGAGATCCCGTCCGAGATAGTTCTGGATGCCGCCAAGATGTCTATGGGAAGCGAGGTCTTCACTCGAGATCTCGAGCTTCCAGAGAGCGCGGAGCTTCAGGTGTCTCCAGATTTGATCGTCCTGATGGTCGCGAGGCCGAAGTCGCTCCTCGAAGCGCAGCCAGATGAACTTGGCGAGGAGACGGCGGAGGTCGAGGTCGTTGGCAAGGGTAAACGCAAGGAGGACGCGGAATAGGCAACCTCGCGTCTCGTCTAATAAATGAAGCTGGTGGTGGGGTTGGGAAACCCCGGTTCGGAATACGCCTGGAGCCGGCACAACTCAGGGTGGCTTCTCGTAGATTCGTTCATAACGCGAATAAGCCTCTCTGAGCCCCGCATGAAGTTCAGCGGGGCCTTTTGGCCCCCCTCGGTTCTGTTCGGCGAGCGCGTTGCCTTTCTCAAGCCCTTCACCTACATGAACGATAGCGGCAAATCCGTCGTCGAAGCGGCGGCTTATCACAATGCCGAACCTTCCGACGTCCTTGTTCTTCTTGACGATGCCGCGCTTCCGTTCGGGAAACTGCGCTACCGCGCGAGCGGTTCCGCTGGAGGACAGAAGGGCCTCGTCTCCATAATAGCTCTGCTCGGCACGCTCGACGTGCCGCGTCTCCGCGCCGGGATCGGTTCTCCAGACTCGCGTATAGACATGCGCGACTGGGTTCTCGGCAAGTTTCCAAAAAACGAGAGGGACGAGTGGCATTTAGTTGAGGATCTTGCGTGGCAGAGCCTCGAAAAGTGGGTTTCGGGGAACGCGGGCGACGGTTTTACCGTTCAGGCGGCGACCGGCGGGCAAAACGAAGATAAATAAACCCGCAAATGTGAAACGGAAAAAACAATGACCGAAGAGATAATGTACAGCAGCCTCCAGGCGCTTGACGCGCGAACATGGAGGGCGAACGGATCAATGCACCTTCCGGTCTCCGGAGCGGCGAGGCCCTGGATTTGCAGGGGGTTCGGACGCCCGCTTCTTGTGCTCGTTCCAGACCTCAGACAGGCGAGGAACTTTCGGGCTGACGCCGATTCCATCAGGGGTCTTCCCGATATGCCTCGCCTTCCGGCTGTGGAGATTCTGCCGGAAATAGCGATATCTTCGTCCGCTGACGACCCTAAGATGCTCGAGCCTCAGAAGGCGGAGCGCGGTGAGGCGATGTGCCGGTGGGTGGACGGCGGGGGTATCCTCGTCGCGACGCCAGGTGGTCTGATGGGACCCCTGTCCCTCGGCGGCGACCGCTTCGAACTGGTTCGCGGAGAATGTGCGAGCCGGGCGCGTCTCATCGACTGGCTCCAGACGAAGGGGTATGAGCGAGTGGAGCTCGTCTGGTCTCCCGGGCAGTTCACCTTCAGGGGCGGCATTGTCGACTTTTTCGACCCGAAGGACTCATTCCCGACGAGGATCGAGTTTTTCGACGACGAGATAGAGAGCATGAGATTTTTTGCTACGGACACGCAACGGAGCGTGAGGAATTTTGCGAATGGCGAGGTGCGCGCGCTTTCGTCGCGAAAAAACGTTGCAGTAGATGATTTTTTCCCCCCCGACACGCATGTGGTTTTCATAGAGGCTTCCGAGCTCGAGAACGCAGCTGACAGCTATGCGTGGCTTCGCGTAGGCATAGAGCGCGAGATGGTTCACGCTGATCGCGGTGGCGGGGTCGAGTGGAGCGATATAGAAAAGTCTCTCTCCCTGTTTCCGAGGGTCAGAGTCACTGTGAGCGTCGCGCGCGCCGAGCGCAGAACAGGGATAATCGGGCTGCCGAACTTCCGAGGCAGGAGGAGGGATCTCGAGTCATTTTGTGACGGGCTGGAATCCCGCCAAGTGTCGGTGCGTCTCGTATCGGAGGCAGCCCACTTTCGGGACTGGGCCGAAAAGAGGGGATATGCCGCAATACGCGGAGGTCTCTCCGAGGGTTTTGTCGACTTCGATTCCGGAGTCGCATTGATCGGCGATCTCGAGCTTTCCGGGCTCTCCCTCTCCGGAAGGACGCCTGAGAGGAGTGTCCCGTTGGACTGGGGAGATCGTCTGTTGCCAGGCGCGTGGGTCGTTCACGAGGACTACGGTGTCGCTCGTTTTATGGGTTCGGAGCGGATAGAGACCGGCGAAAGCGCGCAGGAGTATCTCGTGCTCGAATACGCCGAGGAGCGCAGGCTGAAAATCCCGGTGATGCACTTTCACAAAATATCGCAGTATTCCGGTTATCCCGGCGTGGAGCCGGTCGCGGACAACCTGCGAGGCGGTCACTGGAAAAAGATGTCGCTTCGCGCGAAGGAGCAGGCGGAGGAGGCGGCAAGGTACCTCGTCGACGTCTACGCAAAGCGGGAAATATCCAAGGGACACTCGTTTCGCGGGGATCCCGAACAGGAGCGCGAGTTCGAGCGCACTTTCCCGTACAGGGAGACCGCTGACCAGCTTCGCGCCATAGACGATGTAATGAGGGATATGGCGCGCCCGGTTCCGATGGATCGCATGTTGGTCGGCGACGTCGGTTTCGGCAAGACGGAGGTGGCGCTCCGGGCTGCGGCTCGCGCCGTCTTCGAGGGGCGTCAGGTTGCCGTGATGGCGCCGACGACCCTGCTGGCTCAGCAGCACTTCGAGACGTTCAACTCGAGGTTCGACCAGTTCGGCGTCAGAGTGGAGGTTCTCTCTCGTTTCGTGACGCCGTCGAAGCAGAAGGTCATCCTAGGGGACGTCGCTTTCGGGAAGGTGGACGTGTTGCTTGGTACGCACAGACTTTTGGGCCAGGACATAAAGTTCAGGGACATCGGCCTCGTCATTATCGACGAGGAGCATCGCTTCGGCGTCCTGCACAAAGAGCGCCTGAAAAATTTGTACCCGGCCATCGACGTGCTCATGCTCTCGGCAACGCCAATACCGCGCTCGCTGCACATGTCGCTCTCCGGGCTAAGGGATCTGTCGCTCCTCCAGACTCCCCCGAGGAAACGCCTGCCGGTGATAACGGCTGTCGGTCCTTGGTCCGAGACACTCATAAAAAACGCGGTTATAAGGGAGAAGGCGCGAGGAGGGCAGGTTTTTTACGTGCACAATAGGATCCAGACGATTGAGCGCGAGGTGATGATGGCGCGCCGTCTCTTCCCGAAGCTGCGCATAGGCGTGGCGCACGGTCAGATGCAGGAGAAGGATCTTAAAAGCACGATGGACAACTTCGCAGGCGGTGCGATAGACCTGCTCGTCTGCACGACGATAGTCGAGAGCGGGCTGGACATACCGAGGGCGAACACGATGATAGTGAGCGACGCTCAGGAGCTTGGCCTCGCGCAGATGCACCAGCTTCGCGGCAGGGTCGGCAGGAGGGACGAGCAGGCATTCGCGCTTTTTTTGCACCCGGCGGAGGCGAGTCTCACGAGGGAGGCGAGCGAGCGCCTCGAGGCTATAGCCGCGTTGGGCGAGTTTGGCGCCGGTTACGAGCTCGCGAAAAAGGATCTCGAAATTCGCGGCGGAGGCCAGTTAGTTGGGGTCGCGCAGCATGGCAATATGAGCCGCGTCGGCTTCCAGCGTTACTGCGACCTGCTGGAGGATGCCATCAGACGAGCGAAGGGCGACTACAGGGAGAGAACCGTCGTGGAGGTCGGGATGCCATCGGCGATTCCCGTAGATTACCTGCCGCATGAGAGCGTCCGAGTGGCGCTTTACAGGAAATTGCTCTGGACTCAGGATTTGGATAACCTTGATTCCCTGCGGGAGGAGACGACGGACAGGTTCGGCCCGATGCCAAAGGTTCTCGAATTCCTTTTCGACGTAGCCAGGATAAAAATAGCTGGGCCTGATTTCACGATAGTTAAAGTTCTTTGCGGTCGCGACGAGACCGTGATAGAGTGTTCGCCCGAAGGCCCGCCAAGCGATATAAAAACGCCTCGTGGCTGGTTTCGGAGAATGAACGGTTTTATCGGCCCAGGGGGCTTCAGCGCCCTGGGAGGTTTTATGAAGTCGATATCTCAAAAATAAACTCGGGGCAATTGCCGCTACTTTACGCAAAACTACTTCATCCCTGGGAATTTTTTAAAAACATTTTATGGTAAAATACTCCCGATGTGAAAGCGTTTACTCTGGAGGAGACTTATCGTTTGTCTGATTTTGGAACCGAAACGTTTGACGACCTGCTTCGAATAATGGAAAAACTCCGCGCTCCTGACGGATGTCCGTGGGACGCCGAACAGACGCTCGAATCCCTCCGGAGGTATATTCTGGAGGAGGCCAACGAACTCGCGGAGGCAATAGGGGATGGCGTGCCGCGCGATATAAACGAGGAGTGCGGCGATTTACTTCTTCAGGTTGTTTTTGTAGCGCAGATCGCGAAGGAGTTCGGTCTGTTCGACGTCAGCGACGTCACGAGGGCGATATGTGAAAAACTCGTGAGGAGACACCCCCATGTTTTTTCGGACGTCGTTGTGAATGACGCGTCCGAGGTCAGCCGAAACTGGGAAGTTATAAAGTCTGGCGAACGAAAAAAAAGGGACGCCGACTCGTCGGCTATGGCTGGCATCCCAAAGGGGTTGCCAGCGCTCCTTCGCGCCTACAGGATACAGGAACGCGCGGCGAAAAGGGGCTTCGACTGGGAGAAGGGCGACCTCGAATCCGTGCGCGGCAAGGTGATAGAGGAGCTTGACGAGTTCAGGGCGGAGGTTGTGAGGCGCGACCCGGCCGCCATGAATGAAGAACTTGGCGATTTTCTTTTCGCCATCGTGAACTTATCGCGCCATCTGGACATCGACCCTGAGAGCGCGCTTCAGGGCGCGAACAAAAAGTTCGCCGAGCGCTTCAGAGATCTGGAGCGCCAGGTCGCCGAAAAAGAAGTCGACATGGAGACTCTCACGCTCGATGATCTGGACTCCATGTGGCGAACAGCAAAAGATAAAAAAGCTATAAAAAGCTAAAAGGAGGAAGTAAACATGTCGGATGTTTCTGAGAAAATCGTAAAGGTAATTGACGCTGATGTGCGCCCAGTCATCGAGTCGCACGGAGGCGGCATCGAATTTTTAGGTTTTGACGAGACGAACGGGATCCTGAAAGTTGAGCTGACTGGGGTCTGCAACGGTTGTCCCGGCGCCGCGGCAACTGTCCGCAACATGGTGGAGGGCGTCATACAGAAAAGCGTGCCGGAGGTGAGAGAGGTCGTTCGGGCGTGATGAAGTGAGCGGCGTCTTAACGGTTTCAGTGCCGTCGGAGGAGATCCTGGCGCGTCTTCTGGGGACGAGAGACGAGTTGCTCTCCTCAGTGGAAGAGCGTCTGGGTCTCCGCCTTGTAGTAAGGAGTACTGATATCCTGATCCCCGATGATGACCCAGTGCTGGCGGATAATCTTGTCGATGTGCTGGGGCAGTTCTCTGAGATGATCCGCAGGGGCGTGAGGCCGTCGGGCGTCGAGATCCGTTGCGCCCTCGACCTGCTGGCGTCCGGCGAAAAGCCGGATCTCTTGCCGCTCATAGAGTCCACTATATGCGTCAGCAACCGAGGCAAGCCGATCCGTCCGTACACTCAGGGACAAAAAGAGTACATAGACGCGATCAATGGGAACGATGTTGTTTTTGCCATAGGCCCGGCCGGCACCGGCAAGACGTACTTGGCGGTCGCGGCGGCCGTCGCCGCCCTCAAGGCCTCCAGTATAAACAGGATCGTCCTCGTCAGGCCGGTCGTTGAGGCCGGCGAGCGTCTGGGCTACCTCCCAGGCGACCTCATGGAGAAGATCGAACCATACATCAGGCCGCTCTACGACGCGTTCTACGACCTGCTCCCGCCGGACAGGTTCAACAGGTACGTCGAAAAAGGAGTGATCGAGATAGCGCCACTGGCATACATGAGGGGGCGCACTCTCAACAACAGCTTTATAATTCTCGACGAGGCGCAGAACACAACAAAGGAACAGATGAAGATGTTCCTCACAAGGCTGGGCCTCGGCTCCAAAGCCGTACTCACGGGAGACGTCACGCAGGTCGACCTTCCCGGCGGCAAGGAGTCAGGTCTGCGCGCGATAGGCGGCATCCTGCGCGGCATAGAGGGGATTGCGTTCTGCGGTCTTTCGAACCGCGACGTAGTGAGGCACGACATCGTCCAAAAGATCGTGAAGGCCTACGAGGCTTACGAGGCAAACTCATATGGTTCGCAGGCTCTCGTTTCTTGACGGTCTCATAGAAAAAATATACGGCGGCGTTCCCTCCGGTGTCACGCGATCGAGGAGGACGCCGCTCTTGTTTCAGTTGTTCCTCGTCCTCTCGTCGGCTATCATCGTGGGTTTTGGCTGGTATTTTTTCGACAGGAACGACAGTTACAGGGTCGGTTACCCTTCGCCCCGCACTTACCTCGCCCAAAACCCGATGAGGTTTCTGGACAGGGAGAGGACGGCCGAGCTCCGCAGCAGGATGGAGAACCAGATAGTCGACGTGAGGGTAAGGGACGAAGCCGTCACTCGTCTTGTGCAGCAGCGCATATACACGCTTAGGGAGCGCCGCAACATGGATTTCGCCTCGCCCCAGCTCGTCGAGATAGTAAACTCGCTTTCGGATGAGAATCGCGCGAGGCTGCTGGCCGAGGTTTGCAGGATAGCGGAGGATAACTACGACAGATCCATCAGCAGGACAGAGCAGTCGGCGAGGATATGGGACAGCCTCAGGCGCTCCGACATGGGCCAGGCCAACAAAAACGTCGCATACCAGCTTCTCGACGCGATGCTGACCCCGACGGTCGTCGAGGATCACGACATGGCGGACAGGTTGAGGCGCGACGTGAGTCAGAGGATACCTCCGGCCGTGACTGATATCAAGCTGGGCGACGTTATCGTAGACGTCGGGCAGGTGGTGACCACGGAACTCGCCGTCCTTTTAAGCGCTCAGGGTTACCCGGACGCGGCCGTTCCATGGAAGCACATGACGTTCTTGATTTTGACCGTCTACTCTTGGTCCGTCTGGCTGACCTGGATAGGCGGAAAAGTTGGGGCAAGCCTCACGAACAGGGAGTGGATGTACATAGCGCTCCTTCTTTTCATCGACTGGAGCACGCAGATGTGGTTCGCTCGCTGGGAAATCGATTCACTGTCAGTGCTGGCCCTCTCCGGCTGGCTTTTCCTGACTATACAGCCCTCGTTCGCTTTCCACGTCGCTTTGGGCGGTGCGTTCCTCGGATATATGGCAGCTTTCCCTGGGATGTCGTCCGTCGTGGCTGTTGGCTGCATCATATGCGTGGTGGCCTCGAGCGCGAGTTTCCTTTTTATCAAGGAGGCATCGAGCAGGATAATGATCTGGCTGAACATACTCAGCCTTGGACTTTTCCTGACAGGGGCCTCAATATTTGTGAGGTGGGGTTTCGGACAGCCCCTCAGCGTGAAAATCGTGCTCGGATACCTTCTGCTATGCGTATTCTGGAGCAGCTTTGTCGTGGCTGTCATGCCCCTGTGGGAGATGTTTTTCGAGATTCTCTCGCCGCTGCGCCTTCTCGAGATGAGCCATCCGTCACAGCCCCTTTTGAAGCGGCTCCAGCTCGAGGCGCCAGGGACGTACCATCACACCATCACGGTCGGCACATTGGCAGAGGCTGTCGCGGACAGGCTTGGTATGAACGGTCTCCTCGTGCGGACCGGGGCTTATTACCATGACATCGGCAAACTGAAGCGTCCCCATTATTTTGTAGAGAATCAGTCATTCGGCGACAACATCCACGACAGGCTCGCCCCAAAGGACTCCGCAAGAATAATTCTCCAGCACGTAAAAGACGGCGTGGATCTAGCCGATGAGTACAGGCTGCCGTCGGGCATAAAACGCTTCATTCAGGAGCATCACGGGCGCACGTTTCTGACGTATTTTTATAACAAGGTGCTTGTTGCGGACAAGGAGGCCGGCGGGGACGGCGCCGAAATCGACAAGGCCGACTTCGTCTATCCGGGGCCCACCCCCCAGTCGAGGGAGACGGCGCTTCTCATGCTCTCGGACTCCATAGAGGCTGCCCTGAAAAGCTTGGACAAACCCCTGGAGGGCAGGTCGGACGTGGAGCGCCTCGTCAAGGGTGTGATTGACTCGAAGATAATGAGCGGGCAGTTTATCGACGTCGACTTCACGCTGAAGGACATAAACGCCATAAACGTCGCTTTTGTAGAGGTGCTCATGTCAATGTACCACTCCAGGGAGATAAAGCCCATCGCTGGTTCCGAGGACGAGGCGCATAAAGGCGAAGCTCCGGGGAGCGGGGCGAACAACGATGCGCCTGCGGCTTGACGTGGTCGGTCGCGAGGACTCCTGCGGCATCGACTATGACGTGCTTGCCGATGTGCTTGGCGCGTTTGCCGGGAGGATAGCGCCCGAGGACTGCCGCGAGTTGTCCGTTGCGCTCTCCTTTGTGTCGCCCGAGGACATACGGGAGCTGAACGTCAGATACAGGGAAGTCGACGAGGAGACAGACGTGCTTTCGTTCCCGCTCTGGGAGGAGGGCGGGCGTTTTGCGCCGCCGGAGTGGGAAGAATTGCCGCTCGGCGACGTTGTGGTATCCCCGGGGTATATATCCGATAGTGCCGGAAAGGGGAATATGGACTATAATAGCGAAATTATACTTGTCATAGTGCACGGCGTCCTTCACCTGCTAGGTTTCGACCACGACAACGACGAGCGGAAGAGCGGGATGTGGAGCGCTCAGGAGGCCCTCTTAAGAGGATATTTCAGCAGGTTGCCAGTAGCTGGGGAACAATGGCTATGTAACAAGGCGGACGCCGTTATTTTTGAGGAGGATTGATGGCGGAGTGAGTTCTGACATAGTTGGCAGTATTGGCCTGCTGCTGGTTTGTCTGCTGATTTCATTTTTTTTCAGCGCGACTGAGACGGCCATAACCGCAGCAGGAAAAATAAAATTGAAGTCCTTTGAAAACGCCTATCCACAGAGAAAAAAGGGTTTTCAGTGGCTCGGCGACAACGTGCAGAGGGCCCTCACCGTCACTCTGGTCGGAAACAACATCGTGAATATCGCCGCTTCGGCGCTCGCTACCACGGTCGCAACTGGTTTCCTTGGCAGGAGAGGGCCGCTTGTGGCTGTCGTCGTTATGACAACTATCATCGTTATATTCTGCGAGATCCTTCCTAAAAGCATATCGATCGCGTACAAGGAACGGGTTCTTAACGCGACGCTTCCAGCGCTTCAGGTGATTTACCTAGTTCTCGGGCCGGCGGTATATCTCGTCCAGAAGGTCGTTTGGTTTATAGGACGGCTCATCGGTCTGACGCTCGACGCGAGCAAATCCTTTTTGACGCGGGCTGACCTTGAGATTATGATAGAGGAGAGCGGCGAATCTGGGGCGCTCGAGGAGGATGAGCGCAAGATGATTCATGGAGTCATCGCGTTCGAGGAGACGAGGGTCTCCGAGGTGATGATTCCCCGCACTGACATGATGACAGTGCCGTATGACACGACCGTAGCGGAGGCGTCCAAGATATTCCTCGAAACCGGGCACTCGCGCGTGCCGGCCTACGAGAAGGAGCTTGACAAGATCACTGGCGTGCTGTACGCGAAGGATCTTCTGGGCCCCTTGAGCGGCGGGCATCTGGAGGATAGGGTCGAGGGACTACTGCGAAAGCCGCTTTTTATTCCGGAGACGATCAAGACGGACGAGGCGTTCGAGCTCATGAAAAAGTCCCAGATCCACATCTCCATAGTGGTCGACGAATACGGCGGCACTGCCGGCCTGGTAACTCTTGAGGATCTTCTCGAGGAGATCGTGGGCGACATTCAGGACGAATACGACGACGAGACTCCGGACGTGTTCGACGAGGGAGACGGCTCTTACCTCGTGCAGGGGTACGTAAATATCGAGGATCTTTCCGAGACGCTGGGTTATCCCTTCGAGTTCGACGACGTCGACACTGTAGCTGGGATGCTGCTCACCATAATAGGCAACTTCCCGGAGGAGGGGCAGTCTGTTCGTTTTGGCCCCTGGAGCATAAGCGCGGTAGAGGTCGTGGATCACCGCATTCTTCAGGTGAGAATCGAAATGATTGGCGAGGACGAAGATCAATAACGGGAGTAAATCGGGCCATTGGCAGAGGCCGGAGAACGGGGGTCAATATTGACGGCATCGAGCAGGAGCGACTATTGGTTAAAACTGGGGACGACGCCCGAGCAGCTTATGAGATCGGCCGAGGGCTTCAGAACCATGGCTTACGCCCCTTATTCGAACTTCTTCGTCGGAGCGGCTCTCCTGATGGACGACGGCTCAATTGTAGGCGGCTGCAACGTCGAAAACTCGAGCTACGGGGTGACGCTCTGCGCCGAGCGCATAGCTATGGCAAACGCCGTATCCTCCGGAAAGATAAACCCGCTGGCGATAGCCGTCGCTGGTGAAGTGTCGTCCTTCTGCTCTCCCTGTGGCGCTTGCAGGCAGTTCCTCGCCGAGTTCAACCCCGATATGGACGTCCTCCTGATGCAGAATGGCAGCATCACGTCAATAAGCCTGAGATCGCTGCTCCCTTATCCTTTCAAGCTGGAGGATATTTAAATTGGACGACGCAGTTTCTCTGGACAAATCTATAAAAAAATATCGTTCAGGATTAGTCACGTTCCTCGGACGCCCTAACGTCGGGAAATCGTCGATCGTAAACGCGCTGATCCGCGAAAAGGTCGCTGCGGTCTCCAGCAAGCCGCAGACGACGCGCAACGCCGTGAGGTGCATACTCACGACCGAGGACTGCCAGATCGTGATCGTAGACACCCCGGGACTCCACGAACCGCGCCACGCCCTGGGCGAGTTTATGATGAGAGAGGCAAGGGAGTCAATAGACTCCGTCGACGCCGTCTGTTTTGTCGTTGAGGCGGGGAAGCCGCTCGATCACGCGGGAGAGGCAGTACTGGGCATCATCGAGGGGATTGGCTTGCCCGTTTTGCTCGTTGTGAACAAGATCGACCGTTGCCGCGACAAGCGAGGCGAGGACGATTTCTGGCGCTTCCTCGCTCCGATACAGGAGCGCGTAAAACCGGCCGCCGTCGTCCCGGTCTCGGCGAAGGAGGGCACGAACCTCGACGTCCTCCGGGAGGAGATCATGAAACTCCTACCGGAAGGAGAGCCCATTTATCCCGAAGACGTCCTTATGGACGCGACCGAACGCTTTCTGGCAGAGGAGATCATCCGGGAAAAAATATTCGAGGCCACGGAACAAGAGGTTCCGCACAGCGTCGCCGTCGTCGTCGAGGAGTTCAAAAGCCCTGACGAATACCCCGACATAAAGCGAGGCGAGATAAGGGCGGACATCATCGTCGAACGCCCCGGTCAAAAGGGCATACTGATAGGCGAAGGCGGCTCGAAACTGAAGGAGATCGGCACGACCGCCAGGCTCGAGATGGAGGAGCGCTTCGGCTACCCGATATTCCTTCAGCTCTGGGTAAAGGTCAAGCCGGATTGGAGAAAATCCCCGAGGGAAATGGAGCGCGCCGGCTACCGTAAAAAATGAGAGGAGGATCGCGTTTAAAGCTCCTCTCGATGCAGGAGGGCGGTCTCTCGCAGGGGGATTACAAGGCGCGTGGAGTTGTTCTGAGGAGGAGGGACGGCGGCAAGTCGCAGGAGCTGCTTCTTTTTTTGAGTTCGCACGGAGTCGTCCGGGTTTCAGCGCCAGGCGCCGGTTCGAAGAACAGGTTCGGCGCAGGGACGGAACCGATGGTGTGGGGGGAGTTCCTGCTTTACCAGAGCACGAGGTCTCTTTATCTCAAGGGCGTGGACGTCCGGGAGGGTTTCTGGGGAGTCCGAGGGTCGCGTTCGGCGCTTCGGATGGCTGTGAAATGGTGCGGCGAGGTCGCTTCGCGCCTTATGCCTGGAGTCGAAAGCGACAACCTGCTCTCTCTTCTCTGGGGCAGCATGAAAAACCTGTCGAATGGGTTTTCGCCACTGCTCCTCGACGTGCGTTTCGCATGGAGGTGGGGGAACCTTTGGGGGGTGGCCCCGCCGCTCGACTCGTGCACATCGTGCGGAGCGCGGATCGACGGAAGTTCGGGTTTAGTGGCCAGATCATCCGACGGATTGCTGTGCGCCGACTGCGGCAGGGCGGCATCGGAGTCCAGTGGGGAGTCTCGCGGGTCGTTGCCCTTGCCCACGCTCCGCACGCTTAGAAGCGCGGCGTTGCTACCTAAGGACGCATTTCAGATATGGGCGTCTGAGAGCGCCGCGTCAGACGCGGCGCTCTCAGAGTGCCCAGCATGGCTCTACTCTTTCATAACGCTACATTGATTGGTTCGGCCTCCTGTATTACCTCATCACCTTGTCCATCAACGCGGCGTAGCTGTCAATCACGTCATACACGACGGAATCTGCGCTGATGGCCTTGAAATGCTCGTGGGCGCAATGTATCTTGGCTTCCTCGATCATGCGGAGTTGCATGGAGGACATGGCGCCTTTCGTTTCCGCAACGAAGTATATATGCTTCACCTTGCCCTCGTGGAACGCGATAGCCCAGTCGGGATGGTGATTTCGTTTTTCTTCTTATGCAGCACTGCGTCCGCTTCCCTCACAGCACTTTGACGTTCGTGCCCGGCGCAAGCAGTTTGAATATTTCCTCTACGTTGATTTTCTCCGGGCTCGACGAAAAGCTCGAATCGCGGAACACGGCGCGTAGCGGTTTGCGCCTGGCGATTTCCTTGACAACCGCGCCGCTGACGGTATCGGCGAAACAGGCGATGAGGTCGCCGCCGTTGTAGGTGTGGACTGCCACGCCGTCGATTTCCTCGTGCGTGTGCGGCAGAGAGAGCGGCAAACCCCATTCAATCAGACAGCCGTACAGCAAGTCCATGTCCGTGCGGTCGTCTTTTATATTCGATTCCAGCCCGGCAAGCATACCTTGCGTATATTCGCTGGCGGTGTAGTAGACGTCTTTCATGTTCGTGTCATCGAGTTTCAGGACACGGAAACCGATGTCGAGGTCTTGTGCCAGTATCCCTGCCTCGTCTTTGATTTTATCCCCGACAAGTCGGATACGCTTTTTGGCGATATCACAAATCGTTCTATACCCCGCGGTGAATGCCTCACCAGTGGGGTCGCATTTTTCCTCGATTTGCACCATTATGAATTTTCTTTTGCTTTGAAGCTCACTATTCAATTCAATGACGGCTTGGGCAGTAGTAGATGAACCAGAGAAAAAATCAAGCACAATGCCATCATCATTGGAAAATGTAGAGATAAGATATTTCACAAGCTGAACAGGCTTAACGGTATCAAACCCATGCTTATTTCCGACAATGCGACTTAAATCCGCCTTACCGCTTTCAGCAGTACCGGAAATGTCAGAATCTACATAGGTGTAAATCGGGTAAAGCGGGTCACTTTCTTCATTGGCATACTTCTTTTCCATTGGCACTCCATCGTCATTAAGAGCCATATGGTTAGATTCAAACAAATTGTCTATTGTCTCTTTGCCAGCTTTCCAACGGAAATCATCATCAGGAGTATATCCGCCGGAAGTGAAGCGCATTGTTTCGCGGCGAAATGTTCCACGATTTGAGGTTAGTATTGTTGTAAGTCTAAACTTGCCCTGTTCATTCTCATGTGGGTAAAACCGCTCTTTTGCTGATATGACATTATGAGATAGCGTTTCTGGGTTCTTTTTACTATATGCAACGACATACTCGGATACCTTTTGAGGGCGATATTTTGCATTGCCAGCGTTAGTCGGTTTTGCCCTGGATTTCCAAATAAAAATGCAGACTTGATTACTCGCTCCGAGAATTTCGTCTAATATTTTAATTGTATTAGCGATTTCTCTATCACCAATAGAAACCAAGAGTATTCCATCATTACATAACAAATTTCGCGCAAGCGCCAACCGCGGATAAACCATGCTGCACCAGTCCGAATGCAACCGCCCGTTGCTTTCGGTGTTGCGGAACAGCCGGCCGCCGTCCTCGCCGTAAACACCCGCTTCTTTTTCGTAGTCTTCACGATTTTGGGTAAAATTATCGCGGTATACGAAATCGCTGCCTGTGTTATACGGCGGGTCAATGTATATCGTCTTCACCTTGCCGAGATAGCTCTCTTGCAACAGTTTGAGCACGTCAAGATTGTCACCCTCAATATATAGGTTTTCCGTTATATCCCAATCTTTACTTTCTTCAATACAAGGGCGCAGGGTCTTGCGGATTGGCCGCCCGGCCTCGCGGATAGCTTCGCGCTTGCCGACCCATGTAAACTCATAGGCTTCGTCGCCCGCCACATCATCGCCGAGCATGGTACGGAGCAAGTCAAAATTTACCTTGCCCTCGGTGACGACACCGGGGAACATCTCCGCGATTTTCGCCACTTTTGCGGCGGTCAGGTCCGGCGTTTCAAGTTTGAGCTTGTCCATGTTACGCTTCCTCCGTTCCCTTGGCGTCTAACTAGGGGTCGTTGTCATTGCTAACTTTTCCGTAATGATGTGGCTGTACTCCATGGCGTCTTTCTTTTGTGATATTGTACCATCTTTCGTAAAACACACTTGCGCTTCACGGATTGGCGGATTATATTGCTCCGTGGTTTTCATCTTAACGGAATTTCGGCTGGGATAATCCGGGGTTTCGACGAAAGGGGTTTTTAACTATGGAGCGCGCGGGTATCATAACTATGAACGGCAAGGCATTGACGCTTCTCGGCGACGAGGCGAAGGTCGGCGACAAGGCAAGGGATTTCAAACTACTGGACATGAATATGGAACAAAAAACTCTTGCGGATTATGCCGGCAAGATCAAGGTGATCTCGGTCACGCCATCTCTGGACACGCCAGTCTGCGATCTTCAGATTCACCGGTTCAACGAGGAGGCCGCGAGTCAGCCCGGCAGCGTGGCGCTTCTTAACATCAGCGCCGACCTTCCGTTCGCGATAAAGCGCTTTTGCGCGGCCGGCGGTGTGAACAGTGCTGTGGCGCTTTCAGACCACAAGGACGTTTCATTTGGTCTCGCATATGGGATATTGATCAAGGAGTTGAGGCTGCTCGCTCGCTCAGTCTTTATAATAGGCGTCGATGACGTCGTCCATTACGCGGATATCGTCACTGAACAAACAAACGAGCCAAACTACGATGAAGCGATCAGGGCGCTGAAGACGCTGATTTGATCGAAACGACGACTGCCAGGGGTAGCGTTGTCAAGTCTCCCTTGCGACGCTTTCCCTATATCGCGTCCTCCGGGAAAAACATGCGGGTCCACGCTGTTTTTCTCAGAGGCGCCGTCGCACCGCGCGGTATTTTGGGTACCCTCGGGATTTTGACGTCGACGCCGTCGGGGAGGGCGAATGCGTCGTCATCGTCGCCGTCTTCGTCATCCACGTTCGAAAAATCTGGAACGGTTTTGTCCTCGATCTTCCGGGCGGGGTTCTTGGCGCTCTCCACCCAATATTCGTCGAGGGAGACTATCTTTTTCGACTTGAAGCGGAAAAACGAGGCTGCGTAGAACGAGATGGTCTCGTTTGCGACTTTTACGACGCTCACGACCATGTTGCCGGTCATTATCATTTTTTCGACCTCGATGCGCCGCCCGCTTCGGCGTTCGCTGTTCGCCCGAAGAAACCCCTCGGCGTCAAAGCTCTCGCCAGTGTTGGGCCACGTGACCGCGGCGTTTTTCGAAAAGTATCCCATCAGGTCGTCCAACTTGCCGGCGTCCATGTCGCGCCAGAATTTAACGACTATTTTCTCCAGCTTTTTTGGCTTTTTAAGACTCATGTACGCTTCTCCTTCTAGGGTATCTACACATATTATATAATGATTTTTTGGAATCGCGCTTATTTTATTTCTGGAGGGGGGATCATATTTATGAGGATATTTCGCCCGGCATATTGACAAACGCGGCTGTTTTAAATAATAATCAATTCGAAAGTGTACTGATGTGTAAAAGTATGTTATATCGACCCGCAAAAGCGAGCGCCGCAGAACGCCAAAAGCTTCGGAAGGCAGACGAAGGGGCTGAGAATAGTGGTTTTTACTGATGTGCTAAAAGGGCACTCCAAAATAATTTCAGGCAGGCAGGCAGGCAGGCAGGCAGGCAGGCAGGCAGGCAGGCAGGCAGGCAGGCAGGCGTAAAGGCCCTCTCCTAAGGCTCCTCTTCGTCATTCTTCTTCTCGTTATGTCCGCGCCGCGAGCGTGGGCGGCGTCATGGCAGGATCCCGGAAACGTTGCGACTTCTTTTGCCGGCGGTTCGGGAACCGCGGGCGCTCCCTATCAGATAGCCACTCCTCAACAGTTGGCTTATATGGCTGACCGGATCAACAATGATAACGCGACTTACGGCAATAAATACTACATCCTCACGTCGAACGTCGACCTCTCAGGAAACGACTGGGAGCCTATATTATCTTTCCAGGGAAATTTCGACGGGAGAGGCCGTACGATTTCGAATACGATGTTCACAGGCGGCACTAATATCGGATTCTTCCAAAATCTCTTAGCTACAGCCATAATCTCGAACCTATGCATGACCGGAGTTAACATCAGCGGGACG
>JAITOY010000068.1 GCA_031289775.1 Synergistaceae bacterium
GCGTCTTTACAGGAAATAAATAAGGAAATTTGCGGAGTTCGTAATTCGCGCGTCATTTTCAAATACTCTCGATCATTAAGCATATTGTGCGCGCAATGAGTACTCACGAAGAAGATATGTCGTAGAGTTGTTTGTGGCATTTTATCCGACAGAAGAGCTATTAGCGGACATTATTTGAAACGCGTCACGCCATTCATCAGCGACGAAGCGCTGAACGCCCGAAAAAAAACCAAAATAGCCGCCGCCTGCAAGCAAGAATATCATAGACTGAGGATTTTGTGAATAATTTTCCGAGCAACTTGAGTAACCCGCGTTCTGAGTCTGCGCATGGCGTCTCTCGTCCCGGCATCCGGCCAAATGCCCGACTTCGGCGGTTTAAACGCGATATTCGGGGATCTCGCCTGTTATGGAACGCTGGATAAGCTATAATGTTTTCATGTCGGCGAAATTTTACGTTTATATTCTAAGGTGTGCTGATGGAACCTGCTATACCGGTTTTACGCATGACCTGGAAAATCGCTTGAAAGCCCATAATGAGAGCGTCTCTGGCGCTAAATATACCAGAGCGCGGCGACCGGTGGCGTTGGTTTACTTTGAAGAGCACGATTCGGCGTCGTCCGCGCTGAAGAGAGAGCGTCAGATCAAACAGCTCCCGCGAGCCGCCAAGTTGGCTTTGATTGCCGGATTCCCAAACAGCTGACAGCGCCTGACAGATGAAGATATAAAACAGCGGGCGGAGATTTTATATTCCGGCCTCGGATTGAATACGACCACGCACCGCAACGACGATACTTTAGGAGGCGACCTTATTTATGTCAGCTGAAAAAGACATTCAACAAAAAGCGGATCTGCTCGGCATTCACAAGCTGGGCATCATCAAACTCGAAGCGATGCTCGATTACGCGGACAGACTGCGGGAGAGGATGGAGCAAATACCCAACGGAGAGGCTGTCTACGGCAGCTTCCTGCGCTTCGCGGACCTGAAGCGCGCTCTCCCGTGGGCGAAGTCGCTGGTCGTGGCGGTGCTTCATTACGGACATTACGCCATTCCGCAAGCGGCCGACGGGCGTTTCGGAAAAGCGTATCTCGTGGATCCGAGGTTCAATCCAAAATCCGCCGAGCACCAAAAAGTCATCGCGCTGGAGGGCTATATGCGCGAGCTAGACATTCGAACGGAGGGCAGCGAGTACCCTGGCATCACAGCATTTCGCTGGGCTGCGTACAAAGCTGGGCTCGGCACGATACGGCGAAATAATTTTTTCTACACGGAGCTCGGCTCCTGGGTAACAATTACGGCATGGGCGACCGACGCGGAGATGGAACTGATATCGAGCCCATCGCTGCCCGAGTGCCCGACGAACTGCGACAGGTGCGTACACGCCTGTCCGGTAAACTCGCTATCGTCCGCCTATACCATGAACATGGCGACATGTATAAGCAGGATCACGACGTCAAACAAATACGCTTCGGCGGACGACGCTACGAACGAAAAAATTGGCCGTTGGATATACGGCTGCGACGTCTGCCAGGACGTCTGCCCGATGAACGCGGAAAAATGGAGATCTGACGACGCTTTCCCAGACCTCGATGAACTGGGGAAATTCCTGTCGCCGGAAAAAATCCTCGGCATGAGCTACGATGAGATAGAAGACCGCCTCGCGCGGAAATTCTTCTATATAAAAAAGGAATTCCTGTTGAAATGGAAGCTGAACGCCATCAACTCGATGATGAACGACCTCGCGCAAGACGCCGGACCTCGCCTCCGCAGCGCCCTGTCCGATGAAAATGAGCTCGTGCGCGAACACGCGCGTCTCGCGCTTGTGAAATTAGAGGCATATCAGGGATAGCGATTAAAGCCAGGCCTCCGTGTCCCCAAAACGAAGAAATTTTGTCGGGGTAATTTAATCGGAGTTTCCCTTGCAATGCCACTCGCGGCGTGGTAGGATATCTGGGCTTCAGCGGATGGGAGCGTCGATTTTCCGCTGGAGGCTCAGTCCCGTGCGACAAAGAATTGTGAATCCCGCCAGGTTCGGAAGAAAGCAACGGTAAGCAAACCTCTTCGTGCGCTGCGGGAGCGCTGGGTCTCCAACGGAAAATCGAATCTGAAGTCCGGGTTTTATCCACCGCTCTCCCCCAATTAGCCTCACTCGGCGTCTTGCGTTCGGTTCAAAAAAATGATATAATTCCTTGGCTTAACGAAAGGCTGAGTTATTGTTAATTTCCGTTCAGGCAATTTTACCGGCGTTTCTTTAAAACACACGCGGGTGGAGCGGTCGTCCGTTGCCGTAAAAAGCGCAAGCGGTGGGCGCCGCGTCGAAGCTCGCGGAGGGAAAAACAAGGAGGTAGTGAATAGTGGGCGTAGTCAATATGAAGCAACTGTTGGAGTGCGGTGTTCACTTCGGCCATCAGACACGCAGATGGAACCCGAAGATGAAGCCGTATATTTTTACCGAGAGAAATGGCATTTACATCATCGACCTTCAAAAGACCGTGAAGGGTCTTGAGCGCGCTTATGACTTCGTGCGCGAGGTGTCGAAAAACTCCGGGAGCGTCCTTTTCGTCGGCACGAAGCGTCAGGCGCAGGATCCCATAAAGGACGAGGCGATCAGATCCGGTCAGTTTTTCATCAACCAGCGCTGGCTCGGCGGGCTTCTGACAAATTTCGCGACGATCCGCAAGCGCGTAAACCGCATGGTCGAGCTTCAGGGCATGGATAACGACGGCTCCATAAACAAGTACCCTAAAAAAGAGATCATCAAGCTCCACAAGGATCGCGAGAAGCTCGAAAAATCCCTGTCGGGCATAAAGGACATGAAGGAGATCCCTGACGCGCTTTTCGTCATTGACCCGAGAAGGGAGACTATAGCGGTTCTGGAGGCTCGCAAGCTTGGCATCCCAGTAATAGCCATAGTCGACACGAACTGCGACCCAGAGCTGATAGACTATCCAATACCCGGCAACGACGACGCGATAAGGGCGATAGAACTCATCGTAAACCTAATGGCAAACGCCTTCATAGAGGGCAGGCAGGGAGTCGACGGAGCTACGGACGCGCAGCCTGACGCAAGCGGCGACGAAGTCGAGGAAGAGGTCATAGAGATTCGCGAGAAGCTCCACGACGCTTATTCCGAGGTCGGGGAGAAGGTCGTGAACCAGGAGCTCGAAGAGCGCAAAGGCTGGAAGGAGTCTGTGTAATGGCAGTCGACATGGAAGCCGTCAAAGAGTTGAGAACCCGTACCGGCGCTGGCATGATGGATTGTAAAAACGCCATGGAGGAGTGCGGCGACATCGAAAAAGCCGTCGATTTCCTCCGTGAAAAAGGCCTCGCCAAGGCGGCAAAAAAGGCCGGAAGGGCCGCATCGCAGGGGCTCGTGTTCAGTTACATACACACAAACGGCAAGATCGGCGTGCTGATCGAACTGAACTGCGAGACTGACTTCGTGGCCCGCACAGATGAGTTCAACAACCTGGGCAAGGAGCTCTCCATGCAGGTTGCCGCGGCAAACCCGACATACATAACCCCAGAGGATGTCCCTGCGGAGGACTTGGAGCGAGAGAAGGAAATTTACCGCAGGCAGGCGATCGAGGAGGGGAAACCTGAAAAAATTCTCGACAAGATAGCCGAGGGCAAACTTAGCGCCTTTTTCGGCGACAACTGCCTCCTGGAACAGAACTACATCCGCGACCCAAAGGTGAAGGTGAAGGATCTCATCACGGCAGAGATAGCCAAGATGGGCGAGAACATCGTCGTTCGCAGAATCGCGAGATTCTCCATAGGGGACTGACAAAAAAGACGAGGCGGAGGATTTTTTCCTCCGCCTTTTTTATGCCCGGCGGATTTCGATAGTTTAGGACATTTTAAATCGACAAAGGAGCGATAGCGATGGCTGGTTCATATAAAAGGGTGCTTTTGAAACTTTCTGGAGAGATCCTGGCCGGAAAGGAGAGGTTCGGCCTCGAATATCCAGCCATCATGGAAATCTGCTCTGAGATAGCCTCCGTGGCTAAGGATGGGGTGCAGATCGCAATGGTTGTCGGCGGCGGCAACTTCATAAGGGGCGCCCAGGCCGTATCTCAGGGAATGGAGCGAGTACAGGCCGACAATATGGGAATGCTCGCCACGGTCATAAACGCGCTCGCGCTTCAGGACTCTCTGGAGCGCCTCGGGGTTCCGACGAGGGTTCAGACGGCTATCGAGTCCCGCAGCATAGCGGAACCTTTCATAAGGCGCCGCGCTATGCGCCATCTCGAAAAGGGCCGGATCGTCATATTCGCGGCAGGCGTCGGCTCGCCGTATTTTTCGACCGATACGGCCGCTGCCCTGAGAGCGTCCGAGATAAATGCGGATTGCCTCTTGAAAGCGACAAAGGTAAATGGTATATATGACATGGATCCGAAGCAATTCCCCGAGGCGAAGCGACTGCCGGAGGTCAGCTATATGGACGCCCTCCGTCTTCAGCTGAAGGTCATGGACGCCGCGGCTTTTTCGCTCTGTATGGAGAACCGAACGCCAATCGTGGTGTTCAACATGCTCGAGCAGGGCAACCTCTTTAAACTGCTCGTCCTGGGGGAAAAAATCGGGTCGACCGTATACCAGTGAGAAGGAGTGATCCAAATGCCCCAGGCGTTGCTGAAAGACCTAAAGAACCGCACAGTCAAAGCACTCGAACATCTTAAGGGGACATACGCGGGCGTCAGAACGGGACGCGCTCATCCCGCCCTCGTAGAGGACATAAAGGTCGATTATTTCGGGACAGTGATGCCACTGAAGCAGCTCGGCACTGTAAACGTCCCCGAACCACGCCAGATAGTGATAACCATCTGGGATAAGACAGCGCTCAAAGCTGTCGAAAAGGCGATACAGGCATCCCCTCTCGGAATCAACCCCCGCCCCGACGGCGAGACGATAAGGCTGACGCTTCCAGAGCTCACAAGGGAGCGCCGCACGGAGCTCACGAAGCTCGTGAACAAATACGCTGAGGAGTCGAAGGTCGCCACGCGCAACATCAGAAGGGAAGTAGTCGACGCGCTCAAAAAGCTGGAGAAGGAGTCGAAGATAAGCGAGGATGACCTCAAGAAATTTCAAAAAGAAGTTCAGGACGTCACAGACGACGCGATTAAAAAAATAGACTCCGTTCTCGCCGAAAAAGAGAAGGAAATAATGGACGATTGAGAGAAAATACTATATAATATGCCAGATTATTATATAATATTACGCATTTAAAGATGGTGGGGTGAATTTGGAATGTTGAGCGTCGAGGAAGGCATAAAATACCTTCAGGCTTCTGGGGCGAAGATTACATCGCAAAGAATCGCGATCATGAAATCCCTCGCGGGAAGGAGCGACCATCCTTCGGCAGAGAAGCTTTTTCTCGAGCTGAAGCCGCAATATCCCACCCTGTCTATAGCTACTGTATATAGCACAACGCAGATCCTGGCACAGGCGTCGATGCTGCGCATCCTCTCCATCGACGAGAGAAAGGTCTACTTCGACCCTGATACGCATCCGCACGCCCACTTCATGTGCACTCAGTGCAAGAAGATCATCGACATTGACGTGGATCTCGAGATACTCACGCGCGTCGGCCCGAAAAGCGGCGTCGCGTCCATAGAAAACACGGAGATATTCCACTACGGCTTGTGTTCAGAGTGCGGCAGCGATTGATAGATAAAACAATATAATGCTGAACATTCTGAAGAGCTACGTTTTCCCCACTGTCGCGGGACTGGCCTTCATGGGGATTCCGTTTTTCTGGTGCCGCATAAGACGCGAGGATCCGGAGTCATACGGCCTTTCGTGGAAATTCGAAGCGGGAAACGTTTACGAATGCCTGATGTTGACGGCGACTATTCTTCTGCCTCTCACAGTCATCTCGGTTCTCTGGCCGCTGGAGGCGCTCCCAAGGCACAGCGCCTTCTGGCGCTCCCTGAACCTCGCGGCCGCCGGCATATCGGCCGCCATCATCGAGGAGATATTCTTCCGGGGCTGGCTGCTCCCCCTCTTCAGGAAACGTTTCAACGCGTTCTGGGCTATAGTTTTCACAAGCGTACTTTTCGCCATTTCGCACATCTTCGTCGCGCAGACGCCATTTTTGTTCGCCGTGTTTTTCCCAGGCTGCGTAATGGGCTTTTTGCGTGAGAGGCACGGGAACATATCGACATCGACGCTCTTCCACGCGCTTGGAAACCTATGGGCGATATGGTTCGCCCCGCTACGCTGGCCAACAATGGCGTGGCTTATCCAGCACCTTCCCATTCTGGGATGAAGAAGCTCTGGCAGGGGCTCAAAAAAATAAATTACACGGGGGCATTGTCATGCGCGTAAAAAACATAAAAATATTCTGCATATACGCTTTTATTATTTTATCCCGTGGCGCCGCGCTTTCGGCCGCGGCCGAACCGAGGCTCCTGTATGAGATACGCGTGCCGTTCGAGGTCGGGGCCGAGGTCGCGTCTGTGCTGCCGGACGGAAGAACCTTCCATCTCGGCCGCGTCGTAAAGCTGCCGGAGCAGACGCGCTGGCCCAGCTACACCGCAAGCGCGTGGGGAACTCCAGGGTCTGTCACGGCCTCGGCGGTAAACGCCGTGCACATCCTCATGGGAGTCGAGGACGACAAGGGCCGCACGATGAGCGTCATACCTCAGGAGACGATAGCGCCGGCAGCCGGCGCTGGAGCGGCCATCGTGCTGAGCTCGCGAGCGGGAACGGGATTTTTCGGGGCGTGGGCGCCGCCGGTCGGCACACGAATAACGCTCCTCTCACAAGAACCTGGCGACGGAGACGAGCCCGATCTCAGACCGCTCGAGTCCGCTAAGTTGCCAAAGGCCGGCGACACACTTATATTCCGCGTTTACGAGGGAGACATGCCGTATATGGTCGATTTCGAAAACAGGCCGGGAGGGCGAGTGATCGCCTGGTATGAGGCCGGGCCGCAAGTAATCGCCCGCGTCATAAGACCGTTGGGCGGCACTGGGCGCTTCGAGGGGACGCTGTTTCAGGATCCGGGGCGTATCCGGGCGAACCACTCCGGCGTTATAGACGTAAGCACGTCGCCTCATGGTGAGATCGGCGGGTTCCAGATCATCCCGTGGGATCACGCGCTGAACTCCAAGGAGATGCAGGGCGCGTGGAGCATGACGCAGTGGATGATAATTGCCCACCCCGACGGTGAATCAATGCTCGGAGGGACGGCCCCGCTCTTCAACGGCGGGCTGGTTCCGGGTACGTTCGAGGACGAAAAACTCTGGGATCTTTGGTCGACGTATGGCAGGAAACCGCTTGTCCTCGCGCGTCTGAACGGCAGCGAGTGGGGAAAACTCCCTGTGGTCTCCGGACGTGTCGACGACGGCCTGAAGCTCGTCACCCATCTGAGAATCTACTTCCCGATATCAAAAGAACCTCAGGCCGACTTTGCTGTACATCCTACATCCAGAGCCTCCGCATCGCCGGCATTCGAACCGTAGCCGCGTCGCAGCCCATACCGTACCTACTCCTCCTCGTCGGAGACCTTCTCGACCGCCTCGATTACCTTCTTCGCGATGTCTGGCGGAACCTCCTCATAGTGTGAGCTCTCCATGGAGAACGTTCCCCTGCCGGACGTGAGCGAGCGAAGGATTATCGCGTAGCGGAAGAGTTCGGCCTGCGGGCACTGGGCTCTCACGATCTGGAGCTTGCCGGCCGGGTCGATGCCCAAAATCCTGCCGCGCCTGCTGTTCAGGTCGCCCATGACGTCCCCGACGCAATCCTCTGGAACAGTGACGAATATATTCATGATAGGTTCGATCAAAATCGGAGACGCGTCAGTGAAGGCCTTTTTGAACGCCATGGACGCGGCGATTTTAAACGCCATCTCGGAGCTGTCGACGTCGTGGTAGGAACCGTCAAATATCGCGCAGTTAAAGTCGACCGCCGGGTAGCCGGCTATGACGCCCTTGAGCGCAGCCTCTCTCAGGCCCTTCTCGGCGGCTGGAATGAAGTTCTTCGGAACGACGCCGCCGACGACCTTGTCCTCGAACGTAATGGCGTTTCCTCGCTCGCGCGGCGATAGCTCGAAGTGGACGTCGCCGTACTGCCCGCGTCCGCCCGTCTGCTTTTTGTACTTGCCCTGCGCCTTAGCCGTTTTCTTTATCGTCTCGCGGTACGCCACCTTCGGGACGCGCGTCTCGAGGTCGACCTTGTACCTGTCCTTTATGCGGGAGAGCGCGATATCGAGGTGCATGTCGCCCATCCCGGAGAGGATCGAGTCGCCAGTGTCGGCGTATTTTGCGAACTTGAGCGTTTTGTCCTCCTCCAGTATCTTGCGGACCGCGTTGCCGAGCTTGTCCTCGTCCGCCCTGCTCTTTGGGGAGACGGCAAGGCTGTAGACGGGCTTCGGCAGCTTGATGTCGGGAAAGCGGATGTCCTGACCCTTGACGGAGAGCGTGTCGCCGACCGTTGTGCTGTCGAGCTTCGGGATCGCGACGATGTCCCCTACTATTATCTCCTTCGACTCCGTGCCATCTTTGCCCTTCATGAACCTGAACGAGCTTATCCTCTCCTCTATGCCCTTGGAGACGTTGTATATAGTCTGGTCGCTCGTCAGCCGGCCAGAGAAGACTCTGATGAAAGAAAGCCTGCCGACGTAGGGGTCGACCATGACCTTGAAGCAGAGCGACATGAACGGCGCATTTATATCTGGGTTTATCTCGATCTTGCCGCCGGTCTGGGGGTCGCCCTTTACGGCGTCGCGCGACGAGGTGTCGAGCGGGGACGGGAAGTACTCGCTCAAAGCGTCCATGATCTGGACGACTCCGATGTTAGGGACGCTCGCCCCGGGGAGAATCGGGAAGACTAAACGCGCGACGACGGCCTTCCTCAGCGCGGCCTCTATCTCGTCGTTCGGCAGATCCTCGCCGTCCAGGTATCTCGTCATAAGGTCGTCGTCGGCCTCGACGACTCGCTCTATCAACTCGTCACGAGCCCTGGCGACGGCCTTTGCCATGTCGTCAGGAATACCTCCCTCTATAAAATCTTTCGTGCCGTCACCGTTGTATGTGTACGACTTGCCTGTTATCACGTTCACGACGCCCTTGAACGAGGTTTCTTTTCCTATCGGAAGCAGGAGCGGAAGCGCCTTGTTCGTCAGGTTTGCCTGAACGTCGCCCACCGCGGAGTAGAAATCGGCGTGCTCCTTGTCGATCTTGCTGACGTAGAACATTGTTGCGACGCTGAACTCCTCCGAGAAGTCCCAAACCTTGCGGGTCTGCACCTCGACGCCGGCGGTGGCGTTGATGCCTACTACGGCGGCGTCGACGACGCTCATCGGAGCGCGCTGTTCGAAGTAGAAATCCGAGAAACCCGGCGTATCTATCAGGTGAATTGTCTTGCCTTTGTATGAAAATGTACTAAGGGAGCTGTTGATGGAGATAGAACGTTTTTGTTCCTCGGGGTCGAAATCGGAGACCGTGTTTTTGTCGTCCACCTTACCCATCCTGGAGATAGCCCCGCTGTCGAAGAGCATGGCCTCCGCGAGCGACGTCTTGCCCGCGCCCCCGTGAGATACGAGCGCGATTGTCCGGATATCATCTGGTTTGCGTGTCCCCATATACTCCATTCCTCCTTCAACTTTCTTCGTCAAAAACAAAAGGTAACGGCGTCGCCGCACATAGTATATATATTATCAGGAAGGAGCGTTACGTCAACAGCGGAGGGAAGACGGAGCAAGACTCCAAGCCGGAATCACCCGTTAAACCCGATGCCGGTCAATGGATAGTGTCATTTTGACTGGGAATTTAAAAACAGACGCTGACAAAATCGATATAAAGCGTTTATAATGGTTCCCATTGTGAGATTGAATATTTTAAATTTTTCGTGGAAAATTAGGATGGTCGAAATGTTGCGAATGAAAAAAACGCGAAGATCTCTCGGCGTCAGGCTTATTGTGTTGATCCTGCTCGCGACGCTCTCCCTGAGCGTGGTCACTGTAGCTATCGGCTACCAAATATACCGGAATTCAGCGGAGCGCCGTTACGTCCAACTGGGGCAGAACCTTGCGAGAACGATCAAAAATATCGTGGACGGGGATTCGCTCGACAGATATCTTTCAAGCGGCGTCACCGACGAGGAGTACGAAAATACTCTGAGGTTCTTGAACAACATTCAGAAGGAAAACAATGTCCAGTATCTCTACGTAGTCCGTATGGCAGGGACTGAGGGCTGGTACTTCATTTATGACGCGAATAACGATACCCATCTCGGGGAATTCGACGCCTTTGACGATAACTATCCCGACTTCGTCAAAGAGGCCCAAACCGGGTCGATCAGCCCCATTATCAGCGAGACTCAATGGGGCTGGCTGTTATCCGTATATGAACCGATTCATAACGCCAAGGGCGAACTGGTCGGTTATGTCGGCGCGGATTTTTCCATGGATGAGATCGTGGCCGAGCGACGCTCTTATCTGACGCGTCTGCTCGTCATCACGCTTGTCATTACCTTCGCCTTTTTCGGAGTGTGCATTCTGGTGATAAGGAAAAGAATCATCATGCCCATCAACACAATGGCCAGGGCTGTGGAGGGATACCTGGCGATCGAGGACGAAACGGCGCAGTCGAGTATCGAAACGCTCGACATCCATACTGGCGATGAACTTGAAAGTTTGGCTGAGGCCATGAAGTCCATGGATCGGAAGATAAACCTGACGATAATCGACCTGAAAAAAGCCGAGGAGGACGCACAGGCGGCCTCGCGCGCGAAAACGGCGTTTTTAGCCCAGATGAGTCACGAACTGCGAACCCCGATGAACGCCATTATGGGGATGGCCAGGGCGCTGCTGTATGAGGTCGATGATCAGGAAAAAGTAGCCCAGGCGCTGAAGCAGATACTCGCTTCTTCCCAGCGGCTTCTTACGATTTTGAACGATATTCTGGATATATCTAATATCGAAAGCGGTAAACTGACGCTCTCAAAGGATGTTTTTTCCATGACCGACGTCTGCCAGAGCCTGAACGATCTGACGAGCCTGCAATGCAATACAAAAAAAATCAAATTCCTCCCGGACACCCATCAAGTGTTGGGCATAGTTGTGCGCGGCGACAGAGTTCGTCTTCTGCAGGCGGTTGGCGCCATCCTGAACAACGCGGTAAAGTTCACTGAGACCGGCGGAGAGATCCGCTTTGCGGCGGCGCTGAAGGAGCAAGACGAGGAAAAGGCCAGAATTTGTTTTACCGTGACTGACACAGGAATAGGAATTTCGCCGGAGCAGCAAAAGATGCTTTTTCAGGCATTTGTCCCGGTGGATAAGTCTGTTTCAGTAAAATACGGCGGCATAGGCGCCAAGCTTTCTATTTGCCAGCGCATCGTCGAGATGATGGGCGGCAATATAATTGTTGAAAGCGAAATAGGGAAGGGCTCCGTTTTCTCTTTTGAGATAGCTTTTGACAGATCTGACGCAAAGGAAATGGAGATCATGCCAATTATTGAGAGCGGGCCAAGGGCGATAAATTTATCGGGGAAGAAAATCCTGGTCGTCGACGATGTCATGACCAACAGAGCCGTGGTGAGGATCACCCTCAACGAGACAGGCGTGGAAATCATCGAGGCAAAGGACGGTATGCAGGCTCTTGAAATAGTTACGAGGCTCACCGGGGAAATCGACCTTATTCTGATGGATATTTCCATGCCGAAAATGGACGGGTACGAGGCGACAAGAGCGATACGCGCGTTGGACACCGACTGGGCGAGGGCGATCCCAATCATAGCCCTGACGGCTCACACCTTTAAGGAGGACGTTGACGCCGCTCTCGAGGCTGGCATGGATTTTCATCTGGGAAAACCAATGAATTCCACGACGCTTCTTTCCACCATAGCGCGTTATTTATCTGAAAGCCCGGTCGAGTGCGTGTAGGAAAACCCTGCTGAAGCCTTGGTTATAGATCTCTCCGATTTTAAATATTCAAATATTTCCTGAGTTTGGCGAGCACCTCGTCGAAGTCGAGCGGTTTGCCCAAGTGGTCGTTCATGCCGCAAGCTACGCATTTTTCGACGTCCTCCCGGAACACGTTTGCCGTCATCGCTATGATGGGTATTTTTTTCGCCTTCGGGACGCCGAGCGCGCGTATGCGGCGCGTTGCTTCGAATCCGTCCATCTCGGGCATTTGTACATCCATGAAGATCATGTCATACTTATCCGGCGCTTCCTCAAAAAGCTTGAGGGCCTCCGCGCCGTTTTCAGCGCAGTCGACCTCGATCATGGTCGGCTCAAGGAGCGTGCTTACGATCTCCCTGTTGATCTCGACATCCTCCGCGAGAATGACGCGGCGCCCCTCGAAGTGGTCGTGCGGCTCTTTGGGGGCTCTCGTCGCAACAGACGCCTCATCTGCGACGAACGCGCCGGCGCTCATCTCGCCTCTGTCCTCTCCAAGCTCTCCCTCCGGTTCTCCCCGCTGGGCCTGTAAGGTAAAGGCGAAAGTAGATCCCTTCCCCTGCTCGGACTCTATCCATATCTCTCCGCCCATCATCTCCACTATGCGCTTCGATATGACGAGCCCTAGGCCCGTGCCTCCGAACTTGCGCGATATCGTGTTGTCCGCCTGAACGAACGAAGTGAAAAGGCGCGATTTTTGTTCCGCGTTTATCCCTATTCCGGAGTCCTTCACCTCGATGCATATTGAGCAAACGCCCTTTTCTTCCTTGACGAGAGTCGCGGTCAAGTTTATCGAACCGCCTTCGGCGGTGAACTTTACGGCGTTCGAGAGCAGGTTCGTTATCACCTGAGATAATCGCTGGTCGTCGCCTAGCAACATTTTGGGGATGAGATTGTCAATGCGTATGTTGAAATTCTGTCCCTTCTCCTCCACCCGAAAATTGATTACGTTCACTACTTTTTTCAGCATATTCTCGAAGCTGAAGGGCGCGTTCGAGAGCTCCAACCTGTTCGCCTCAATCTTGGACATGTCCAGCACGTCGTTGATGACGCCAAGCAGATGTTTGGAAGCGTCCTCTATCTTGTCGAGGCAGTAGTCCTTTCGCTCCGCTTCAGGGGACGATTTCGCGATGATCGTCATGCCGATGATGGCGTTCATCGGCGTGCGCATCTCATGGCTCATGTTGGCGAGGAAAAGGCTCTTCGAGATGTTGGCGGCCTCGGATTGGACGGCCTTTTTTTTGTAAAGTGAGAAACCGAGGTAGCCGCTCGCTATAACTACGGTCATGGAGACGATCAGCAGGATAGAGAGAGTGGTTATGCGATCTTGCATGAGCAGAACCTGCTCGTCGGTGATGTCGACCCCGACGATCGCCGCGACGTTTCCATTTTTGTCGAACACCGGCGCGAAGGCGGAGAGAAGGCCGGCGTAGCCGACGGAATAGTTCCCGAGCCCGGCTGTCGCGGCAGTGCCTCCGAACGCAATTCGAGGGCTGTCCTCGAACGGGATCGGCTCGGAGGCGAGGTTCACGGTATCCTCCGTTTCGTCGTTGTCGACGATGAACTGAGCCTCCTCGCCTCCTATGTCGCGCATTAAATAGACAAAAAGGACGTCAGCCTCCTCGGCAAACGAGATAAGGCGATTTTTGACGTCGAAGAAAATGGGTTTCTCCATGTCCTCCGGGACGACGAGCTCGGCAAGCTCCTCAACCGTGATCAGGTGGGCCGCGGAACGGCTGATGGCTAGCAGGCGTGACTCTATATTCGACTTCAGGAACTCCGACGTGGAGTCCATCATCACGCTGGTGTAAAGCGATATGACCAACACGGTCAACGCGGACAAGAAAAAAAGCAACATGACGAGATGGTTGCTGAGATATTTTTTCATTAACAAGCCTCGCTTTATCAAGTCGTCTCACGAAAGTCCGCGATAAGTTATATTCTACAACACCAGACGCTTATAATGATATAATGCCATTAATAAAAATGACAGACAAACTTTTGTTAAAAAAACAAGGATTTACTTTATCAGGGGGTGTCGCTAGTGGTTGAAAAAAAGAAAATTATTTTGGCTGTGGATGACTCTTCGGTAAATCTCCAGCTTGTACATAACGCGCTGAAGGATGAGTTCACGGTGAGGCTGGCCAAGTCCGGGAGCATCGCCCTCATAGAAGCTGCTCGCGTCGTGCCGGATCTTATTCTGCTCGACATAGAAATGCCGAGGGAGTCGGGTTTCGACGTGCTGAAGAGCATTCGCGAAGATCCAAGGCTTCAAAATGTCCCTATCATATTTCTTACGTCGCACGCCGAGATGAACATCGTAATTACGGCGCTTCAGCAAAAGGGAATCAAGGACTACCTGGTAAAACCTTTTGAGCCGGAAGACCTGCGAAACAGGGTGCATAAGGCGCTCGACATGTCATAGGCGCATGTTTACCGATAAAGACGATATGACTGGCATTGGCGATACTGACGGCGCGCCGGGCGACGGCGGCAACGCGAAAACCGGGGCTTCTTTTCGCACGAAACGAGATCTGCTCGATGAGATAGAAAGCCTGCGCGCCGAGGTGCGCAGGCTTGACGACGCTCTGGAAATGAGCAAACGCTCGTCCCGAATCATCAGATCCATGGACACGCTGAGGACGGCCGAGCAGCAAAAGATGGAAAAATACATGAGGCTGATGCTGGAGAACATCGAAAACGTCCTCCTGCTGATAAATGAGGAGTGGCGCATCGTCTATTGCAGCGCCGCTTTCCTCCGGCTCGCCGGCATCGACAATTTCAGCTCTATCAACGGCAAGCTCCTTTACGACATATACAAGATGTTTGGCGATGAGACGTTCGCCGCCGAAGCGCTCATGAATTTGCAGGAGATAAAGACGAGCAAGCAATCCGTCGAGGTGAACGCGAGTATTCTCTTTCCCGGATTGAGGGAGACGCGTCTTTATACGATTCACACAACGCCGCTATTGAGCCCTGGCGGCAATTTTGAAGGGGTTCTCGCGATATATCACGACACAACCGAGCTGCGCAGGGTCGAGGCCGAGGAGCGGACGAAAGCCATGCTGGACGCCACGCCTCTCCTCGCCTCCTTCTGGGATGAAGAGGGCAATATACTCGACTGCAACCTTGAAGCCCTCAACCTGCTCGGGCTCTCTGAAAAATCGGAATACCTCGATAATTTTTACAACCTGAACCCGAAGTACCAGCCGGATGGCGAGCCGTCCATGGAAAAATCCGCCAAGCTTATCAGGGCCGCATTCGAGACTGGGTACCAGAAGTTTGAGTGGACGTATCTGACCTCGTCCGAAGAACCGTTGCCCATGGAGACGACGCTCGTGCGCATCCCCTGGAAGGATGGCTATCGGATCGCCGCCTACTCCAGAGACCTGCGCGAGATCAAAGACAAGGAAAATGAGACCAGAGCCGCTGAGGATCGCACGCGCGCCATGCTGAACGCCATGCCTCTCGCCTGCGTTTTTTTGCGGGAGAGCGGTCTCGCGATCGACTGCAACTCGGAGGCGCCTCGCCTCTTTCATGTGTCCTCAAAGCAGGAATTTCTGGACAACTATTATAATTGGATGCCGGAGTTCCAGCCCGACGGCTCGCGCAGTCTCATGAAAAAACGAATGCTCATACACGACGCGTTTGAAACAGGCTACAGCCACTTCGAGTGGATGCACCAGACGGCCTCGGGCGAGCCGCTTCCGGCGGAGGTGACGCTCGTCAGGGTCGAGTGGGACGGGAGTTATTGCATCGCCGCCTACATTCGTGATCTGCGCGAAATAAAGGCCAATGAACAAAAGATGCGCGAGGCGGACGAGCACACCCGCGAGCTGGAGGTACAAACTATGGCCGCTCAGGCCTCCTCCGAGGCAAAAAGCAGTTTCCTGGCTTCGATGAGCCACGAAATACGCACGCCGATGAACGCCATCCTTGGGATGAGCGAGCTCATGAGGACGGATAACCTCGACGATGTGCAGTCGCGATATTTTTCCGACATACGGAAGATGTCTCATTCGCTGTTGCAAATTATCAACGATATACTCGATTTTTCCAAAATTGAGGCCGGAAAGTTTGCGCTGATTCCGGCGGACTACAACATATTTTCGCTGTATGAGAACGTCTGTTCTCTCATGCGCTTCACAATAGCCGGCAAATCGCTGGAGTTCAGGCACACGATCGCCGACGACATACCAGCCGTCCTGTTTGGCGACGAGGTTCGAGTGCGCCAGATAATCATGAACATCGTGAACAACGCCATAAAATACACGAGGCAGGGTTACGTCGACATAGAAATTCTGCGCGTCGAAAAAAACGAACGCGATTATCTGTCAATCAGCATAGGGGATACGGGGATTGGCATAAAAAAAGAGGACTTCCCCAGAATCTTTGGAGCTTTCGAGCAGTTGGACAAGCGAAAAAACATGGGAATAACCGGAACCGGCCTGGGCCTTTCAATCACGAAGCGCCTTGTGGACATGATGGACGGTGAAGTAACCTTTGAGAGCGAATACGGCATGGGCTCGATTTTCACTGTGCTGATCCCTATAGTCGAAGGCGACCCGAGCAGGATACTCAAGTCCGGCTCTGAGAAAAGGGCCGTTGCCTCCGAAGACGTCAAGGTGCTGGTCGTTGACGACAACGCGGTCAACTTGACCGTCGCTCTCGGTTTCCTCGCAAGGCACAACGTCGCGCCCGACGTCGCGGATGGAGGCGCCCAGGCCATAGATCTCGTTCAGGCCAAAAAATACGACCTGATCCTCATGGATCACATGATGCCAGAGATAGACGGGATAGAAGCTACGAGGCGCATCAGGGCGCTCGGAGGCGATTATTACGGCAAAGTGCCAATAGTCGCGCTTTCGGCGAACGTAGTATCTAGCGCGAGGGAAGCTTTTACCGAGGCTGGGATGAACGACTTCATCCCAAAACCGATCGAGGCCGACAAGCTGAACTCCGTATTGTTGAAGTGGCTGCCACCCGATAGACTGCTGGACGAAACGGCGCCCATCGCGCCCCTCGCAGCGCCGGCGGAGGACGAGTCTCTTCTCCCCCTGTTAGAGAAACTGTCGCATATTAACGGTCTCGATATCGAAACTGGACTTTATCGAGTTGACAACAACAAAACCGTTTACGTCAGTATCCTCCGCCAGTTCAGCAACGGACTCGACAAGGACATCGCCGCGATTTGCGCCTTTTTAGCGGAAAAAAACTGGAAGGAGTACGCCGTGCGGGTTCACGCGGTGAAGAGCGTTTTCGCGAACTTAGGCAGACAGGGACTCTCCGACTGGGCGCTTGCTTTGGAAAAAGCCGCTACAGACGGCGACTTTGCCAAATGCGAAAAGGAAACGGAGGACTTTTGCGACGCAATGGCCGTATTTCGGGAAAAACTTCTGAAAGCGGGGATTATGGACGGCGCCGCCAAAAAAATAGAAAAAAGGGAGACAAAAAGCGGCGAGCTCGTCGAAATGCTGGAGAATCTGACCGAGTTTTGCCTCGACGGCGACCCGGACGGCGCAAACGAGATTGCCGGCGAACTCCGGCGCGTCAAAATAAACGACGACGTGGACGCCCGTATCGCCGAAATTTGCGAGCTCGTAGAGTCCTTCGACTACGAGGACGTCATCGAAAAACAGAAGGAACTGCGCGCTCTGCTGTAACACTGATCGATGCCGGTGGCTGGTTAAGCAGAAATTTTACCCCGAGCGCGCTTCCCCCGCGACGCTTTGAATAATACGGCCATGATCGCGAACAGCGCCGCCAGGCCAAAAACGCCGGAGCCGCAGCCGCTCCCGGATCCGCCCGCCGCCGACGCCAGGGTGAACGCTTTCACGTTGAAGTTGAAATTCCGCTCTGAATAAGAGTCTTCATCCTCAGCGCTCAGGAGATCGTTGTACGTGTCGTGCCATTCGCCGTCGCCGTACCAGTAGCTCTCGCCCGGCGCCACGGATGCGTTGTCGCTTGTCCCATATATCATGGTCTCCACAGGGACCTTCACAGTATTGGGGTACGTCCCCTCTTCCGCGATGAGATTTACCTCGACGGCGAATCGCTCGCCATTCCTCAATTGCACTGGCTCGTCGAGCGTCACTGAGTAGTAGCCCATCGCGCCGGCCCGGCCCCTCTGAGGTGCGCTGAGCGCAGGCACGCCGGCGCCCGGATCCCCGCCGTTCGGGATGTTTCTGTAGATCTGTATCTCGTAGCCGATGTCGATATTCGCCGTGAAAAACCCGACGGAGACGATTTTCTCATCCCTCGCGGCTGAGAAAGCGTTGCTCATGCGCAGCTCGCTGATGTCCGTATCCAGGACGCCGCTCATGCCGAGCGGGTCGTGGAAATATATTCCGTCGAAGCTGTCCGCCGGGGCCATTTTAAACGCCATGGCGCCTTCATCCGAACAGAATGACGTGTCCTCGTAGGATATCCAGTAATAGCCATTGTCCCCCTCATTCTCTCCCCAGCTGTTCTGTATCCTCCACGCGCCGTCGCGCGGCGGAACACGGCCGTCCGAGGTTCTGAAATTTTCCTTTGGGTAATTGTCGTCCCACCCTACGAGGGTCACCGAGTGGTCGATCACCTCGTCGTCCGGGTAGTAAAAGTTGAACCCGCCGCTAAGATAATCGTTGTCCGCAAAAAATCTGACGGCGAGAGCGCCGATATCCAAGAGCGCCTCCTTCATCTCCTCCGCTTCGTAGAGGAACAGCGCCTCCTTCAGCCTGAATCTGGCCCGGGCGTACGGCGCCGGGGGCAGATAATTCGCCCAAGTGTAGCCGTCTGCCCCGTCCAGCGCCGACGGGTAGGGCGCGTCGGAGTCATATACCGGCCCAGTCCCTCGGGAGAGCAGAGCGATTGAAGTATTATTAAATCCTCCATTATCGAAGATCGCGTTCTGCGTCGATGGGTCGTTTATGAGCCTCGTGAACCCCGGATTACCCGGCTCCTCGAAGCTGTACGCGAAATACGCCAGGTGAAGCTCCGAGAGATCGTAGGCCTTGCGCTCCGGGTTGAGAACCAAGTCGTTCAAAATCGACGACTCGATCGCCTTGATAGTTGCGAAGGACCAGCATGTGCCCCAGTTTCGCTGATCTTCGACACGCGTCACCCTCCCCTCGGCAGCGAGGTCGTACGAGACGGGCAGATCAGGGACGCCCCGCCCCCGAACAGCCGGGCTCCTGCCGCGAGCGAACGACCAGTCTATCTGGGATGGCGCGTAACCCTCCCGCCCGCTTTTGAGCCACTCCACGTAGCGAGAACTGACCGGCGCGTTCCACACCGCGGCGCCGGCGGGAGCGGACGCCAGGGACAAAACCAGCGCCGACAATGCCGCAAAAAATTTCACGGCGTTTTTCGAGTCGCATGAAATCATAAGCACACATCCCTTCAACTTTTATACGGAGAATTTATCATGACAAGAAAATTTTGTATAGAATCTCGGAACAGGTTCTACATGAGTCTCGTCAGGGCGATCATCGTGATGTCGTCCGACTGTTCGGTTCCTTCGACGAATTTATCGAGTTCATCCGACACAAGCTCTATAATCCGCCTGGGCCCCCCCGCGCCGTGGGATAGGCTGGCCGCGTTCAACAGGCGGCGCTCAGAGAACGCCGTGCCCTCCCTGTTAAAAGCCTCCGTCACACCGTCCGTGTAAAGCAGGATGCAGTCCCCAGGTTCGAGCCGCGTCTCCCGCGATTCGTAACTGGTTCCCTCCATCGCGGCGAGCACCAGCGACTGTCCGCGCGGCAGGAAATCAACCTCCCCTTCGCCGCGCGCCAGAAGCGGTGGGTTGTGGCCAGCGCTTGCGTACGTCAGCGCCCCGGTTCTTATATCGTAAATCCCGAGTAAAGCCGTCACGAACATGCAGGCGCTGTTCCCCTCGCACAGCCTCTCGTTGACACGCGCCAGGATTTTGTCGGGCTCCGCGTTCGACATGGCCTCATTTTTTATCAAGGTGCGCGCGACCATCATCATGAGGGCCGCCGGGACGCCCTTGCCCGATACGTCGGCTATGACTATCGCGACGCGGGAGTCCCCCGTCATGAAGAAATCGTAAAAGTCGCCCCCGACCTCCTTGGCCGGCGTCATGGACGCGTATATGTCGAACTCGTCCCTGTTGGGAAATGGCGGAAAGACGCATGGCAGTATGCCGGACTGGATGCTCCTCGCCACCATCAGCTCGCTCTCGATGCGCTCCTTGTCCGCGGTGGCCCGGGTCAGTTCCGAGACGTATCGCACGAGGTCGCGCGTCATTTTCTCGAAGGAGACCGCCAGGACTTCTATCTCGTCTCTCGTCCTTATGTTCAGCTCGATAGGAAGGAGACCGCCGCTCTCTATATCCCGGTTCGCGAACTCGCTGGATCTCTCCGCGATGACGCAAATTGGCCCGGTCACGTTCCGGCGAATGAACAGTATGAGCGCGGCGACGAAGAACAATGTTACGGCCGCCGCGCTGGCGGCCACTGTGGAGGCATAGAACGCCAGCTCGTCGTTTATCGTGTCCATGTCAATATCCACGCCGAGGAGCCCCGCGACCTCGCCGCGCGAATTCCTCATCGGGGAATACGTGCTCAGCATGTAGCCGTACTGGGTCCTGTTCACTATTTCAGCGTATCGCGCCTCTCGCTCTTTTATCTCCAGGAGCTCGCGAACCATGTCCTCCGGGTACGCATCCTCGTATCCAAGCGAGTGCAGCTCCCCTCTGGCTTCGAGGATCTTCCTTTCGTCATCTGTCAGAGCGTTGAGATAGTACACGACCCTGCTCTCCGGCGTCAGGTCGAAGAGGTAGAGATACGCTATGTCCATGCTCTCCTTTATCGCGTTGAACCTGGACTGTGTTCTCTCGTATGCCGCGCTCTTGACCCCGCTATTCAGGCAAGCCCGCATGTCGTCCGCGTCGATCAGGCTCATGGCAAGATTCAGGATGCCCACCGACATCTCCCTGTGTCTGGCGAACGTGGTGTCCATGTAGGTCTTGTAGCCAATGCCGCCGATCGTCGCGCTCATGACCACGGCGAAGACGAACAGGATTACGGCCATCCGCTCAGCGAGGCCGGTCTGGCGCGTTATCTCCGGCATGTCATATACTCCTTATCCCGGACGTCCGCCCTGGAGACCGCGCAAACACCGCTTTTCCCGAGGCTTTCAGGGTAGAGCGCGCCATAAAATGAGGCGGCGGCGCCGTGCGCGTATATGCACTTGTTGTGGGAATCCGTCTCGCTGAGCGAGTCGACCTGGAGGATATCGCCGACGCCCCATAAATATTTTGGCAAGGCGGGGGAAAATATATAATCCGCAATCGACTCCACCATGTCGGGCTGTCCTGTCACAGCCTTCAATCCCCTGCTGGACGATACGAACCTCTCGTAAAACGGCGCCCTCCCGCTGTAAAACGCGCCGAGCGCCTTTTTGTTCCTGTCGTGGACGATCTCCAGCTTCGGCAGCCGGAAAGCGCGGGCCAGATCCTCTATCACTCCGATAAATATATCCGATACGCGATGCATCTCCGAGGCGAAATCCCCCATCGCCCTCTCCCGAATAGACCGCTCCAGCGGCGCCGTCGCCGCGCCGATGTACTTCATATAAGACATATCCGGGAGGGGGATGACGACGGGCGCGTCCAGGACGCGCCCGAACTCCAGCGGCATTCGCAGAAACTCGTAGTCCTGAAGAGTCAGCCTCTCCTTCATGTTTTCAAACGAGATCTCCGCGACTGTCTCCGCGTTCTCCCTGAAGAACTTTCCCATCGCATCCGTCTCGTCGGGCCGGCCGACGGCCCCCCTTGTGTTGAAGTCGAAGCTGAACGACATGCCGTCGCGGCGCTTGGCGTGAATAATCATCTCTCCGGTTCCCAACAGGCACGGTCCTCCCACGACAGCGATCCTCGCCCCCGCGTCCAGCCTCTCGGCCAGCCGCGGGAAACCGCTCGTAAAAACTGGAATCCTTCCAAGCCGCCCGGCGTCCATTTCCGCAAGCTCCGGCAACAGAGACTCCATGTTCTTGAACGTGTTGCACAACACGGTATTTTTATACGTTATCGCGCGTTTTCCTCTTCGCTCGCCGGTTCTCATGACGAGGAGGCGCTCGATCTCGTCCTGAAGCTCCCTTTTTTCGGATCTCAAGCGCCTCGCCTCGGCCATCAGGAACGACTCTTCCTCGGTGAATTCGCCGCTCTGAAACATGGCGTTGTTCTTGCCGTATTCACTTATCTCGCGTATCCTGCGCGTAATGGCGTCCAGTTCTGACGAGAGAGCGCGGCAGTCATCGCTCGATCTGACGCCCTGGGCCAGCCTCTCCCGGTCGCGGGACTCGGCGAAATCCATGTTATATTTTTCGGCGTCCACAGCCTTGAAATAATTCCCGGCCTCAAAGACACTGGACAGAATTTCTTCCTGCCCGCTGTAGGGCGAGCCGCCAACTTCCACCCCCTGCTCCGATAATATTTGAGAAATCGTAAAAAGCATAAAATCACCCCAAGAATCGGTTTAAACCAGCCCTTCCTTTAGTTCCAGCCGAAGAAGAGGGTAGCCCCCTCCACCCTGTCGACGTCCAGCTCCCTTCCGAAGAACGGGAAATACTCCGGCAGTTCTGAGATCGGGAAGGAGAACTCCCCTGAATCGTCCGTAATTTGACCATTCGACACATAAGTCACTGAGAACAGTATTTTGCCGCCCGATACGCCCTTGTAAATCATCCACGTCGCATCCTTGCCCGGCATGGGTTCCATCCCGACTGTAACTTCCACGCTGTCGCCCTCTTTGTCCTCGAATGGCCTGGCCCATAAAGAGTCCTGATTGGCGTAGCCCGAATTATCCACGTACCAGCCTCTTTCGTCGTTCTCACGCACAACATAGACGCCCACGGAGTCGTCGCCGTCGTCAATGACGCTCTTCCCCCCGAACGTCGCGCTTACAGTGTCGCGCGGCGCCTCGAAGTAATCTACGTCGTCGCGAGTCGCCGCGTATTGCAGCCTGACGGGCTTCTTTATCTCGAAAGCGACGGCTTCGTCCTCATCGTTCTCTATCTTGCCCTTCGCCGGTTTCCGCATGGTGACGGAGGTTATCACATTGTACGAGCCATCCTTGAAGATTGTTTCGCCGGGCGCGACAAATCCGTACTCCCGCTGGTTCTCCGCCCTGCGCTTTATCTCGTATTCCTGGACGGTGATCATGGGCCTGCTCTTTAGAAAATTGCGCAGCGCCGTCGCGGACGGGGCGAAGTTCATGTTTTGTCCGCCGATCATGTAAAAAGTAACTATCCCTATGACCTGGCCAGACGAGTCGAACACCGGGCTGCCGCTGGATCCGGGGGATATCGGCGCCGTTATCTGAATCGCCTCGTAGTCACTTTTTCTGACTGCCGAGAGAGTTCCGTCGCTCAGGCTGTGAGAGAAACCCAGCGGAGCGCCTATTACAGTGACCTTGTGGCCGACGCCGGGAAGCTCGCCCGCTATCTTCAAGGACGGCGCGTCAGTGTAAGCCACCCTGAGCAGCGCGACGTCGACCTCCGGGTCCTGGGCCACGATGTCAAGGACCGGAAAACGCCTCTCATCTTTGAGCTCGATGGCGACCGTCTTCGCGTCGCCGATGACGTGCGAGTTAGTCATGACCAGACCCTTTTCGACGAAGAAACCGCTGCCGGAGTTCTCGGTTCCGTTTTTGTTCTCGCAGTAGATCGTAACCACGGAGTCTCCGTTGATCTTGAATATCTCGGAAGGTTCGAGCGCGTACGACGCGACCGCGGTCAAAGCGGCGGCGAACACCAACTGCGCCGCAAGCGCATTCGCCAATCTCTTCATAATCATAGTAAACACAACCTCCTCATATTTGAAAAAGCTGACAGGCTTCTCCAGCGATAAAAGCGGAGAGCGCGGCTTACGAATCAGATACGCGTTTTTTCAATGTCAATACGTTGCGCCACTCCCTCCGCGAGTACTCTATAGCGTCGACTGAGTTTCTGACTATATATATGCCGAGCCCGCCTATAGGTCTCTCGTCCGCTCCAGCGCCAGTATCCGGGGGAGCGCTCAACGACGGATCGAATGGGACGCCGTCGTCGCTGAACGTGATTTCCGCCACTCCATCCCTCACTTCCGCGGATACGTCTATACGGCCTCCGTCTCGCAAGTCGCAGTACCCATAATTCACTATATTGGAAAAAATCTCGTCGGCCGCCATTTCCAGGAGGCGGATCTCCGATTCAGGCGCTCCGCTCTCCGCGAGCGAAGACGATATCAGCGAATATACGCCGCTGAGTTCGCTCAGGTTTGCCTTGTAAGTCCCGGTCACTTTCACGTCCCTTCCCCGCCTTTATATGCCCGCGTGCGCGACATTTCAAATACCAGCGAAAAACGCGAGGCGATATCAAATTATTTTGAAGATGGAGGAGAAGCCGGTCATGTCGAAGACCTCCCTCACGGCGCCGCTCAAATTTTTTATCGAGAGCGTCCTTTGCCCTTCCTGCCCGACGCCGAGCTTTTTCTGCAGCATGAGCAGCACGCGAAGTCCCGCGCTGCTCACGAAGTCGACCGACTCGAAGTCAATTGTCATCTCGATTTTTCCGGAATTCTTCAGTATCTCGTCCGCCGTCATCTGAAGCTCCGGCGAGCTGTTCGTGTCGAGCCTGCCGTGCAACTCGACCAAAACTCGTCCTTCATCTCCGCTCACATTTATATTCATCCCGCTTCACCTCCGCAGTATACATAAGGTCGATTTCGTACAAATCAGCTTCGTGCCGGCTGTTTCCAGTAAATTTTACCAGAGGGTTTTTCATCAGATTTTGCATCTCGATGTTGTCAGAGTAGAACGAAAACAGGGTTCTGTCGTGCATGCCGTGTAAAAATGACGCCTCGAGGCACTTCATCAGGGCCAGCAGGGCCGCGCCTGAATTTTTGCGCTCGGGCGCGCAGGCCCTGCACGATACCTCGGAGACTCGTTTGTCACCCTCGAAGCTCGACAGCGCGCAATAGGCTATCGGACGCCGGTCCTTGTACACGATGTGGCTGACTCTGCCTGTGATCCTGTCGATGACCCTGAAAGGATTCAGATCGGCCGGGTATTTGACCCCGATATCTCTTTTCAGCATCCCCAGCTCGCGCTCTGTGGCGCCGTCGAACGACTTGGCCTCATACCCCCTTTTCGCCAGCCGGCTCTCGAACCGCTCCCCCCGCGTTCTCATGAACTCTCTGAACTCGGCCCTTGTGAGGTCGTTGTAATGATTGATCACTGTGACGACCGAGGCGGTCCGCACAAATCCGGTCTTTTTAAAGAAGCCGCCGATCTCCTCCCGCATTGGCGGGGCGAGCGTGTTTTTAGCGACTGCCCTGTCCGCGCCCGACGACTTGAACATGCGCAGGGCCGACCTCACGAGTTCGCCGAAGACGCCCTGTCTCCTAAAGTTCGCCAGCACCGCGGCGTACAATATGGACGGCTCCCCTTTGCCGGATCTGCCAGTCACGAGCGCGCCGCACGGTTTCCCGCTCATGAACGCGCACAAAATCGCACCTGACGCGCCATCGCGCCTGCCAGCGTAATAGTTCAATATTTTTGGCAGCGAATCGCCGAAGTATTTCGCGTATGAAATCGCGCCGATCTCGCGCACCTCCGTCGCGCCTCGCGGAGACCTTGCCGCTTCCTGGGACACGCGTCCATCCCCTCTTCTCCTATGAAATCGATGAATCCAGTGTACAGTATAAACC
>JAITOY010000074.1 GCA_031289775.1 Synergistaceae bacterium
AAAAACGGCTTACGAAGAATCACGTAAACCGTTGGTATATCTTGGTGGGCGACACAGGGATCGAACCTGTGACTTCTTCCGTGTGAGGGAAGCGCTCTCCCGCTGAGCTAGTCGCCCCCAAATGAGTGACGAAGTGCATTATATACGGCGCTTCGTCCTATTTCAAGGCCTTATTGCCACATTCGTTTACCTTACACTGAAGCTCTTGGCACCCCACTGCTTGCCCTTCAGAGGCGAACCTTCGATCAGTTCGACGTAACGTTCACGACACTTTGGACACTTGTAGACCTTTTCTTTGTCATCAGCCTCGAACTTATTATCGCACATAATACACCTATATTGCCGCATATTGTGGCTCCTCTCAGATTTATTTTTTTGCGCAATTTATTATAGCTTATATCGCCCTCTTCGTGTAGATATTTGTGAGCATGGCTTTTCCAGTTTTTCATGCCTACTCCCACTCGATCGTCGCAGGCGGTTTGCCGGTCACGTCCATCGCCACTCGCCCGACGAGCGGCGCCTCGCCGCAAATTCTCTTGGCGACCCTGTCCACGAGATCCCAGGGCAGGCGAACCGACTCGGCCGTCATGGCGTCGAGCGACGCGACGGCGCGAAGGACGACGGTCTCGCCGTAGGTGCGGACATCGCCGGCGACGCCGACGCTTCTCACCGGGAGCAGAACGCAGAAGGCCTGCCAGATGGAGTCGTACAGCCCGGCGTCTTTTATCTCGCGTATGAATATCGAGTCGGCCTCCCTCAATATGTCGAGGCGCTCCCTGGTCAGGTCGCCGAGGCAGCGCACGGCAAGGCCCGGCCCTGGGAAGGGGTGGCGCTTGAGAAATTCCTCGGGGATGTCGAGCAGCGGGCCTATTTTCCTTACCTCGTCCTTAAAGAGCTCGCGAAGAGGCTCCAGAAGGCCCATCTTCATGTCCTCCGGAAGCCCTCCGACGTTGTGATGGCTTTTGATGACGTCGCCGCCGACATGTCCGCTTTCTATGACGTCCGGGTAGATCGTGCCCTGAAGCAGCCACTTTGCCCCGCCCATGTCATTTGCCTGTTCCTCGAAAACGCGGACGAACAGCTCGCCGATAATCTTTCGCTTGCGCTCCGGGGTGGCGACGCCGCCAATGGCGGAGAGGAACCTCTCCGAGGCCTCGACGTGATGGACGCGCAGGTTGAGTTTTTCGTACATGTCGAGTACCTGCGCCGGTTCGTCCTTTCGCATGAAGCCGTGGTCGACAAAAACGCAGTCCAGCCTGTCGCCGGCTACCTTCGAAACGAGCACGGCCGCGACGGTCGAGTCGACTCCTCCCGACAGCCCGCAGACGACCCTGTCACGCTCGCCGATGGTCTCTTTTATCTTTTCGAGCGAGCGCTCCACCCAGTCGCCCAGCTTCCAGTTCGCGTCACACCCGCAGATGTCGAACACAAAGGCGGAGAGCATCTCGCGCCCATACTCGGTGGACTCGACCTCGGGGTGGAACTGAAGCCCTGTTATGCGTTCGTTTTCGATAGAAAACGCCGCGCAGCCGCCCGTTTCGCTCTCGCCAAACCGAACGGCGCCGGCGGGCAGTTCGCGGACCTCATCCCAGTGGCTCATCCAGACGTCTACCTTAGACGGCACGTTTTTCAACAGCTTCAGGCCGCTGTTCGTGAACGACACAGTCGTCCTCCCATATTCGCCGAGCCGTCCCTTTTGGACTACGCCGCCCATAGTGTGGGCGATGAGCTGCATCCCATAGCAGATGCCGAGTATGGGCACGCCCCAGTGAAAAATCTCCTGGTCTATGGCTGGCGCGTCCGGCCCGGTCGCACTCCTCGGGCCGCCGGAGAGGATAACCCCTTTAGGCCGCGCGGAGCGCATCCTCGCTATCGGAGCGTTCCAGGGCATGATTTCGCTGTATACCTCAAATTCGCGCACCCTGCGAGCAATGAGCTGCGTATACTGAGAGCCGAAGTCGAGTATGAGGATACCTCCGGTTCTATCGTCGTCCTTCATTCAGCTATGACCATTCCTTTCCGCGAAATGCGCAAAATAGGGATGAATCCTTCGCGCGATAGGCTGCATTGTAAAACACGAGGGGAGTATGACACAAAGTCTCGGAAAATGCGAGCCGTTGAAAGATAGTGCGTAATGCCCAATGAATCGCCCAAAATGGTATAGAATATGCGCGGAGTACAATAAAGACCCGGCGACGGGCGGAAGTATCGGGGAGGTCTCGCTTTCAGTGTCGGACAAAGTTTATTGCGACAGTCACACCCATTCACAACATTCGCACGACGGAATGGAGAAGGTGGAGGATATTTGCGCGGCGGCCGTGAGGCGAGGGCTTGCCGGGATTGCCATAACCGACCACTGCGACCTGTACAGGGGCAAGAGCTACTGCGAGGGCTTGAAGCGGCGGCTTTTTGCGGACATAAGGCGCGCGCGGGACACATTCGGCGACGAGCTTGCCATATCGGCCGGCATCGAGCTGGGCGAGCCGCACCAGTTCCTGGATCTCGCGGCAGAGATAACGGACGACCCAGAGCTCGATTTTGTGATCGGCTCTATCCACATAATGCGAGGACGCGAGGATTTTTATTACGTCGACTATGAAAACGTCGATCTAGGCGCCATGTACCGGCAGTATTACGACGAGCTTTTCGAGCTGTCGGAGTGCGGTTTTTGCGACGTCATCGGGCACATTAACTACCAGATTCGTTATATGGACGAAAAAACAAGGTCTCGCGTCGACCTCTCGGTTTATTACCCTGTTCTGACAGAGGTACTCGAGTCTGCGGCAAAACACGGCGTGGGGATAGAGGCAAACACGTCAGGTTTTCCCAAGGGGCTTGACGACACCATGCCGTCTTTCGACGTCCTTGGGATGTTCAGGTCGGCGGGCGGCGAGATTGTCACGTCAGGCTCGGACGCGCACACCGTCGGGCGCGTCGGCGAGCGAATACCCTACGCGGTCGGCCGCATCCACGAGGCCGGCTTCGAAAAATTCGCGTTTTTCAAGGGAAGAAAGCCGGTTTTTTACGACGCGTCATGAACTGTCGCTTCGGCGTCTCTGGCGGAGACTATCTTATGCGACGGATAATGCCGTCCAGGCCGGTGACAAAAATGGCGTCGGCGCCAACCGCCGGGGCTGTCGTCACCGGCCCGTCTGCCATTATCTTCCACAGGACGTTCCCGGAGGCGGCGTCGAGCGAGTAGATCTCGTTCGCGTTGTTGCCGAAAAACAACTGGCTGCCACGGATGGACGGCGAAGACATTATCGTCTGCCCCGTCTCCGTCTGCCATATCACTCGGCCGTTTTTAGCGTCGAGCGCGGTCATCGCGCCCTTCAGGTTGCCGAAGTACACCCTGCCGTTTTCGACAAGCGGCGAGGACTCGATGGAACCGCCGGAGTCATACCTCCATATCACGGCCTGGTTTTTAATTTCCGCGCAATAAAGCTTTCCGTCCCAGCTTCCGAAGTAGACGTAGCCGTTTGCGACCGCTGGGGCCGTCGTGACCGGGCCGCCGACTATGGCTCGCCAGATCAGCTCGCCCGTCGACGCGTTCAAAGCCAGCATCTTGCCGTCGTGGTTGCCTATATAAACCACTCCGTCGGCCACTGTGGGGGAGGCGTACACCTCTCGCCCGGCGATAAAGCTCCACTTGAGAAATCCGGTCGTTGTGTCGACGCAATATACGTTGCCCTCCAGACAGCCGAAATACGCCAGGCCGTTCGCCAGGGCCGGCGAGGACGCCACGATATTTTGCGCCGTGAACTGCCACTTGAGCGCGCCGGAGAACGCGTCGAGCGCGTAGACGTTTCCGTCGTAGCTGCCGAAGACGACGAGCCCGCCCCTTACGGCTGGGGAGGACGCGACCCAGTTCTCCGTGCCGAAGCGCCAGACGAGGTTGCCCTCGGCCTCGGAGACGGCGTAGAGAGTGCCGTCGTTGCTGCCGAAATACGCCAATCCGCCGAAAATCGCCGGCGACGACTGGATACCGCCCGATACGCTCCTTTGCCAGACGACCTGCCCGGATATCGGCGTCTGTCTCTCGGGCTGCGCCTCCGCGACGGAGCGCCCCGTGCGCTGCGAGTTGCCCCTGAACGTCGGCCAGTCCTCGGCGTTCGAGGCGGAGACGTTAAACAATAAAATTGCCAGAATCGGGAGAAGAAGAAATATCGTCGCGATACGTCCGGTTGCCTTAAAACGTTTCATCGAGATCACTCCTTAAAGGCGCAATTATATGCCGCGATTATTATAGATCAAATTTTCGAATTCATGATGCGCATTATACCGGGCAGGAGACACTCGCGCCTGTCAATGTTTTTCGGCGGTATCGACGTCGACGCCGGGTATCATGTCCGCGAGGACGCGGCGGACGTCGGCCTCCCGCTCGCGGGTGAACGGGATCTTCCAGCCCCTTACGCCGACCTCCAGGAAGAGCATCATCCTGCCGCCGCGAAAAGCCAGGGAGGCGTATTGCACGTCCTCCCAGGGCAGAACGCGGCAAAGCTTCCTGCCCCAGCTGAGAGACTCCCGCACCACGCCGACGTCGGACAGATACATCCTGCGGTTCAGCCCTGCCGCGTAAATGGAGATGAAACCCAGCGCGGCGCCGTAGGCGAACCTGGCGTTCAATCCGCTCGCGAAATACGCGATATACGCGTCGTAAAGAAGCGCAATCCCCAGAAGAACCGCGGAGACTGACATCCACCTCGGCATCGGCCTGATTACGTCCGACTCGCACAAAACAAGACGTTCCTCCACATTATCGCCTCCCATGCCGTGAATCCGGCTTTGGCGATTATCTCAGAAAACTGGTGATTTAGCCAATAATGGCGGATTCACCCGCCGGGCGTCTGCCGTAAACATTAGTGCTTGACATGTCAAATCTTGCAATTAAAATTCATTAAATCGGAGTATCGGTTTCATGTCGCCGGCCGGCATTCATCATTGGTTTTTCTCCCTGGAAAACGGGGGGTTTTATCGTATCAAAAATTTTTTCAAAAGGGGGAGCAGAAACATGGGAAATGACGATACAAAGGAGAAGAGGGTAGGGCGCCAGCCGAATATTTATGAGGCTATCGCGGTGATAGCGACAGCGGCTGTCCTTATTGGCGGGTCGGTGCTGATCTGGGGTACGGACGTACACATCGCGATGGTGCTGTCGGCGACTATAGCGTCGCTAGTGGGGATGCTAGTGCTGAAGCGTTCCTGGAGCGAAATCGAGGAGGGCATGATCGCGTCCGTCATGATGGGTATGCAGGCCATGCTGATACTCTTCACCGTCGGTATTCTCGTCGGCACGTGGATATTGAGCGGCGTCGTGCAGACGATGATCTACTATGGGCTCGCGATTTTGAACCCGTCCATATTCCTTGTCGCGACAATCCTGATAAGCAGCATAGTCTCCATCGCGACGGGGACATCCTGGGGCACGACTGGGACGGTCGGTATAGCCCTCATGGGCATAGCGGCAGGGCTCGGCGTTCCCGCGCCAATGGCGGCCGGTTTTGTCATATCGGGCGCCTACTTCGGCGATAAAATGTCTCCTCTCTCCGACACCACTAACCTCGCGCCAGCCATGGCCGGGACGGATATCTTCCAGCACATAAGGGCTATGTTCTGGACGACGGCCCCATCGTACGCGATTGTGCTCGTCATAGCCGGCGTGCTTGGGATCAGCTACGCCTCCGGCTCCTTCGACCCGGAGAGGGTCTCATCGATTCAGGAGCTCATGCGCGCCGAGTTCCCGATATCGCCGATTGGTCTCATACCTCCAATCATCGTCATAGCGCTCGCCGCGTCTGGCAAGCCGGCGCTGCCGAGCATATTCGCCGGCGCGCTCGCCGGCATGTTCCTCGGTCTCTTTCAGGGAGCGAGCTTCGGGCAGATGCTAGACGTGATGCAGAACGGCTTCACACCCGAGTTCACCCAGGAGATAGCCGGTCTCGCCGAAGACGCGGCGGCGCTTGCGGCGCTCTTAGCCGAACGGGGGCTGGGCAACTTTTCGCATGAGTCGATCTTGAACGCGGCCGGCATTTTGAACGATCTGCTGGCGAGGGGCGGTTTGCAGTCCATGACATGGTCCAACTCGCTCGTCCTGTGCGCGCTTGTCTTCGGCGGCGTGCTCGACAAGTGCGGGTTCCTCGACGCGTTCCTGAAAGTCATATTGAAGAGCGTCAGCACCGTTGGCGGCTACATCCTGGCCGTCACGATATCCTGCATCTTCACGAACATGTTCGGCGCGGATCAGTACGTGTCGCTCGTGCTGCCGGGCCGTATGTTCAAGTCGGCGTTCGACGAAAAAGGGCTGCATCCCAGGATGCTGTCGAGGGCTCTGGAGGACACGGGCACGATAACCTCAGTGCTCATACCGTGGAACACGTGCGGCGCGTATCAGAGCAAGACCCTCGGCGTGCCTACGCTCGAGTACATCCCGTACGCGTTTTTCAATTACATCAACCCGATAGTCGCAGTCATCATGACCTACATGGGGATAGGCATAGCCTGGAGGGGCAAAAACGGCGAACCAGTGATAAGCAAAACGAGGCCGGCCGACCTGGCGTAACTCCGGATCAGACGGACAAGGGGCCCGGTTTTGGCCGGGCCCCGTTAAATTCGATCGAAACGCGTCGTGCGTGGATAATTGATTGGGTATATGATGGGTTCTATTGTAACAAGTTGCATTGAAAGGCATTATGGCTGATTTTTTGTCAGGGGCCTATCTGTTGAGTCTCCCTAAAAAGCCGCGAGTTTTTTCCCGTAATCGAGACAAGCGTCGGCGCTCTCGCCCTCAGGCGTCTCGTGGACTATGAGCCCGTCGTCGAGCAGATTTACGCCGGCGCCCTTCAGCTCGGCGGACCATGTGCGCATCCACTCGCCGTCGCCCCAGCCGTATGAGCCGAACAGGGCGGTTTTTCGGCCCGCGAGCTTTGGCGTCGCGGCCAGGACAAATGGCGCCATCTCCGCCTCCTCGACCGTCTCCGACCCCATGGACGGCGAGCCAAACACTATGACGTCGTACGCGTCCAGTTCGTCCAGGGATGCCGATGCTATGTTTTTCCTCGTCACCTCGGCGCCGGCGCTTTTAGCGCCCTGTTCGATCAACTCCGCCATCTTCTCGGTGTTCCCTGTTCCGCTCCAATAAATGAGACCAATTTTTGGCATTGCTTTTCCTCCTCGAGTCGCCAACGCGAGCCGGGGCTCATGTGGCTCACCTTTAAGTTAGTAATGTCAAACTAAATTGATATTACTACTCTTATCCGTTTTGTCAAGCCACATTTTCCACCTCATCTAGAATTAATCGTCATGCTTTTTTGATCGTTGACAAAGTCAAATTCAAGCCTTACCATAAGAAAGAGGCTAAATTGTTGTGCTTAGTTAGCGTCTGCAAACTGTTTATCGTTTTTTCAGATCGAAGGAGGAATGTTTTGTGGACTGGAAGAAGGTTGGAATACTGGCGGGCACTTTCGTTTTGGGCGGGGCGGCTTACGCCTTCGCGTCAAGCCGCTGCGGGAGGCGTTCATTTGTGAGGCTCGTAAACAAGGGCATCAGGCTGAAGGACGGCGTCGCTTGCGCCGCCGAGTCCCTGAAGGAGGGTCTCGACGACATCGTAGCCGAGGCTAGGGAGATAGATGGCCCGGCCGTCTGCAGCTGCGAAATCGAAGAAGAAGGCGCGGAGTAGGCGCCGCTCACCTGGGATGAAATATAAAATTGTCCACGAGCTCCCCGGCCGCATGCGCCTGAGATGCGGCCGGAGCCATTTTTCGGGCTTCACTCGCGACGAGGCCGGCGTGATCGAACGGCTGCTCGAGATGCAGGATGGAATAACAGAGGTTCGCGCGTCGTTTCGGACTGGAGGCATACTCGTGAAGTTCCTCCCATCCGCCCGTGATGACGTACTCACAGCGGTGAGCCTCATCGACAGGTCATACCTGGAGGGAGAGTCGCTGCCGTCACGGTACGAAGGAGGGGTGGCGATGAGCGCGTTCGCCCTCTTCGGGCGCGGTCTGGCGGGCAGGCTGCTGCCATTGCCGGTCAGGGTCGTGGTGAGCGCGATCCGCTTCATCCCATTCCTGTTCACGGGAGTAAAGTCCCTCTTGAGGGGGAAACTGGACATATCGGTTCTCGACGCCTCTGCCATAGGCGCGTCGCTCCTGTTAGGGGAGTTATCCACAGCCTCGACGATAATGACCATGCTTTCGTTCGGCGACGTTCTGGAGAGCTGGACCAAAGAGCGCTCGAAGCGGCGCCTCGCCGAAGGCCTTGCGATGAACGAAGCCACTTATTGGGTAGAGCGCGACGGCGTCCAGATTCAGATACCGTCGTCCGACCTTTGTTTAGGCGACGACGTAGTCGTGCGTGCCGGGACAGTTGTCCCCGTTGACGGCCGCGTCGTGCGCGGAGACGCGATGGTGAACCAGTCCGTGATGACCGGCGAGCCGCTCGCGGTTCACAGGCGCCCCCGCGACTCTGTTTTCGCCGGAACTGTCGTGGAGGAGGGCGAGCTGCTCGTGCGAAACGCCGCGTTCGACAAGGCCACTCGCATCAGCCGGATTATGGAGATGATCGAGGAGTCGGGCATGAAGGCGGAGATAGAGGGAAAGGCCGAACGGCTCGCCGACGCGGTCGTCCCGTACAGCTTCCTTCTGGCCGGCCTCGTATTCATTTTTACGGGCAGCCTTCGAAAAGCCGCGTCCGCGCTGCTTGTAGACTACTCGTGCGCCATAAAGCTATCGACGCCGCTCGCGATCCTCTCGGCCATGCGCGAGGGCGCGAGGGAGGGCGTCGTCGTCAAAGGAGGGCGAATACTCGAAAAAATCGCCGAGGCCGACACTGTTGTCTTCGACAAGACCGGCACTCTCTCTGTGGCCTCGCCGAGCGTCGCCATGGTCGTCCCGTTCGACGGATGGACCCGCGAGCAGGTGCTGCGAACAGCCGCGTGCCTGGAGGAGCATTTTCCGCACTCCATAGCCAGAGCCGTCGTAAAACGCGCGGAGGAAGAGAACCTCATGCACAGGGAGGAGCACGCCGACGTCGAATACGCCGTGGCTCACGGCATAGTTTCACGCATCGGCTCTACTCGTCTCATCATAGGGAGCGAGCACTTCGTACTCGAGGACGAAAAAATACAGATAGGAGAGAAGGAAGCCGCCATCGTCAGGGGGCTGGCCCGCCATTACTCGCTCCTGTATCTCGCGACCGGTTGTAAACTCGCTGGCGTCATCTGCGTGGAGGACGCGCTGCGAGACGAAGCGGCTGGCGTGGTGAGGGATCTTCGCGCCGAGGGCATAAAAAACATCCTGATGCTAACCGGCGACAACAGCGCCGCAGCCGAGGACGCCGCGTCGCGCCTCGGGCTCGACTCGTTTCACGCCATGCTCCTGCCCGAACAAAAGACCGAACGCATAAAAGACCTGCGCGCTCTGGGCGCAAAGGTCATTATGATAGGCGACGGCATCAACGACTCCCCGGCTCTGGGCGCCGCCGACGTCGGGTTTGCCATGAAGGAGGGCGCGGACATAGCGCGCGAGGTAGCCGACGTCGTGCTCACAAGCGGCGACCTGAAATCTGTCGTCTCGATACGCAGGATCTCAACCGGAGTGATGAGCCGCATCCGAGGCAACTACGTCTTCATAATAGCCGTAAACTCAGCTTTCCTCGCTCTTGGCCTTTCCGGCGCTATCACGCCTGCTCTCACAGCGCTGCTCCACAACGCCTCGACGATCGGCGCCAGCGTCAGGAGCATGAGGCCGATACTGAAAAACCAGGGAAACGCCGATTGATTCGTTTTGGCGGCATTTTGCCGCCTGGGGACGCGGAGGCAGACAGGATTTCAATCTTCGCCCTTTAAGCCCCTGACAATAAATCGGCATTTTCCACAAAACTCCGGGTTTTTCCAGTTTTTCTTGACGGCCGTCCTCGAGAGCGCGCCAAAAAGAAGCGACGCGCCGAAAGCCGCCGGCGAGGTTGTAAGGAGCGCGCAAGCGAAGACGGCGAACGTGAGGAGCGCGAAAACGTTCCTGTAAAAATTCGTGGACGCCCTTGGGACGTCGGGGTTGGAAAATCCCGGCGTCGTTTTCACCAGGCGGTTCCAAGTACGATATGCGGGAGGAACAGGATCCACTTCGGGAAGTAAGCGACGAAAATGAGCGCTGGAACCCAGCAGAGCGCGATGAACCAGAGCGTGGGTTTCATCATCTCGTTTATGGGCGTATTTGAGAGTCTGCCTGAGAGGTAAAGAACAGGGGCGGCCGGGGGAGTGATGCAGCCAAGCCCGGTGTTGACGCCGACGACGGCGGCGTAGTGTATCGGGCTGAAGCCGAGCTCGACGATTATGGGCATCAAAATCGGGGTCGTAAGGGTCACAACGCTGATATCGTCCATCAACATGCCCATTATGACCAGGAATATGTTTATCATGCCCATGATGACCCATTTGTTCGTAGAGACGGAGTAAAAAAGTTGAAGCACCTTGCCGGGCAGATCCTCGAGAATATAGAGCCTGCTGAGCATGGAGACGGAGTAGAGCATTATCATGATGACGCCTGTCGTCACGCCGGACTCGACAAGGCAATCCCAGAGCCCGCGAAGCGTGAGCCCCTTGTAGACGAACATGCCAATCGGGATGGAGTACACAACCGCAACGGCGGACGCCTCCGTAGGCGTCATTATGCCGCCGTATATGCTGCCGAGGACTATCACAGGGAGCATGAGGGCTGGTATGGCCAGCACGCCCCTTTCCCTGAACAATGCCGTTTTTTCAGGGCTCGTGCGCTTTTGGGAGACCAAAACCGTCGGGTTGTCGCGAAGGAGCCAGACGTTGGCGAGCGATATCAGCACAGTGACGAGCAGCCCGGCGGATACCGTGGAGAGGAAGCAGGCCAGGACGGACTGCCCGCTTATCCATGCGAATATTATCAATGTCGCGTTCGGCGGAATGAGGAGGCCGAGCAGCGAGGCGTTCGCCATGAGCGCGGCCGTGTGTCCTCTCGGGTAGCCGGCTTTCTCGAAGCGAGGGAACATGATGGAGCCGATGCAGGATAGCGTCGCGCAGGCAGCGCCGGTTATGGAGCCGAAGACGGCGCAGGAGACCGTGCCGACGACTCCGAGGCCGCCTTTTACGCTTCCGCAGAAGACGTCGACGAGGTCTATGAGTTTTTCTCCGATACGTCCCTTTTCCATCAGACCGCCCGCGATTATGAAAAGGGCGATCGCCATGAGCGATACCGACGACATCTGGAGGTAGCCGTGCGGAAGGAGCTGCGCCGGGTCGTATCCCATCCCGTCCGGGCCGCCGAAAAATATCAGCCAGGCTGAGGAGGCCATGAAGCTGATCGGCACGGGGACGCCGAGGAGCAGAGAAACGATCAGGATGATGAGGGCAATATAAATCATGCCCGCTTCCTCCCGGCGACGAGCGCTTTGGCGCTAATCGCGAGGTTCCTGATGAAATAGACCTCCATGAAGATCAGCCCGAGGAAAATGGATATGTGAGTCGTCCAAAGTGGAATGCGCCACGTCATGCTTTTCGGCAGGAACTGAAAATTGCCGAGCGGCCCCACAAAGCTGAACATGAAGTAGCGATAGCCGTAGTAGACGAAAAGTCCACAGGCGATGCTCGTAACGAGCCACCTGGCGAAGGCGAGCGTTCTTTTCGCGGCGCCCTCGGGAAAATAAGCGTCGACGACGTCTGCGCTGACGTGCGAATTGTTGAACGCGCCGTACGCCGCGCCGGTGAAGTAAAACCAGAAGGCCACGAGCACGGCGATCTCGTCGTAACCGACAAAGTTTATCTTGAATATATATCTCGTCGCGGCCGCGCTCGTTATTATAAACGTGATCGAAAGCGAGGTGATGACGATTATAGTCGAAAAAGCCCCGACCGCTATTTTGTCGAACGTGTTCCCCCTGGGCTGCTCGGTCATGCTATTGAACCTCCATAATTATCAAAGAGGCGGGAACGGGATCTCGTCCCCGCCTCGTCGGCGTCTCGCGCGAAATCGGGTTCGCGAGTAGAAATTTATCGTCAGTTTATTTTGGGCCGAGCTCCTTCACGAACTCGTCTATAAAGGGCTTTCCCATGGTGTCCGCAAGCGCTGGCCACGTGCCGGCCACAGCTTTCTGTATGTCGGAGAGTTCCGCGGCCGTATATGTGAAGACCTCGATGCCGGCCTCGCGCATGAGCCGCATGTTTTTTTCATCCTCGCTCTTCGCGAGGGGTACGCTTTTCTCAGCGGTCGCCGCCACAACTTCGGCTATCATCTCGCGATCCTCCGGCTTGAGCGTCTCCCACGTCTTCATGCTCATGAAATACGGCTCGACCTCCATCGAGTAGTTGAGCTGGTACCAGAACTTTGTGACGTCCTTCAATATCGCGTAAGCCGCTGCCGGCGGCAGCCCGTCGACAGCGTCGACGACGCCGGTCTGGAGGGACGTGTAGAGGTCGGAGTAGGGGATTGTCATCGTCCTGAAGCCCATCGCCACCGCCGGGAGCTGATACGCGGACATGTTCGGGACGCGGCAGAGGACGCCCTTGTCGACCTTTGGGTTCAGTGGTTCGGTCAGGGCCTTCGTGCTCGCTATCCCGATGAAGCCCTCCACGTTGAAGCCGAGGAACTTGACGCCCAATGTCTGGTTGAGCTCGTCCATCTTTTTATACGCCCAGCCGCCTGTCGCAAACGTCTTTTCGAGCTGAGCGTAGTCCGTCGCGAACCCGTTTATGTACACGAAGTTTATGCGAGGGTCGATGTCGCCTGGGGCGGAGATCATGGCCATGTCGATAGTGCCCTTTATCAGCTCCTGGTGTACGAGTCCGTAGTCGCCGAGCTGGTTGGCCGGATAGACCTTTACCTCGATGCGCCCGTCCGACCTCTCCGCGATGGTTTTCGCGATATCGTTCATAAAAACGGTGCCGCTGTGCTCCGGTGGGAGCTGACCCGCGAAACGGAGCGTTATTTCAGGGGCAGCCGAAGCCGGGAGCGGAGCAAGGAAAACGAACGTGAGACACAGACATATCAGTGCAGCGGACGAACATATCAGTTTTTTCATTTTGGATAAAACAACTCCTCGCTATCATTCGCCAACCTGTCAGGGATGGACAGTTTTTTAGGAAAGGCAGATTTATTTTTGGCGGCTAAAATAGAAAATATTATAAAACCCGGCAGCCGCCGTCTTCCCAATCAACGAAACGTAGTTTGCGCGATTCGTCCAGCCTTCCAGATACCATAGGCCCGAAGGTCAATTTAAAGCGCCCCGGCCTGCCACGCTCCTTGCGTCAGAACTTCCGCATAAATCACCTCCGGAGGTGTGGGCATACGTAAAAATAAACGTTTCGTTTGTCGTGAAAAATACCAATATGTTTATTTTCATGAAGATGGACGTTTTTGTCAAGCCCATATCTCATTCCTCAGGTTACGGCCAAAAAAATAAGAACCTCGTAACGCTGTTGCGAGAAGAGGCGTTGAGCTATGTCTGCGAGAACAAAAACTTTCATCAGCGAAGCGCGTTTATTATGAGGGAACCAAAAGGAAAAATCAACGTCACGCGTCGCGGCGGACTTGATATAATACGGAAAAGTTGGAAGGGAGATCATCATGACGTATATCGGATTTTTTGCGCTGGTTGCGGCGATAGTTTTCGTGCCGGAGTTGCTTCTGCTGTGCCAGCAGATAATGAATGGCACATTCGAAATAAAAATGAGCGGTATCGTACTCTATGCGTTGGGCGCGGCGCTGTTTTTCTTGTTTGTCGCGCATGGCTCGGAGATATTTCCAACGCCGTTTTGGGTCAAACTGCTGCTGCTCATCCCATTTGCGCTGATAGCGAGTACCCGCAAGAAGCAGTTTTATAAGTGGGTGAAGAGCCCCGCTTGTCCCTCCTGGTACAGATGGTATTTTAGGTTGGTAAGAATCGTGTGCTTTGTATTTTGTTTGGGAGTCATCATATTGATACTGGCGAGTATTCGCTGAACATTGCGCCATGCGCGCCGTACTTGGATGTACGTCGGAAAGTTTATTCACAAAATCCTCAGTCTATGATATTCTTGTCTTCGGGCGGCAAATATTCATGAATGGCGTGACGCGTTTCAATTAATGTCCGCTAATAGCTCTTCTGTCGGATAAAATACCACAAATAACTCTACGGCATATCTTCTTCGTGAGTACTCATTGCGCGCACAATATGCTTAATGATCGAGAGTATTTGAAAATGACGCGCGAATTACGAACTCCGCAAATTTCCTTATTTATTTCCTGTAAAGACGC
>JAITOY010000036.1 GCA_031289775.1 Synergistaceae bacterium
AGGTAGCGTGGCCGACCTCCGGCCTTGGTGAAACTCGACCTGGAGCATAGAACGAAAAAAGTGAAATCGCTACGCCAATCCAAGTCGATAACTCGCTTAGAAACCCATCTTCGTGTAGTCGTTTGGAATATCGAACGCCCCAGCCGGGACGGTTTTCGAGGCGTTCGTTATAATCAGGTGGGAATGACCTCGGAAGTTATTTCATAGTCCGCCCCCCACTGGGTTACGACTAAATCCCGGAATATATATGTGCCCGTTGAAAGAATTTTTGAAGTCCCGACCGTGTCGATCATGGAGTGCTGGGATACGGGCAGCGGAGATGTAAGGGAGTATGGCATGGCGTAATCTATTTTAGGGTTGATTGCCTGGGGATTTTGGGCGAGAGTAGCAAATCCGTAACCATCTATAACGGCTGAATGCGCCAGCACAATCGCGTCATCATTTGGAAGCACTGTGCCTCGTGGGTATGCAGTAAATCCAACTCCAACAGGGAGCCCTAAATCTAAATTTGTATTCACTATATTGAGGATAACGAGATAGTAGCCAATGTTGCCGCTTATTCCTTCTTGGTATAAGGCGATTTCCTCTATGTTGCCATCCATTTCCTCATCCAGATGATACGATGTTTCCTGAAGCCAATTAAAGACGACAGCACTCACTTCTTGTTCTAATACAGCTTTTGAGTCTAGGACTGAGCAAAATGCTTTTATGATAAGAGAAAAATAAATGATATTTAATTAATTCTTCAAGGAAATAATTTAAGAAACTAAATAATACACTAATTGAATTTTGTGATCTTGTCAAGGGCAATAAAATCCTCATTGACGCATATAAAAACGTCCGCTCTCCGCTCGCTCGTGCTCGATACACGGACTTTTCCGAACTGACGGCGCCGATGCTGAACGAGTTCGTGGAAAAAATCCTCGTCCACGAGGCGGAAGGTGAAAGGAAAGGCTACGGGCGGCTACAGAAGGTGGAGATATACCTGAATTTCATCTCCAATTTTGACGTGCCTGGATATGAGGAAACGACGCCGGAACCGTTCGACCCTGTAGAACGGCAGAGGGCCTATTGGCGCGAATATTATTTTAGCGCGAGTGCCAGCACAGACGAAAAGAAAAAGAAGCGATTGATAAAGTTGCGCGCGAAAAGTGAATATAACGACGCTGTTGGACAAAAACAGACTGTAAAATACAAATTTCATCTTAATATTTTAGAAACTGCTGCCTTGACAAGAAAGAAACGTATTTTCCCTGGGTATCAAAGCTCCGTCATGCGGGATCTGAAATTTTGCCGAGGGGATGGGCATTGAAACTGCTGATGGCGGACGAGAAATTCTTGAATACAATTTGCGGAACGATGAAACGCAACGTCTTACAATCGAAGGAGCGAATGGTCATGGACAAAAACTATGAGATGGACGAGGGCGTGCTCGGACGGATATTGATCACGGACAGTACCGAGTCATTGAGAAACATGACCGTCAGGATAAACGAAGCTTTCGGTCTGCTGAATCAAGAAGATCCGGCGTATGTGCGGCCGAGGGTTGTCAAAAGATGGCTTCTGGAAAGAGGTTTCCTGATAAAATCAGCCGACAAGGACGGGAAAAGCTTCTCAGAACCCGCCGAATCCGCCCTGGAGGCGGGCATTTCCGGCGAAATGCGGCACGGGAGATACGGCGATTATATTGAGCTTATGTTTGACAGGCGAGGACAGCTTTTATTGCGCGAACATCTGTCAGATATACTCTCATGGCGTCCGGCCGCGGAAGCAAAAACAAAAGCCAGCAGGCCGCCTAATCAGGGCAAACCCTGGGCGCAAGACGCGGACGATCTGCTGAAAAGCCGTTTCCTGGGTGGCGCCTCCATCTCGGATCTCGCGCTCGAGTTTGGCCGGACAAATCGCGGAATACAGGCGCGGCTTATAAAACATGGGCTGTTGGAGGAGAACGGGACGACGGGCTTCGAAAAAACAGCGAGCTGAAGTCAGACAGCTGCGCGACAAACCGAAACCCAAGGCTACCACGTCGGCGGTTTGCACCTCATGCATGGGTAATACCCGAGGGACTGGGCGTTCGACAGGGAAATCGCTATTCCTCCCCGGCGGAGAGTTATGCATGAGCGCCTGTGATATAACACCCCAGGGCGCGTTATGTAAACGGTCGTGAACGGCAGCGCGTATGTCGGGGCCTGCGCTGAGAGAAAGAGAACGAGAGCGGAAAGCGCTATTATCAAAACCGGCTTTCTTACGTTAATTTTCATAATCTATAATCGCACCTCTTTCTCTTATATAGTCATTTCACGACGTTATGTTACCACAAACACAGTTTATGGAATAGCTTAGGGTCGTACGGATTTTGGCCCAGGCTTTTCAGTTTTTCGCGCCCACGCTTTTATGGACATTAGGGACGGTCTGGTTTGACAATATCCCTCACGTTCGTTATAGTTGACGCTCATTGAAGCGATATCGTTCGAGAGGGGCGTGAGGGTAGGGTTGAAAGAGAAGATCCAGCTTTACGGGTTTAACAACCTGACGAAGACCTTGAGCTTCAACATTTACGACATTTGTTACGCGAGGACGGATCGAGAGAAGAAGGATTACATAGCCTACATCGACGAGCAGTATAACTCGGAAAGACTTACAGGCATCCTGTGCGGCGTGACGGACATAATAGGCGCGTGTGTTTTAAATATCTCAAAACAGGACTACGACCCGCAGGGCGCAAGCGTCACTGTGATGATATCCGAGGAGAGCGTCCCTCCAGAGAGAATGGACGTCTCATGCAATCAGGGTCTCCTCGCGAGGGAATTTCTGACCGCGAGGGACAGTCTCGTGGCGGCTCATCTCGACAAGAGCCACGTCACTGTCCATACCTACCCTGAATTTCATCCAAATAAGGACATCAGCTCCTTCAGAGTGGATATAGACGTCTCCACATGCGGCAGGGTTACGCCGTTGAGGGCCCTCGATTACCTCATAGGCTCTTTCGACTCGGACATAATAACCATGGACTATCGCATTCGCGGATTCACCCGCGACGTGGACGGCAAAAAATATTACAAGGATCACGAGATCAACTCGATACAGAACTATATATCGGAGGACACTATGACGCGCTACGACGCGATAGACATCAACGTGTATCAGTCGAACATATTTCATACGAAAATGTTGCTGAAGGAGATGGTTCTGTCCGACTACCTCTTTAACGTCGATCCCAGGGAACTCTCGCCGGAGACGCGGCTTTCGATAAAAGACCAGATAACAAAAGAGATGCTCGAAATTTACTACGGGATGAACATGTACTGACAGCTATGGGGGAAAAACTCTCGCAAAGCGATGCCCCTCTTCATGAGGCGCTCGTCGAATACAGGGAACGCCGCTTCGTGCCGTTTGACGTGCCGGGACACAAGCAGGGGAGGGGCACGCCGGAATTGACGGCTTTCCTTGGCAAGTCGTGCCTGTCCGTGGACGTGAACTCCATGAAACCTCTCGACAACCTCTCGCACCCGACGTCAGTCATACGCGACGCGGAGGCTCTCGCGGCCGGGGCGTTTGGCGCCGACTCGGCCTTTATGATGGTCGGCGGAACGACATCCGCTGTGCAGGCGATGATAATGAGCTCCTGCAAGGGAGGCGACTCGATAATAATCCCGCGCAACGTGCACCGCTCGGCGATAAACGCGCTCATCCTGTGCGGCGTCACTCCGGTGTACGTCGACCCTGGGACGCACCAGAGCCTTGGCATATCGCTCGGGATGGCGGCTTCGGACGTCGAGGAGGCTGTGAGGGCCAACCCGGGGGCGAAGGTTGTTTTTGTAAACAACCCGACGTACTACGGCGTTTGCCCGGACATCCGGCGCATCGTGGAGATTGCCCACGCGAGCGATATGGCGGTTCTCGTCGACGAGGCGCACGGCGCTCACTTCTACTTCGGAGAGGACATGCCCTCCTCCGCGATGTCAGCCGGCGCCGACATGTCCTCGATAAGTATGCACAAGACCGGGGGGTCGCTGACTCAAAGCTCGTTCCTCGTCACGAAAGGCACACGAGTCGACCCGGCTTACGTGCGAACGGTCATAAACCTCACGCAGACTACAAGCGCCTCCTACCTGCTCATGAGCTCGCTGGACATCGCTCGCAAGGAGCTCGCTTTAAACGGGGTCGAGACGTTCCGCAAAGTGCTCGGCCTCGCGGAGTACGCGCGAGCGGAGATCAATGGCATAGGCGGCTACTACGCTTTTTCGCGCGAGATAATAAACGGCCGCGACGTATGCGACTTCGACGCGACGAAGCTATCAGTGCACACGCTCGGGATAGGGCTCGCCGGCGTGGAGGTCTACGACATATTGCGCGACGACTACGGCATCCAGATAGAGTTCGGAGATATGGGAAACCTTCTCGCCATAATATCGGTCGGCGACAATCACTACGCGATTGAACGCCTCGTGTCGTCCATGTCCGAGATAAAGCGTCTCCACGGCAAGGAGAGGTTTGGCCTGTGGGATCACGAATACGTCCCCCCGGTCGTAAAGCTTTCGCCTCGCGAGGCGTTTTACGCGCCGCAAAGACCAGTGCCGCTCGCCTCCAGCGAGGGCGAGATCTCGTCGGAATTTGTGATGTGCTACCCCCCCGGTATCCCGATACTCGCCCCCGGCGAGCTCATCACCGCTGACGCGCTGGGCTATATCCTCTACGCGAAGAAGAAGGGAAGTCTCGTAATGGGGCCGCAGGATATGAAACTCGAGTACATAAACGTCGCTATAACGGGGTGACGTTATGAATCTGGAGAGTTCTATCGATAAACTTTCAAACAGCGACAATTTTTTTGTCAAATCCTGGATGTTTTTCAAAAAGAAAGGATATTCCCTTAGCGACGTATTTCTCAAGTTCGGGCCGGGAGAGGTTCTTCTGTATGGGATAAACGTTTCGGACGAGATGAAGCTGCTCCTTGTCGACGATCTCACGCGAAACGGCCTGAACGTGGGCGTGATAACGGACGGAGGCGGGGATTTTTCTTTTTTGCGGGACGGGTACGACGTTGAATTCCTCACGCTCGACGAGGCGAAACGAAGCTCTGAAGCACGGTTTATAGTAACGTCCGGCGACCATTACGACGACTCGGCCCTTCTTGGCGCAGCCGACGAACTCGACGCCGACATCGCGACCCTCGAGGACGTCATAGCGCTTATCTGGGATCTGTTGACACGATACGCCCCATACGCCGAACCGCTGCAAAAAGCCGGCCTGAGGTTATGCCTTTTGGAGTGGGCTGAAGTAAAGGACTTCGCCGCGGGTTCGGCTGCGTACATGCTCGGCGAGCCTTGCGCGAGGCCGCTAAGCTTGGCCGAACGGAGGGCAAACCCACCGTTTTTTGCCGCTCTTTATGACGACGTGAGGGAGTACTCGAGCGCTTATATCGAGGATATTTTCAGGGACGTATCCGTGACGAGGAACGAGTGCTATTTCAGGAACGATGCCCCCCCGGGTAAATTTCTGGAGTTCGACGACGGCTTTAGCGTTACGAAACGTCAGCCCGCCTCGTGGGAGCGCACGATATACCTGTTTGGCCCCTGCGTAGCGGCAGGAATTGGGACAGACGACAGGTTCTCGATTGCGAGCCTTTTGCAGGGGTACGTCAATAACTATTTCAGCCCAAACGGGTCGAGCCTGCGTTCGCGCTGGCGGGTCGTGAACAGGGGCCTCTGGGGCGGCGGGTTGTCGATAGGCGAGGCGGCGCGCTCTATAACGAAGGCGGTTGAGGACGGCGACATCCGGGACGGCGATATCGCGATGTCCATCATGTTCGGCAACTTCCACCTGAGGCACGGCAAATACCAGAGGCGTCTCGGGGAGTACTTGAAATCGAAAATGAGCGACATCGGCATAGATTTTTTTGACCTGTGCGAGACGCTGGGGAACGCGCATAAAAGAGACTGTGTCTACATTGACGGCGTCCACGTCAACCACAGAGGATATCGCGCCATCGCGCGGCATGTTTTTTACGAATATATCAAAGACAGGCTCGGCGCGGACGTCGAGGCCGGCGTCGACGCCGCGTCCACCGAGGCGTTCGGCGACCTCCCGCTTCCGGCCTCGTGGCTGTATTTGAATGACGCCGGACGAGGCCTCCACGAATTTTTCGACGAGGTCGGGGCTCGCAGGGTCGCCATGTTGAGTGACGATATTTATAGCGACGCCGCGACGCGTCTTTTGATGGATCTGAAAAAAGGCAAGGCAGAGATGGCCTGTGTCGTCAACTCCGAGAGGGACGAGCGGTTCGAACGCCTGCACGAAATCGCCGGCGCAAGAATAGACGATCTCACAGCCGGCATGGGGCTTGACTTTATCGTTGCGGAGGCCGACCCAGGCGTCGACTCGACGAGGAAGATCGAGGCGAGGAGCGGCGCTCAGGTTGTCCTGATGACGGATCTGGCCGACGCCCTCTACGACATGTATTTTGTCCTTTCGCCGATAATCTCCGCGATCGATACGTCTAAATACCGCGTTTGTCTGCTTGGGTGGCCGAGTGCGGCCGACGCCGGGAACTCAACGCTCAGGTTCAGCGAGACGGTCTCGCGGGGACTCGCGAAAAATCCGGGGCGGCTTGTAAGCTTGTTCGGCGATGTTCCCTCGTACTCGGCAGCCGACGCCGTCGCCCTCCTAGGCGAGCTTTTCGCCAAAACTCCGCCGATAGAGCGCGACGGGGCGCTGATGGCCGCGGACGTGACCGGGAGATTCGTGAACGTATTGGACGGAGTTCGGATCACGGCCGGAGGAGAGGGGAAAAGAGGCGGGGCCGCTATGTTTATCTTTGGCGGCAACCCTGCTTTTGGAGTTGGGGCCGAGGACGCGCACACAATATCGAGTTTCCTGCGAGAGCGGATAAACTCGCGTGGATCGCCTGGCGCCGCGCGGCAAAACGCGGTATTCAACTGCGGCATCAGGTCGTTTGGGAGAACTGTCACCCCTCTGGATATAGCGGGCCGGATATCGCTTGAGATACAGAGCGGCAGGCTCTCAGAGGGCGACGTGATAATTTGCGTTGCGCCGACGCGCTTCCACGAAAGGAAAGGGAGAAGCCAGAAGCCTGTGGCGTCATACGTCGAGAAGTACGTCTCCAGCCTCGGGGCGACATATTTCGATCTCGCGCGGACGCTTGAGGTAGCGGAAAAAAAAGGCGTATACATCGACGACGAGAACGTAAACCACAGGGGCTTCAAGGCTGTCGCGACAAAGCTGTATTTCGACTTCGTCAAGGGAATTCTCGAGAAAAACGCGTTATGATAAAAAATAAGCGATAAAGGGGAGGTCTTCGCATGGAACTCTGGTACACTGAGGAGCACACGCCGGCAGTGCGTTTTTCAATCAAGCTGAAGCGGCAGGTTCTGAGCAGACAGAGCCCATTCCAGCTCATAGACATTTTCGACTCCGACGAGTTCGGAAGGTTTTTCACGCTCGACGGTCTCATGATGCTGACCGAGAAGGACGAGTTCATATACCACGACATGATAGTCCACGTGCCAATGGCCACGAACCCAGGCATCCGGCGTGTGCTCGTTATCGGCGGCGGCGACGGCGGAACCGTTCGCGAGCTGACGCGCTACGACAAGGTGGAGCGCGTCGACATGGTCGACATCGACGAGATGGTAGTGCAAGTCTGCCGGGAGCACTTGCAGTTCACTTCGCGCTGTCTGGGCGACCCGAGGGTGACGCTGTACTATGAGGACGGCCTGAAGTTCATCAGGCGTTACGAAAATACCTACGACCTGATTATAGTCGACTCGACCGACCCGTTCGGGCCTGGCGAGGGGCTGTTCACGAAGGAGTTTTACGGCAACTGTTTCAGGGCGCTGTCCGAGGATGGAATCCTCGTCAATCAGCACGAAAACCCATACTACGATTCTTACGCGATAGCCATGCAGAGGGCGCACATCAGGATAAAGGAGTTTTTCCCGATCTGTCGCGTCTATCAGGCACATATACCGACATATCCATCCGGCCACTGGCTTTTTGGCTTCGCGTCGAAAAAGTTCGACCCGCTTCGCGACCTCGACGCCACGGCGTGGAATGGACTCGGCATCGAAACCGGATATTACAATACGGATCTCCACAGCGCCGCGTTCATGCTGCCTAATTACGTGAAAAAAGCTCTGGAGCGCTCCTGAATATGGCGGCGCCGCTGGGGTTCGCCGCGGCGCTTTAAAAAGCGCCCGGCTTTGCGGACAGGGCATGGAGCTTACCGTATCCATTCTGCAGACGACAGTGACTGACGTCGCCGGCTCGAACGTCGAGAGGGTTATCTCGATGGCGAGTGGCCTCTCTGCGTCAGACGTCTTGCTTTTGCCCGCGTCATGGCCGGGGGGGGACGCTGGGGCTCATGCTCTGTCCGAGCTCTGTCTTCTCTGTTCGGACATCGGAGTCCATTTGATCGCGGGCGCCATGCCCTGGCCGGCTGAGGGCGGAGTCGTCGACCGGTCGTGGGTCATAAACGACGCCGGCGACTCTTTCGCCTTTTACGACAGAGCCCATATTTTCTCCGGACACCCGGCGGAGTCATTTCAGGGTGGGACGAGCCCGCTGTTTTTCAGTATCGCCGGCGTAGGCTGCTCTGTCGCGATCGGTTATGATATATGCTTCCCGGAGTACGTTTGCTCGATAGGACGCGCCGGCGCGTCCGTCATTTTCGTTCCGGCGGCCTGGCCAGCGACCCGCGGCGAGCAGTGGGAGTTTACCCTGAGGGCGGCAGCGAGCGCCGCTCAAGCGTACGTCGTAGCGTGCAACATCTCTGGAGGATCCGAAGGGTCTTTACACTTTGGCCGTTCCATCATCGTCTCTCCCTGGGGCGGCGTCATCGCGTCCCTCGGCCGGGAGGAGGGGGTTCTGACCGCGACCTTGAACCTAGGCGAGGTCGAAAGGTGCAGGGGCGACATGCCGCTTGGCAGGGACAGGAGAGGGGATCTTTACCGTCTTTTGCGGTTTTAAGTACAATGAGCGTCTAAAGTGGAGAATGATAACTCAAGAGGAGAGAGTAGGTGTTTTGTGTTATTGCAAATTTTGTATTCGCGTGTCATAATTCTAAATAAATTAACCCTTCCTTAAGTTTTTACCGGGAAGGCAAAAACATTTTGCTGAGGGGTTTATCGTGCGGACAAGATGTTATTTATCAATGGGCAGTGATATGGCGTGTCAGCTTTCGGAAGGATGTGTAAAGGTGGGCCGGTGCGTAGCGGTTTACGTGCGCGGTTCGCTTTGGATGGCCATTATGGTTATTTTCGCGCTCGTCCTCGCGAGTTTCCTCGCTCCGACTGATTTGAATACGGCCGCGTTTGCGGCTGCCGCCTCGGCGGACAAAATGGCCGAACAGAGGACTGCCATCACGCCTGAGCAGGCTTTCCCAATGCTTCAGGCAGAGGCTGAAAAGGGTGACGCACAGGCGCTTATCACTCTCGGCGGTTTTTACGCGGAGGGCGCCGGCGTCCAGAAAAATTTCTCCAAGGCCCGCGAGTGCTACGAGAAAGCGGCCCAAGCCGGCATGGCGGAGGGGGTCTATAACGTAGGAGTCTGCTGGGAGGTCGGCATGGGCAGCGAGGCGGATCCAAAGCGGGCGGCGGAGTACTTCCGCAAAGCTGCGGATATGGAACTGCCGCAGGCCATGTTCAAGATGTCGATGGTTCTTGACTCAGGATCCGGCGTGGACAGGGACGAAAAGGCCTCCATAGATTATATGGCCAAGGCCGCCGATGCCGGGCATCCCGACGCGGCATCGATAATGGGGCTCGTCTACCTGAACGGCATGAGAGGACAGAAGAAGGACACCGAGGCCGGCATAAAAATGCTTAAGGCCGCCGCGTCATCCGGCAACGCTGAGGCGATGAAAAACATAGCTGTCGTATACAAGGACGGAATAGGGCTGGCTGCGTCGCCATCCGAGGCATTGAAGTGGTATGTGATAGCTGAGAAGTGCGGCTATCCTGCGGAAGCGCTTTCGGCTGTGACCGCCGAGCTTAGGCGAAAAATGTCAGGTGAGCAGCAAAAGAAAGCGGAGACGGAGGCGGACGCGTGGATAAACGCCGCCCGTGCGGCAGCGCGCAGGTAATGGGATGTCTCGCCCCTGAAAGCAGAGGCAAGATTTTGGGACTCCGCCCAAAACCCCTCAGGGAGCGGCTCCCTGCGCCATTAGAGGACGTAAGTAAACGCTGATTAATTCACCCAAACGAAATTTGGCGGTTTGGGAACGCAGGGGCAGATTGGATCCCAATCTTTACCCTTTAGGCCTCTAACAATTAACCAGCCCTTCCGTAAATAAATTGCACGCAGGGAGTTCCAACGATAAAAAATACAGATTATCGGAGGCGAAAACTTATGGAACCGCAGCGCTTGATTGAAGACGAAACAGTTTTCCGGCAGACAGACAGACAGACAGACAGACAAGGCAAACCCAACAGCCCAATCAAAAAACTTCGGACAGAGCGCCGCGCCGCCTTGGCGGGGCGAGATCATGGACGCCTTTCCCTTTACCCCTCATCCTCTTCGCGTTCGCCATCCTCGCGTCGGTTCGCGCGGGAGAAGCGGCGGATATCAGCACTTGGAGTCAGTTTCAAAGCGCGGTTAACGGTACGACCGCGTCAGGCGTGACATTGACCATATCGCCGGGCGCCAGCTTTACATTTTCAAACTCGACCGTGGCACTCAGCGTCAAAGCTCCGTATATGACCATACAAGGCAGTCTGGGGAGCGGTATCGGGACTGCCACAGACAACACCGTCAATGAACTGGCCAATTATATCGGGTTCCTGCCGGGCTATCTGTCGCAGAGTAACCTGGACGACGTCGAAACAAAAGCTCAGACATTGACAAGCACTCTCATAAACACCACAGCAAACATAAATATAACTCTGACAGCGAATTTTTACCGACAAATACGTATGCCATATTGCCGAACGCCAGCGGCAACGTTTTCGGCAATGGCGACCCCGGCGATATAACTGTCACGGCAGCTTACTCCATTCGCGGCGGCGGTGTGCTCGGGCTCAACGGCCTCTCCACCGCCGGCGCCGAGCTGACCCACATGAATCACAACGTCTTCAACGGCATAGACGTGACCTCCACGGGTTCCTACATCAAGGGCGGGGGCATAGTCGGCCTTCAGAGCAATTACGACGATCCAGGCGGACAGGATGCTTCAGCTACCGACGGTACTAATACAGGTAAATGGTGGTCGCTGGACGAATTCGGCGTCGTCATTGGTCTCATTATTCCACACGAGGATATAGACATGGTTACTACGAAACCCACGACGTTTCTCGGCGAGGCCTACGGGAACCTGTTTCTCAACTCCAACGTCAGCGCCCAGACCTTCCTGTACGGAGGGGGCATAATAGGGCTCCACTCCGGGGAGTCCTTGGCCAACCTGTCCAATGTACACCACAATATCTTCAAGGATCTGACAGTGACCACGGAAACAGGCGACTTGAAAGGCGGCGGCATAATCGGCGTATCCTCGAGCGGCAGCGTATTCTCCTCGGGGAGGGCCGCGATCATCGACAACGTGAGCGAGAATTATTTCGAGAGCCTGACGGTAGACGTCGCTGACAAACTCATGGGCGGCGGCATAATCGGGGTTCAGTCGGATCTGGACGCGTCTAATCCGATGCTGAGCGGCGGCTTGGGCAGCGACATAACGCACAACGGTTTTAGAAGCCTCGACATAAAAGCCGGGACTCTCATGGGCGGCGGCGTTCTCGGCGCGCACGGCGTCTCGAGTCTTACAGGCTTCGGCGACGTCACGCGTAATGAATTCGACGGCATAAGTGTCGCTTCAACCGGGAACATCTCCGGCGGAGGCGTCGTCGGCATTTACACTGACCCACCAACCAGCCCAAACTACTCGATCGCCGTTATGTCCGCCGTGAACGACAGCGCCTTCACTGACATTACCGTAAACGCGGGTACTTATATACAGGGCGGCGGGCTGGTCGGCATTCGCTCGGACGGGATCGGGGGCATCGGGAATTTCAACGGCAACTATGTCGTCGGAAATACCATAAATGCCGGCACATACATCGACGGCGGAGGTATCCTCGGCGTAACCAGCGCCACCCCTTATGACTCTTTGCTCAACCCTGCTTCCAGTACGATGCTTGGAATCGCTAATATAGAGAGCGGTTATTTCTATGATAACCATATCATCGCTGACGGAAATATCTCCGGCGGGCTCATCTACAGCTACGGCCTTTTCGGCGATATGATAATCAAGGACAGTCTTTTCATTGAAAATGAATTTACATCGAATACAGGCGCGGTCTACGGGACGGTAACCATCGACACTGGCAGTCAAAGCTACAACGATCCCGAACCGCATAGACTGATACTCGAAGCCGAAAGCGGCGAACAGGTTTACTTTGCGGATAACAAAATAATTGATTCCACCTCAAACCGAACCAACTCCATATATATCGGAACCGTAGTGGATCCAATTACGAGCAATCCCGATCCCGCCGATGCCAACGCCGAGCTGGTGATTCAAACCTCCCCCGGCGGCGCTGTGTACCTTTTCGACCCGATAGTGGTGAGTCAGGACAGCGGCAGGAGCTTTGACATGAGAGTGACCCCTCTGCCTGTCAGTACGGACAGCGGGTATTTCTACTGGGGCGGGGACAATAAATTCACACTGGGGACTCTCACTGACACTCCTAATGTCGATCTCGAGCCCGGAAGCTACACGGTGCTCATGAGGGAGATGACACTCGACGCCACCAAGCATTCGTTCAACCTGCTGCCCGGCGCTAGGATGACCGTGATGGGGAGCAACGATATGACCCTCACGCAAGCAAACCTGAACGGCGAGATGACTTTCTACGTTCAAAACACAGATATCGACAATTCAGACACCGCCCTTTTAAAAATCAATCCCGATTCATCCGTGATCGGTACTGACTACGTCGACGTTGCTGGAAGCGTTGTTCGCCTAGCGCCGTTAGCAGTCGGTTTGGATCCGCAGCCCGGCCAGCGCTTCTATCTTATAGCGACTGACGCGGCAAGCAGCATAACCGGCGCTCCCGCCAACGATTCGGCTTATGCGCGCGGAGGGCTTCTGGATGCATATACGTTCATAATCGACACGAGCGTGCCAACGGATACGTTGAATAAAGCGACCAATCCAGCTGATTTTCTTCCCAATCCAGAGGGGCAAGGGAACCCAGATCAATATCTCGTGGCCCGCGTTCCGTTCGTCCCATATTCGCCGAATACTCCGGCAGCCTCGGGCGATGTTCCGCCGACGCCGCCGGGTCCGTCGACGCCGCCGAAACCGACACCGAGCCCGAATCCATGGCCGACACCGACGACGCCGGGACTAAACCCTGGCCCTAACCCTGGGCCGACACCGGCGCCTACGCCAACACCGACGCCAACTCCAACGCCAACGCCGCAACCTGTGCCAGAGCCGACGCCGTCGCCGAACACTCCGGCATCCTTCCCTGCCTATGAGACCATGGCGCTCACGAACGGCCGTCTCGCTGGGCTGGCGTTCGTCGGACAGCGCGGGGGGTGGCTCGCCGATCACAGTTACGAATCGGCAAACATAGCCCTGAGCAACGATATACTGAGCGGCGACAGATATTATAAGCGTCTCTCCGCGCCGTTCGCCGGCATAGACGGCGCGTGGATGCGTATGAATAACGACAATTCGCACGTCGACATAAACGGCACGAATATGATGCTCGGTTTCGCGAGCCAGAAGAGAAAAGAGGGAAAGGACGGGAAGCCTGACAGTTCGCTCCTCTGGGCCGCCTTCATCGACATCGGGCACGGAAACTATGACACGTACGACAACTTTGACTACGCGACTAACGCCATAATAGACGACATCCACGGCAGCGGCTCGCTCCGCTCCTACGGCGCGGGTATCATGGCGCGGAAGGAATGGGCGGACGGCCTGAGGCTGGAGGGCTCTTTCCGGGGCGGAAAACTGAAAAACGAGTTCAGCGCGAACAATTACCTCGATGCGGAAGGCATTCCGGCGGCGTACACTGTGGAGGCCCCGTACTACGGGGCTCACCTGGGGTTGGGGCAAACGATAAAGCTAAGGCGGCCGGGTGACAGGCTGGATCTCATGTTCAGGTACTACTGGAACAGACAGGATGGAAAGGACGTCACGCTGTCGAGCGGGGAATGGATAGACTTCGAGCAGGACGACTCGCACAGGGCAAGGTTCGGCGCGCGCTTCTCACGCGAGAGGGACAATCGCCGCGCGTGGTACTTCGGCGCCGCGCTGGAGCATGAGTTCGGCGGTGACATCCACGCCAGGAGCAGCAAGTTCACGCTCCCAGCCGCCGACATGCGGGGCACGACTGGCATAGGGGAGATCGGTATCATCATCCGCCCGGACGAGAACAGCAATTTCTCGCTCGAAACAGGCATCCAGGGGTACTTCGGCAAGTTCGAAGGTTTCTCCGGCGGGATAAGGATGGAGTGGGAATTTTAACGAAAATATTGCGGTTTCATACCGATTCGAAATTAAAGGCCTAAAGGGTGAACCGTAAAATCCAGACTATGCCTTGTGTTTTTGTATCAGAACACGAAGGCCGTAAGGGTTTAATTTCAGGCCTCTGTCGTCAGAGGCCTGAAATTATTCTAATGGTTGCGGTCGCCGCGATTCCGGTCACGACGGCGCCGAAGAGGTTCTTCGTCCGCCAGGCGACCAGAAACGCCGGGATGGACGCCGCGAAATAGACGTTCGGGATCG
>JAITOY010000055.1 GCA_031289775.1 Synergistaceae bacterium
TCGGATTCAATGTTGACGCCGAGGTGGTTTTACAAAGGGCTCCTGGACGACCTCGGAATCGAGGCTAAATTCTATCGCGGCGACTCCAAACGCCAGATGCACAAACAACTTGAGGTAATACGCGAAGTCCTCCACAAAAACGTCGTCGCCATCGTGGACGAAGCCCATCTGCTCGAAAAAGAGACTCTTGAGGAAATTCGCTTTGTGCTGAATTTCAAGATGGATTCCATGACTCCCATATTCCGATGTATCCTGTCCATTGTTTTATGAGCTTCTCGAAAATCGAGGAAGCACGGCAATTTCGAAAATCAAAAACCTCTTGGATGGCATAAATATGGTATAAAGCAAATAAAAGGGCTTACGGAAAATCCCGTAAACCCTTGATATTACTTGGCAGTCCCAAGGGGATTCGAACCCCTGTTACCGGGCTGAGAACCCGGCGTCCTGGGCCACTAGACGATGGGACCACTTCTTTGGCTGGGGAACGTGGATTCGAACCACGATTGCCTGATCCAGAGTCAGGTGTGCTGCCGTTGCACCATTCCCCAATGTCAACGGTGACTAATTTTACCTTTTATTTCGGCCTTGTCAAGGATTTACTCCCTAGGATTGCAAAAGAGAAAGCGTCGGCATCCCCGAAAAGCAGGTCGTGTTTTACAGCAGGGACTATGACAAAAGGGCAAAGGCAGAGAGGGCGCCTGCGCTCATGAAGGCCCGCGAGCTAGTCGGCAATCACGGCAAATACAACAAGGCGACTTCATACGGCGCGGCCAAATATGTCAAAAACCTCCAATTCGACAAAAAGACGGGGGAAATTGTCACCACTGGGCAGAGACCTGTATTCGACGAAGCAAAGCTCCGCGAGGAAGAAAAGTTTGACGACCCACTTACGTCTCGGCGAAATCAAGAAAATGCTGGGGGACACTAAAAAAGACTGATTCACAACATATCTTAATCAATTTTAAAACAATATTATATCCGTATCCCGCAGCCGAGGCGTACACTCTGTACGAGGAACTGACGCGCGCTTTCTCGGACGTCATCGAGGCCTGAAGACGCGCGGGCGCTCGCGTCTTACTGGGCCTTCCAGTCCCTTTTCAGAAGGGAGAAGCATATTTGGTCTATAAGACCTTTAGTCGTCGGCGCGTAGTCGCGAAGGACTCCCTCCATTTCAAATCCCAATTTTTTAAGGAGAGCTGAGGATCGCTCGTTGTCGAGATTTAAGAACGCCTCTATCCTCTCGAACCTCATTATGTTGAAGCCGTAGTCGCAGACTGGGCGGAGCGCTTTGCGCATCAGCCCTCGTCCCCAGAACTCGTAACCCAGCTCGTATCCAAGCTCTCCGCGCTTCGCGCTGTTGTTCATATTATGAAAACCACAGGTGCCGATCAGCTTTCCTTCGCGCTCGACGCCCCATCGGATGCCGGCGTCGTTCTCCCAGAGCGAGCGGAGGACGTAGAGCATCTGCACCGACTCGTCATGGGAGAACGGTCCCCGCCCAAGTTCCTCCGTAACCTTTGGGCTGCCCCATATCGAACTTATCGCCTCGAGGTCGCTGTTTGTAAGCTCGCGAAGCGTAAATTCCTCGGTTCTGAGTACGGGAAAAATTCCGCTCATTCATACACCGCCTTCGTTAATTGATTGAACCAGCCCCGTTACGCCGTCAGTCGCGCACTCCCAATATGACGTTTGAAGCCTTTACGAGCGCCGTTACCCTGTTGCCCGCCTCGAGTCCCATACTCTTCACGGAGTCGAGAGTGACGATCGCCGTCAGTCCCTCACCGCCGTCGAGGCGCACGCGAACCTCCGCGTTGACTGTCCCCTCCTTCACGGAGACGATTGTGCCGACGAGCTGGTTTCTCGCGGAGAACCTGACCCCTTCGGAGTCGGTTAGGAGTATGACCCACGGCGCCTTGAACATCGAGAACACCCTCTTGCCTGACTCGAGGCCAAGCGTTTTTGAGCTTTTGCTCGTTATCACCGAAGTGATTCTCGTATTCCCTCCGTCGAGGACTATTTCAATTTCGTCGTTCACAGCGCCCTTTTGAACTGTGAGCACTGTTCCTTCGTAAACATTTCGCGCGCTTGCTTTCAAGACAACCCCTCCAAGTTTTTTAGTTTTTTGCTACTCCATGTAATATAATATCCCCGAAGCGCTGCAAAAGAAATGCGTAAAAACTATTATAGCGCTTGACGATTTGCGGGTCGAGACGCAAACTGTCATCAATGCGCGTTTTTTTGACGCCGTACGTGAAAAACCGGATGAAAAAACGTGAAAATGTTTCTAGAGTCTGGGCTGTGGGTGAAAACTTGGAGGTGTGGAATTTAATGTCAAAGAGCAACAAATTTTTAGTTGGGGTTATTTTTCTGCTATTAGTAGCGCTATCGTTGTCTTTAACAGACAGTGGAAATTTCTTCACGACGAAGAATGGAAACGCTGCTACGGAGACGGCTTCCGTTCCGAGGGCGGTCGGAGATATTTACGCGCAGAACCCGGTTGCCAGGATTGCGAAAGAGTGCTCGCCGGCGGTCGTCAACATCGACACGGAGACGATGGTCTCTAGAAGCCCCCACCCATTCGCTAACGATCCGTTTTTCAAGGAATTTTTCGGGAACGAACTCGACAGGTGGAGCCGCAACGTGCCCATGAGGGGCAAGGGGTCGGGGTTTATCGTCGACGCAAGGGGATATATCCTCACTAACAACCATGTGGCTGAGGGCGCGGACAAGATAACAGTGACCATGCTCGACGGCAGGCACTTCGAAGCGACGCTAGTTGGAAGGGATCCGACGTTCGACCTCTCCGTAATCCAGATAAAGGCGGATAACCTTCCGTCACTGAAATTGGGGGACTCGGACGCCGCGGAGATAGGCGAATGGGTCGTCGCGATAGGCAACCCTCTTGGGTTCGAGAACACGGTGACGGCCGGGGTCATATCCGGCAAAAACAGGACGCTGCAAGCCGCTGACATCGACTTTCAGGGCTTTATGCAGACTGACGCGTCGATCAACCCAGGCAACAGCGGCGGCCCCCTCATCAATCTCAGGGGCGAGGTAGTGGGCATCAACACGGCGATCGTCCCTTACGCGCAGGGCATCGGGTTCGCCGTGCCGGTAAACATGGCGAAACAGGTCATGAACGACCTGATCGAGCACGGAGAGGTGAAAAGAGGATGGCTGGGAGTGACGCTCCAGACCCTCACCCCCGGATTCGCGGAGACTTACAAAATACCGACGAACGAAGGGGCGATAATCTCCGACATCTCCGCCGGTTCCCCGGCTGAGATGTCGGGCTTCAAGCGCGGAGACGTAATCGTCTCCGTTGACGGCAAAGGCGTGAAGTCGAGCCAGGATGTCGTGCTTGCCATCAGGAACAAGCTCATGGATCAGGACGCCACAGTCGAATTTTACCGCGACGGCAAGAAGGATAAGATCGTCGTGAAGCTCGGAGCGATCCCGGGCAAGGATACGAAGGGCAGAAGCTCAGGAGCAGTGCCGTCGTCAGCGCCAAAACAGTCCATCCGGATCGGGGCTACCGTGAGCGAGATAACGCCTGAGCTCAAGACTCGCTACAAGCTTTCCTCGGCCGATGGGCTCGTCGTCGTCTCCGTAGAGGACGAATCCATAGCTACGGAGCTCGGGCTCGTCGAGGGAGACCAAATCCTCGAGGTAAACAGGAGAAGGGTCGCGAGCGTACAGGATTACGAGAAAATGCTGGGCAGGAATCCGCAGACAGTCGTCATGCTCGTACAGAGGAATGGGCAGACACTCTATTTCTCCTACAAGAAGTGACGCGTTTTTACGGGATAAATATTTCTGAACTGGTGAACAGCTCAGAAGGCGAGGAAATAATATGTACGGGGAGAGGCGAAACGCGCTCTTCCCGTTTTGTCGTGGTGCGCCCGGCATGAGCGCGAAAAAATTTTCCGATTTTGGAGGATAAACTGAATAGATGCCGGCTAAACCGGCTAAAGATGAACTAAAGATGTTAAAATAGTCGCCATGACGCTTTTTTTGAGAGGAGACTGAGGAGAAGATTATGAGTCAATTCGAGAAATTAACGAACCTGCGAAAATTCTCGGTCGACGAGTTGACAGGGGAGCAGGCCGATCTTTTGGCGGAGCGTGGGAGATTCTGCAGGCTCGACGCTGTGCTGATGACTGCCTTAGCGAACAGCGGCCACATTGGAGGCGCGCTGTCGAGCATGGATATCTACAATATTCTGCTCGGAGTCGCGAACCTGACCCCGAAAAATTACGACGACCCGAGCCGCGACAGGATCATCGCGAGCCACGGCCACACGTCGGCTGGGGTCTACTCGGCGCTCGCTGAGTGGGGTTTTTTCAACAGGGACGAGGTGATACCGAACTTTCGCAGGGCGGGCAGCCCTTATCAGGGGCATGTCGAGCGAAACGTCCCTGGCGTGGACTGGGGCACTGGGAACCTCGGCCAGGGACTTTCCGCCGGAGTCGGTTTCGCCCTCGCCAACAGAGCGTGCGGGCGCAAGTCGAAGGTCTTTGTCGTCATGGGCGACGGCGAACAGCCGAAGGGTCAGATAGCCGAGGCTCGCAGGATAGCGGCCCGCGAAAAGCTCTTCTCGCTGACGGCTGTCATAGATTACAACCATATACAGATATCAGGGCGCATCGAGGATGTAATGCCTGTTAACATAAAGGCGATCTGGGAGGCGGACGGGTGGGAGGTTCTGGAGTGCGACGGTCATGACTATCGCTCGCTCTATGGCGCCCTGAAAAGCGCGGACTCCTCTGGAGTTCCGTGCGTGATACTCTGCAATACAGTGATGGGAAAGGGCGTCTCCTTTATGGAGGGCATAGAGGAATATCACGGAAAACCTGCGACCGGCGACCTTCTCGTCAGGGCTATAAATGAGCTGGGTGGAGACCCGTCCGAGTTCGAGAGGCTCAGAGCGTTTCGCTCCGGCCCACTGCCTAAAGAGAGGGAGGTTCGTTTCGACTCGTCTTCTCTCGACCTCGGAACCCCGAAAGTTTACGCGGCCTCGGACAAAAAAGACAACAGGGGCGCTTTTGGCGCCGCTTTGGCGGAGGTCGCGGAGAAAAACTTCGGAGTCGCCGGAAGGACTCCCATAGTGGCCTTTGACTGCGACCTCGCCAGCTCGGTGAAGCTCGACGGATTCGCGAAGTTCGCCAAAAAATGTCCGGATCGTTTCATACAGGCCGGCATCCAGGAGCACGCTACGGCAGCGATTGCCGGCGCCGCGTCCACGGCCGGTGTCGTCGCGGTGTGGGCCGACTTTGGCATCTTTGGCATAGACGAGGTATATAACCAGCAGAGGCTGAACGACCTGAACAGGTCGCAGGTCAAGACGGTTCTGACCCATGTAGGGCTGGACGTTGGCGAGGACGGCATGACTCACCAGTGCGTCGACTACGTATCGCTCGTACACAGTTTCTTTCGGGGCAGGATTGTCGTCCCGGCGGATCCGAACCAGACGGATCGCGCGACGCGGTGGATGCTCGGCGAGCCGGGCAGTGTGTTTTTAGCGTTTGGGCGCGCCGTGCTTCCAGTGATCCTCAAGGAGGATGGAACACCTTTTTTCGGGGAGAATTATACGTACAAATACGGAGAATTCGACAAGATCAGGAGTGGTTCGGACGCCACGATACTTGCGATGGGACACATGGCCGGCGCCGCGCTTGAAGCGGCGAAGCTCCTCTCGGAGAAGGGTCTCTCGGCGCAGGTTCTGCATGCATCGTCGCCGCTCGGCATGAATGGCGACGAGCTCATAGGGCTCGTCGGCAGGGGCCCGCTCGTGACCTGCGAAGATCATCAGGCTGACACCGGTCTTGGGGCAATAGCGGCGCTTCATTTCGCGAGGGCGGGACATCCGGTCAGGCTCAAAAACCTCGGAGTGACCAGATATGGCGACTCGGGAAACGCCAAGGAGGTAATAGCCAGGATGGGGCTTGCTTCCTCCGACATAGCGAAGGCTGTGGAGTCCCTTTTTTAGATGCTCTCTACGGGGGATCTCGTGTTCCTGTGGTCGCCTGCGAAGGGGGACAGTTTCCTGGTCCGCCTTAGTCCAGGAGCGACCCAGGGCAGCCATCTCGGGCAGATGAAACACGACGACATCGCCGCCTTGGATTACGGCGACGTCGTCCTAACGAACAAAGGCGAGCCATTTTTTATTCTGCGTCCCTCGCTCGGCGAGTATACGAGGAGGATAAAGCGCCAGACGCAGGTGATATTCCCGAAGGACAGCGGCTTCATCATCCAGCACCTAAACTTCGGGCCTGGTTCGACCATAGTGGAGTGCGGCACTGGCTCAGGGGGACTCACTAGCGTCTTTGCGCACTTTGTCGGCGAGGGCGGCAGGGTAGTCTCTTACGACAGGCGCGAGGAATTCTCGAAGCTTGCGGAGAGCAACACGGAACGCTGGGGCGTGCGGCAGAGGGTCGAGTTCAAGGTGCGGGATATGAGGGACGGCTTCGACGAGCGTGGCGTAGACGCCGTTTTTCTGGACGTCCAGAACCCATGGGATTTTATAGGAGTTGCCCGCGACGCTCTCGCCTGGGGGCATCACCTCGGTATTCTGGTTCCGACGTTCAACCAGATAGAGAAGACGCTCGACGCCCTTGGCGATCACAGTTTCGTGGATATTCAGGTTCTGGAGCTTTTAATGAGATATTTCAAAACAGATCCGCGCCGGATAAGACCGGACGACACCATGACGGCGCATACAGGTTTCCTGATTTTTGCGGCAAAGGCGAAGCCGCTGTTGGAAGCCGAGCAAAAGCCGTCAAACTCAGGGGCTTCGCGCGAAGCCCCTCAGGTCGAAACTTCGGCCGTTGAATCGAGTCTGGCGGGTTCGGGCTTTGGCGAATGAGCGAGTCCTTTTGCATATCTGCTGCGCGCCCGACGCGGCAACGCCTTGGCCGGAGCTCTCCGGCGAGGGTTTTTACGTCGAGGGTTTTTTTTATGGATGCAACATCCATCCGAAGTCCGAGTGGCTTCTTCGAAGAGGCGCCGCCGTTCGCCTCTCGGAGATTCTGGACGGACGGGTTGAGTTCCCCGAGTATGAGCCGTCACGCTGGTTTGAAAGCGTCTCGCGATTTAAGGACTCTCCGGAGGGGGGAGGGCGTTGCCGGGTCTGTTTCGGGCTCCAGCTCACGGCGGCTGCGGAATTCGCGTACGCGCGCGGTTTCAAGTACCTCTGCACCACACTCACGATCAGCCCGCATAAGGATCCGGACGCGATAAACGCGATCGGGTTCGGCGTCTGCGAGCAATTCGGTCTCGAGTGGATATCCAGAGTGTGGCGAAAAAAAAACGGCTTCAAGCTGTCGGCTGCGAAAAGCCGGGAGTGGGGCCTATACAGGCAGGATTACTGCGGATGCGAATACAGCTTGCTTAACAGACGGGACGTTGTTTGACAGCATGGAGATGGGTTCATGATTTCGAATAACACAGGAGGCGGGCAAGGCGCGGCGGCGGGTAAACTGTCGCCGGACGCCCTGACGCGTCTGGTTCTGGCGAAAGCCGGGGCGCCTCGGAGCGAGGTGCTTATAGGTTCGGCCGTCGGCGAGGACGCGGCGGTGATAAGATGGCCGGGAGGGAAGTTGCTTGTCTTCGCGTCCGATCCGATAGTAGGGGCAAGGCGCGGCGCAGGTCGTCTTCTGGTGCGCGTGAACGTGAACGACATAGCGTCAAAGGGCGGTGAGCCGGCATACATGACCGTGACGCTCATTTTCCCGCCCGCGATGGGAGAAGGCGCCGTAGCGGCAGTGATGGATGAGATTCATGGCGAATGTCTGAAAAACGGCATTGCCATAGTCGGAGGGCACACGGAGTTCAACGACCGATACTCCCACCCTGTTTTGAGCGCGTCGTTGATCGGTCTCGCCGACAGGGTCTTCAGCGCCTCTGACGTCATGGAGGGGGACGCTATATACGTCTCGAAACACATAGGCATAGAGGGCATGGCAATACTCGCCTCGGACAGGCCTGACCTTCTCGAGGGTATTTTCTCGCCCGACGAGATACTGGAGATCGAAGGATGGATGGATATGACATCTGTTCTCGAGGAGTCCCGACTGTTGAGGGATTACGCGTCATTTATGCACGACCCGACTGAGGGAGGTTTTTTGGGCGGACTCGGGGAAATGTGCGCGCTCGCGGGGTTTTTTGCGGATCTTTCCGCCTGTTCGCCGCCGATTCACCCTTACGTGAAAAGGGCGTCCCAGGCGCTCGGGTTTGACCCGCTTCGTCTCGTTGCCTCCGGCAGCATGCTCGCATCAGTGCCTGAGGGCGTGGTCGCGGAGGCGGAGGCCGCGTTCAGGAACGCGGCCATCGATATAACGAGGGTCGGCACGATGACCGCCTCTCGCGGGGTCTCCTATGATCCCGGCGAAACGGACGGCGTCCATGAAGAATTATGGTCGCTGCTCGAGAGAGGGAGTTCCTCAGTGTGAGACGTAACATGTACAATACAAGGCTCAATTCGATCAACTCGCTAAGCGACTAAATGTTCGTATTGTAGGGTGATTTTTTTGAAGAAATTTTCTTTTTTTTCGTCAATAGCTAAACTCATCCCGATTTCGCTTCTGCTCCTCGCTCTTTCGCTGAGCGCGTGGGGGCTTTACATGGCGGAAAAATGGGACAGCACACCGGAAAACGCGAAAAATCTCGTGGAACTGCTCATCGTTCCAGGGCAGAACGCTTCCGATGTTGCGTCGGAGTTCGAACGGCTTGGGATCGTCACGAGCGCTGGCGAGTTCTCGAAATGGATGGTCAGCCTGGGGATAGACCGCCGGATAAAACCAGGCATATACAGGATCCACTCGGGACGACCGAGGGATGTAGCCCGGGAGTTCGCGGAAGCCTCTCCCGAGATTCTGGAGGTTCGCATCCTGCCGGGGGTGCTTTTGGAGGAGGTAGCGTCGTCTCTTGGGAGGAACGACGCTGAAAAACTCCTTTTGAAAGCGCTGTCGAACGGTGAAAACTTTCCCGCGCGGATCCGGCCTTTGCTTCCCGAAAAAACGTCCGAGAGGATGCTCCTCCTGGCTCCGGAGACTTACTCCATATCGCCGGGAGACGGATGCGCCGAAGAGCTTGTCAGAATGGCCGCCGCGATATGGAGCGGACAGCACGCCGACGATATACCGAAGGATTTTAAGGGCCGAGAGATTGCGGACGCCGGCATATTGGCCTCGATAGTCCAGAAGGAAGCTTTAGTTGACTCCGACCGGCCTTTAATAGCGGGAGTTTTTAAAAACAGGCTCGACATAGACATGCCGCTTCAATCGTGCGCGACGGTAGCCCACGCATGGAGGCTTCGCGGTGTTAAAATTACAAACGTGAGCTTAGACGACGTCAAGATAGACTCTCCGTTCAACACATATCTGCACAAGGGGCTTCCGCCGGAGAGCATAGGCCTCCCGTCGGCGAACTCATGGGGCGCGGTTCTGAAACCGGCGAGCACGGACATGCTGTTTTTCGTGGCGAAAACTGACGGCAGCCACGTCTTCACCCGCACTTACAAAGAGCACCTTGCGGCTCAGAAAAAGATACGCAAGGGCGAGCTGTGACGTTTTCGCAGGGGCCTGCCGAAGATGCCGGGAAGCCTGAGTTGTTCCGGTATGAGCTCAAAGCCCCGAAGGAGGACATCTGCTACATGAGCTGGACCATAGATGCTTACGAGGGGATGGGGTTTCTTCGAACAGACGACCCGTCCGGCCTCGTGTCGATCTTATTCGCATCGGGTTGGAGGGAGGAAGTCGAACGTCTGCTTTCCGCTTTCGAGTCTGAGGGGATAGCTATCGAGCGTGGGGACGTCGTCGTAGAGACGCTTTGATCGGCGCGCCAGAAGAGTATTAACGATATGGATATGGAGGATTTGTCAATGAGTTCAAGGGCAATGGATGAATTGAGGGAGATTATTTCCGGCATCTCGCGAAGGGCCGGTTACGCTGATCTCTATATGCAGTCGGGGGCGAGTCACTCGATCCTGTTTGAGGAGGGGCGGATGGACACGTTATCCTCATCGCGGAGCGACGGGCTTGGAGTCAGGGTGATAAAGGGAGAGAACACGATATACTCGCACATGATCGGGACATCATCGGCGTCCGCCGCGAAGGCGCTCACGGACGTGCTCCTCGCATCAGGGGAGGGAGATAGCCCGCACATTGACGGGGACGAACCGCTGCTCGACCTCGACGCAGCGGTACCGGCGCTCGACTCGGCTTTTTTTCACGACATGGATAAAAAACTCAGGGAAGAGTGCCGCTATCTGAGGCAACTTACATTCCGATACAGTACGTCGCGTAAGTCGATCCTCATAGTGAAGGGGGACGGTTCCGTAGCGAAGGACGACAGGGAGTACTCCACGTTCGCCGTCCATGTCGTGCTGGAGAAAGACGGTAGTCTTGAGACGGGCTACGAGGCGCGTTCGCTCGCCTCCGGCGTCGACGCCCTTTGGTCGGGCGATGGACCGGACGCCGAGGGCATAGCTCGCGGGGCGCTCGAACGCGGGCTCATAATGCTCGACGCCGCGCCGTGCCCAGCCGGAAACATGATGGCGCTCATGGACGGGAGCGCCGGAGGAACTATGATACACGAGGCATGCGGCCACGGTCTGGAGGCTGACATCATACAGAAGGACTTTTCGTCATTCCGGGACAAGATAGGCGAGCAGGTCGCGAGTTCGCTGGTGACATTGATCGACGACGCTACTCTGCGCGGAAGGTACGGATCGTACGGGTGCGACGACGAGGGGACGTCAGCCCAAATGACGGTGCTGATCGAAAATGGCGTGCTGAAAGGATATATGACGGACATTCTCTCGGCAAAGATTGGCGGGCTTCCAGCGAGCGGCAACGGAAGGCGAGAGTCATATCAGCGCCAGCCGCTGCCGAGGATGAGCAACACGTTTATCGCACGCGGCGAGAGCGACTTCGGAGAGATGCTCGAAAAGGTCGATCGCGGTCTTCTCGTGAAAAAAATGGGGGGAGGCGAGGTCAACCCGACATCTGGCGACTTCGTTTTTTATGTTTCAGAGGGCTACATCATCGATAAAGGTAAAATCGGCCGCGCTGTAAAAGGCGCTACGCTCACGGGCAACGGGCCGGAGGCGCTGAAAAATATAATCGCCGTCGGGGGGAACCTCGTCCTTGACCCTGGAACCTGTGGAAAATCCGGGCAGAGCGTTCCTGTCACGGACGGGCAGCCGACGCTTCTGATAAGCAATCTCACGGTAGGGGGAAGCGATACGGGAAATGACGGCTAAGCGCATATCGCGTTCGAAGTCGACTAAAAAGAGCGTTCGCGACGACGGACAGGGCAAATTCAAGGCGGGCAGCGTCGAGTCATTCGGCTCTCAGAAGGACTCGGGCGTGACGCGCGGCCGGGTCTTGCGCGAGAGGCCCGGGCTCAGCGCCGAGGCCATCAGGGAGAGGGTCGATAAAGCTCTCGTCGTCCTGTCATGGCTTGCCCTGTCCTTGGACGTATTTCTGACCGCAAGCGTTTTCACAAACTGGATGGGCTTGTTGGGCACGGCGGCCGCTGGCTGGCTGCTCGACGGCTACGGCGCGGGCGCGCTCATAATAGTGTTTTTCACGGCCTATCTCTCAGTTTCGAAGATCACTGGGAAGAAAATTCCCAAACCGCTGACGCAGGCGGTCGGCACACTCCTTCTGTATTTTTGCGCAACGCTTCTGTTGGGCCTTCTGGATCTCGCGTTTCACGCCGCTTTAAAAATAACGCTTGTTTCGCCGGGTTCGCTGGGAAGGGCCTTCTCCGTATGGTCGTTCAAAAATCTCGGGCCTCTCGGCACCACGCTCCTTGGATTTTCCCTGATAGCGCTTGCCATGCACTGCTTCGGCATAACGGCGCCGTTCAACGCAATCAGAGCGGCCGTCGTTAATTTTAAGCAAGAGCGCGCTCGCGTCGCGTCGAAACGCAGATTTGCGCCTGAGGAAACGACGCCTGAGTTCGATGATGATGATGAGATGTCCGAAAACGAGGAATACGACGATGAGGCGGCGGATGAGGACGCTGAGGAAATCGTGATTGATGACATAGACGAGCCGACGGAAGACGATGATCTCTCGAACGCGTCTAACGGCGGATTTGACGATGACGGTCTGCCGTCTCCTGTTGATGTCCTTGGCGTGGAGGAGATGGATCTGGGCGAGGAGATTTCCGCCCCGGCCGGCAGGTTTCCTCCCCCTGTCGAGATATTCGGCAGGGACGTCGACGACAATGACGCCATAACCGAGGAATCCGCAAGGCCATGGGGCGAGCGAATAATCGACTCCCTGGCGGAGTTTGGTATCGAGGCTGAACTTGCCGAGATACTTATGGGCCCGACTGTCATACAGTTTCGAATACATCCGTCGCCAGGAGTCAAGGTGAGGAGGATTGTCGACCTCCAGAACGACCTTGCCATGGCGCTCGCGGTGTCGAGCCTCCGTGTGGAGGCTCCGATTCCAGGCAAGCCCTACGTAGGCATAGAGATACCGAACCCGAAGCGTAGAGGTATCACTTTGCGCTCCGTCATAGAGGAGGACGAGTACCAGAACACGACGAAAAGCCTGCCGCTTCCCATGGGGATGACGATCAACGGGGAACCGCTGATTGTCGGACTTGAGGAACTGCCTCACCTTCTCGTCGCCGGGACGACAGGTTCCGGAAAGAGCGTGTTCGTAAACAGTTGTATAGTTGGCCTCTGCTCGATGCGGAGGCCGGATGAGCTCAAGATGGTGATGGTCGACCCGAAGAGGGTTGAGATGGCGGCTTACGAGAAGCTGCCTCATATACTCACTCCGCCTGTGACGGATCCGAAAAAAGCGGTACATGTCCTTGGGTGGGCCGTGCGCGAGATGGAGCGCAGATATCTCACGTTCGCCGGAGCGAGGGTGAAAAATCTCGCCGGCTATAACGAGAGGGTTCTTCCCAAGGATCGCCTTCCCCATATAGTAATCGTCGTGGACGAGCTCGCGGATCTGATGATGACGGCTGCCAAAGAGGTAGAGGAGTATATTTGCAGGCTCGCGCAGATGGCGAGGGCAACCGGTCTGCACCTGATGCTCGCCACGCAACGCCCATCGGTCAACGTCGTAACCGGTCTTATAAAATCGAATATTCCAGCGCGCGTCGCGTTTACGCTCCCATCCATGATGGACTCCCGCACAATCCTCGACACACCAGGAGCAGAGAAATTGCTCGGGAGGGGAGACATGCTTTTTTTGTCGACGCAGAACCCGAAGCCGATCAGGGTTCAATCTCCGTGGATAGACGAGCGTTCAGTCGCTCGGTGGATAGAATACCTCATAAATACGTTTGGCGAGCCGATTTATGTCGACTTGGAGGATCAAGGCGACGCGCCGTCGGGGTTTGAGGATGCGGACATGTTTAACGACGCGCTGCTTGAAGAGGCTGTGCATCTCGTGATGTCAACGGGCATGGCATCCGCGAGCAGTCTTCAGCGCCGCCTGCGGGTAGGCTTCACGAGGGCGGGTCGCCTCGTAGACATGATGGAGAAGGCTGGAGTTATCGGCCCTGCGGACGGCGCCCGGCCAAGGGAGATTTTAGTGGACGCGGACGATGCGGAGGAAATTCTCGGAAGGCTGAGAGGTTCCGGTTGACGCAGGCGATATCTTCGGAGAGGATAGATATTTTCCTGCCTGGGGCAAGCAGTCGGAGGACTTTGTTTCTCCTCGGAGGAAGGCGGCCCGACGCCCGCTGGCTCAAAGATTTCGCGTCCAGAAACGCTGATGACGTCTGGGCCGTTGACTCAGGGGTAGGCGCCTGCCGCGAGGCTGGGCTTTGCCCTGGCGTCCTGATAGGCGATATGGACAGCGCCACGCAAAGCGACATAGAATGGGCCATCGAGTCTGGCGCGAGTGAATTCAGGAGCCCTCGCGACAAAGACGACACCGATTTTCAGCTAGCGCTCGAACTGCTTGCGAAAAAAAACCGAGACGATACCCTCCTCGTCTCGGGATGTTTCGGCGGCCGGCTCGACCACATGTTTAGCGCGCTTTATTCGTTCGCATCGTCGAGATCGCTCTGCATGGCAGACGAGACGGAGGGAGTCCTCCTTGTTCACGACTCGGCGAGAGCCGTGTTCAAAAAGCGCCCTCTCGCGATATCGCTCCTGCCGCTATCCGATGAGTGCGCCGGCGTATCGATAGTCGGCGTAAAATGGCCTCTTGACGGCGCTACGTTATACAGGAACCGCCCATGGGCAGTGAGCAACGAAACCGACTCGGACGAGGTGCTCGTCAGTTGCGCGTCCGGTCTTTTAGGTTTTTACTGGGTCTTTTGATAATTACAAAAAAAGGGGCCGCAATTCTACGCGGCCCTGCGAATCCTGCCCGTACGAAGGCATTTTGTGCAAATTTTCATTCTTCTAGCCTCTCCGCCGCCGACATCCACCATAACGCTCCTGAGATTTATCAGCCAACGTCTCCTGGTGTGGCGGTTCGAGTGGCTGACGGCGTTGCCAGTACTTGGCCCTCTGCCGCAGCAGTCGCAAAACTTCGACATTCGTGAACCCTCCCCTCAACAAACTGTCGTAATTTGGCGCACAACCGGTTAAGTATATCACAGAAAAAATTGTTTGTGAATACGTGTTGCGAAACCCGCATTCGTAACGCGACAGGGGTGACAGGCAGCCCGTTGTCGTCGATAAAGAGCCACACATGAACCATAATCTCGAAATAGTATCACAGACGAATGACATATCATTCGCGTTTCTTTGCCATAAAGCCTTATAAGGCATATAATACAGCTAAAATTATCTGCGCGGCAATGTCGTCGCGTGATCGTCATGGAGGTTTTTGAGAATGAATCGCGACGCAAGCCGAGAGTGGGAAGAAGAGGGGAAAACGCGTCCCCGAATTGGGGTCATATCCATTTTAAAAGGGATATTGCTCTGTTTTGTATTTCTCCTGATCGGAGTGGCCGCCTTCGCGTCGGTGCTTGGCGTGATCATGCTTCAGGAGATAACGCAGGATCTTCCGCCAGTGGAACAGATCGGCGGAATCCAGCCTAGTCTGACGTCCGTCGTATACGACAGGAAAGAGCGCGTGATAGCTAGACTTTTCGAGGAGAACAGAAGCTGGGCCGACATCAGACAGGTGTCCCCCTGGGCGATCAAGGCGATACTCGCGGCGGAGGACAGCGAGTTTTACGAACATCAGGGAATAAGGCTGAAGGCGATTGCGCGCGCCATAATGCGCGACATCGAGTCGGGCGCGGCACGCCAGGGCGCCAGCACGATAACGCAGCAGCTCGCCCGCATGCTTTACCTGAACCGCGAACGGACGTTCCAGCGCAAAGCAAGCGAGGCGATACTCGCTATAAGAATGGAGAAGGAGTACACAAAGGATCAGATACTCGAACTTTATATAAACATGGCATATTTCGGCCACGGCGCTTATGGCATAGGCGCGGCGTCACAGGTGTTCTACGGCAAGCCGCCGTCGGAGCTCTCGCTCGCGGAGGCGTCGATGCTGGCTGGAGTGCTGCCGGCGCCGAACTCATACACGCCGATCAGGCACCCAGACAAGGCAAAAATCAGGCAAAACTACGTGCTCACCAGAATGGTGGACGTCGGTATGATCTCGCCAGAGCAGAAGGATCAGGCTCTCTCCGCGAACCTGACATACGCCAGAAAGGCTGAGGCGAAGGCTAGCTTCGTTATGGAGGACGCTCCGCATTTCGTCTCGCACATACTCTTCAAACAGCTCCTCCCAAAGTATGGACGCGACAGAATTTACCGCGGCGGGCTCAGAGTGTTTACGACAATCGACCTCGACCTCCAGAAACAGGCCGAAGAGGTTATCTCAAAGATGAAATTCGAGGGCGCGCTCGTCGCGCTCGACCCTAACACTGGCGAGATCCTTGCGCTCGTCGGCGGCAGGAACTTCGACGAGAGCAAGTTCAACAGGGCTACGCAGGCTTACAGGCAACCGGGCTCGGCTTTCAAACCAATAGTGTACGCCACGGCTCTCGAAAATGGCTACAGGCCTGTGGATCACGCGCTCGACGCTCCGTTGCACTTCGCGAACGGCTGGTCTCCGAAAAACAGCGACGCGAAGTTCAAGGGCGAAGTAACGCTGACCGCTGCGCTCGCTCAGTCGATAAACACTGTCGCGGTTAGACTGGCTCAGGTCATCGGTGTGTCGGCGATCAGGGAACAGGCTCGCAGAATGGGTATAACGACGCCATACCTGCCGGAGGATCTGTCCATAGCCCTTGGCTCCAGCAGCCTTACGCCGCTCGAGATGGGGGCGGCTTTCTGCGTATTTGCGAACAACGGCTATGGCGTCGAGCCATTCGGCATAAAACAGATACTCGACAACAACGGCAATTCCATAGAGCAAAACGGCCCGGTTCTGACGAACGCCCTCTCCCCGGAGACCGCCGTTACGATGAGATCCCTTTTGATGCAGGCGGTGAGCTGGGGCACAGGGTCGAGGGCTAAGGTAAAGGATTACCAGGTCTTCGGCAAGACAGGCACCACTAACGAATGGACGGACGTCTGGTTCGTGGGCGGCGTACCGGATCTTGTCGTCGTAGTGTACGTTGGCAACGACAATCACAAGACGCTCGGCAGGGCGTTCGGCGGTACTGTGGCCGCGCCGGTGTGGCAGGAGTTTGTGGAGCAGGCCGTCAAGACATTAGGCACGCCGACGGCGTTCAAAATCCCGTCCGGTGTCGGGGTCGAATCCGTCACAATATGCAGGAGCACTGGATTCCTGGCCGCTAAGTCGTGCCCGCAAAAAGTGAATATCATGATGCCAGTCGGTCAGGCCCCTTACTCCATATGCCCATGGCACGGGGGCGATATCCTCACAGCCAGAGGAGACACAAACGCGCCGCAGTTGATCCTGACGCCGGAGGACGGGAACATCAGAATGGACTATCTGCTCGAGGATGAGTGGCGAAACGACGAGGTGCAGACCGCAGATATGTTCCCGCCCATGCCGCCGCCCAACTTTGAAGCGCCGCTGCCGCCGCCGGATCAGTGGCCATACATACACGACCCCGCGCCCGCCAACGACATAGAGTCGCGCTATCAGGAGCTGCTCGACCAGTACAATATAAGATGACTATCGATTTTTTCTTTGACAAGCGAGGACGTTGTCTGTATCATTGCACTCACCCAGACTTAAATTTTCAAATGCGCTTGTCAGTCTTGCGGCCTATGTGGACATTGAAGGGGTGAAGTTCGTTTTGCCTTATAAGATAGCAATATTATTGGGGAGCCCCAGAAAAAATGGCAACAGCGAACAGCTCGCGGTCTCGTTCGCCAAAGGCGCGACTGAAGCCGGGCACAAGACGCAGACCTTGCGGACTCACGGCCTTAAAATCGGAGGGTGTATAGACTGCCGAAGGTGCTGGACGAACGGGACGCACTGCTTCCTGCACGATGACATGATCGACATTTATCAGGCGCTCGACGAAGCCGACGTCATAACTTTTGCCGTTCCCCTATATTTTTACTCATGGCCGGCACAAATAAAGCCGGTGTGGGACAGGCTTCTTCCATATTACACGCCTGACTCCAAAGTGGATCTGACCAGGCGTCGCGCGGTACTCCTCGCGACGGCGGGCGACGCGTCGCCGTCATCCTTCGACGGGCTCAGAAGGTCTTTCGAACTCGCCTCTGCCTTTTGTAAGTGGATCATAGCTGGCGAAATATGCGCGACCGACGTCTACGGCGCGGGCGAAATAACGACGAAAGGCGACTGGCTCGAGCAGGCCGAGGCTCTGGGAAGAGGCCTCTGATACGTTGAGTTATGGAAACTTTGGATGTGGGGGAGCCATGATGAAGGTAATCGCTATCAACGGAAGTCCGAGGCCTGACGGGAATACAGCTATCGCACTGGGAGCAATGGCTGAGATACTGAAACAGGAGGGCATCGAGACCGAATTAGTACAGGTAGGAGGACAACTGATCCACGACTGCATCGGCTGCGGGTATTGTAAATCGTCCGAGCGCAATCTCTGCGTGTTCAAAGGCGACTTAGTCGAGGAGACGTCTCTCAAGATGAGGGAGGCGGACGGAATAATCCTCGGCGCTCCAACCTACTACGCCGGCGTCCCAGGCGATATGAAGGCATTCCTAGACCGGGTATTCTTCAGTAACATGCGGTACTTCAAGTACAAGGTCGGAACGGTCGTGGCCGCAGTCAGGCGCGGCGGTGGCGTCGACGTAGTACACCAGCTCATGAACTACTTCAGTCTCTCGGAGACGATCACGCCCCCAAGCCAGTATTGGACCATCGTTTATGGACTGGCGAAAGGGGAGGCTCTTCGCGATATCGAAGGGATGCAGACCGTTCGAAAAAACGCTCGCGCGATGGCGTGGCTGCTCAAGGTCGTAGACGCGAGCAAGGGCAAGGTGCCTCTGCCGCCGGAGGAAGACCACGAGTTTATGCACTTTATAAGGTAACGACCGGCGGAATTCAAAAAATCATCTGCATCGCCTCCTTTCGTTGTACATGTCCCTATACACGACGATATTTGGATATATAAAGTTCAAGAAGGTATGGTAGTATCATCACTGAAACGGATCCACTACAGCGTGACGTCATGGAGGCGTTCCGAATCACTATTGATTCATAGTTACATTTTCTGGGATTTTAGGTTTAAAATAAACTGGAGATGTGCTTTATGCCTAATAATGAAAGTGCCGCAGCGCCGTCGAAAATCGACGATATCCTCTACGGCGCGCTCAAAATGTACCAACCAAAAGAAGGCGCTGGACCAAGGGTCAACGTCGATACGATTCTGCTCGCCTACTTCGCTCGCCTCCCAAGGCGAGCCCGCGCCATAGAACTTGGCTGCGCGCAGGGCGCTGTGTCGCTCATTCTCGCGAAAAAAAGGCGCGAGGAGAGGCGAGGCCATGACCTCGACCTCCTCCTCCATCCCGCAATCGACGCCATCGACATCGATGCCGATCTGATAGAGCTTGCCCGGCGGAACGCGGAGCTAAACGGGCTGTCAGGGGACGTCTCGTTTTTCGCCTCCGACCTGAGGGAGCACAGGAAAAATTTTGCTGCCGGGGTTTATGACGTCGTGGTTATGAACCCGCCCTACGACGAGCAGGGGCGCAGCAGGCCGAGCCCGAACGACGCAGTGGCGCGCGCGAAACACGGTGAAAGCTGCTCTCTCGCCGAGGTAGTCGCGGCGGCGAAGTTCCTGCTCCGCGACGGGGGCAAATTTTTTCTCGTGATGAGGGCAAAGCGGACTTCGGAGCTTTTTGTGCTTCTCTCTGAGAACAACATAAGGCCAAAACGCCTTTTGGCTGTGCATCCGAAGCCGGAAAGAGACGCGTCCGTCGTCCTGGTCGAGGCGGTGCGCGCGTCTGGCGAGGGATTGATTATCGAGCCGCCGTTATTGATATACGGCGAGGACGGCGAGTACACTGAGAAACTGCTTGCCGCGTACAGGATGGGCGAATGCCGCTCGTAGTTGTCCCAACGCCTGTTGGCAATCTGGAGGACATGACGCAGAGAGGGCTCCGCGAGCTTCGCGAGGCCGACGTGATAGCGTGCGAGGACACAAGGCGAACGATAAAACTGCTGAACCATTATGGGATTAAAAAACCGCTTCTATCGTACCACAGGCACAATGAGCGCACAAGGACGGAAGATCTGATCGCGAGAATCGAAACCGGAGAGCGTGTCGCGCTCGTGTCGGACGCTGGGACGCCAGGTATTTCCGACCCGGGCTGCGTACTGATCGACGAGGTTATCGCTCGCGGACTGCCGGTGGACGTGCTTCCAGGGGCAAACGCGCTTCTTCCGGCGCTTCTTTTGTCAGGGCTATCGACGAGACGTTTTGCCTTCGCCGGATTTCTCGACGGCGAACGGAAGGAGCGCGAGACGAAAATCCAGGAGCTGGCGAAACTCGACGCGACGCTTCTCTTCTACGTGGCGCCGCACGATCTCGGAAAGGATCTCGCTTTTCTCGAAGGCGCCCTCGGCGACAGGGACGCGGCGATCGTGAGAGAGATCAGCAAAGTACATCAGGAGACGATACGGGGAAAACTGGGCGAGCTTCGAGACATATCGAACGCTCGCGAAATAAAGGGCGAGATCGTCCTCGTCACGGCTGGCGCGCCCCACGCTAGCGGCGCTGCGATACCCGGCACCGCGTGGATGGCGGAGGCGGGCCAAATGAAAAATGAAGGAATTTTCGACAAAGACATTGCCAAGGCGCTATTTGAGAGTTATGGTATACCTCGCAACAGAGTCAAAACTTTTTTATTGGGGCTTGATAAGATGTCCGAACGACATCAGGGAAATCCGGGAGGTAGCGAAGATGACTGAAAAAGACAAGAGAGGCGGTTTTTACCTGACAACGCCGATATACTACGTGAACGACGTCCCTCACATCGGACATGCGTACACGACCATCGCGTGCGACGTGCTGGCGCGCTGGCACAGACTGGCGGGGGACGAGTCGCGCTTCTTGACTGGAACGGACGAACACGGACAAAAGATCCAGCAGGCGGCCGAGAAGCGGGGGATGACCCCGATACAGCTCTGCGACGAAGTCGTAGTCAACTTCAAGAAGCTCTGGGTCAAGCTGGGCATATCGAACAACGACTTCATCAGGACGACTGAGGAGCGCCATATAAAGGTCGCTCAGTACTTCTTCAAGACGCTCTTAGAGAAGGACGACATCTACAAGGGCAGCTACGAGGGATGGTATTGCGTGCCATGCGAGACCTACGTCCCTGATGCCCAGATCGGCGATGAGAAACTATGCCCGGACTGCAGGAGGCCTCTCACGAGAATGTCGGAGGAGAGCTACTTCTTCCGCCTCTCAAAATACGAGGACAAACTGATAGAGTACTATGAGAAACATCCGGACGCCATCATGCCGAAGGCGAGATACAATGAGGTTATGAGCTTTATAAAAAGCGGGCTTCAGGATCTCTCGATCTCCCGTACGACGCTCAAATGGGGCATTCCAGTCCCCGGCGACGACAAGCACGTCATCTACGTCTGGCTCGACGCGCTGATAAATTATATTTCCGCCGTTGGCTACCCGACGCCCGGCGAGATGTGGGAGAAGCACTGGCCAAATGTGCGCCATATGGTCGGCAAGGATATAATCCGCTTCCACTCCGTGATCTGGCCGGCGATACTGCTCGCCATGGGGCTCAACCCGCCCGTGCGGGTCTTCGCTCACGGCTGGTGGACTGTGGAGGGCGAAAAAATGTCAAAATCGAAGGGCAATGTCGTCGACCCGTTCGAGATGGTGGATCTTTACGGAACCGACGCCTTCCGCTACTTTGTGCTTCGCGAGGTGCCGTTTGGCAACGACGGCGATTTCTCAGAGCTCGGCATGGTTCAGAGGATAAACTCTGACCTGGCGAACGACCTCGGCAACCTTTTAAACCGGACTCTCCAGATGATCGAAAAATACAGAGACGCCCGTCTGCCGGAGGCGGGCTCGCTCTCTCGCGCGAACGATCTCGACCTCGGGCTGAAAAAAACCGCTCACGACGTCGTGTCTAAGATGGACGCCGAGATAGACGACTTCGCCCTCGAAGCGGCGCTCAAGACGCTCTGGTCGCTCATCTCCGCCGGCAACAAGTACATTGACGAGACGGAGCCCTGGAGACTTGGCAGGAAGGATCCGAACGACAGGCTCGACGTCGTCCTTCGTACGCTCTGGGAGGTGCTGAGGATCGCGTCGATACTCGTTTTTCCATTTATACCGGAGACGGCCCGGCACATCTGGCAGCAGCTAGGCCTCAAGGGCGATGTCGACTCCGCCAGACTGCCGGGCTGGCGCTGGGGGGACTCCGATGCCGTTATCGACGTCAAAAAAGGCGATGTGCTTTTCCCGAGGATAGACATCGCGAAGTGGAAGGAAGAAAAATCGGCGCGCGACGCCACAAAACTCGCGGCGCTGACTGGATCTGACTGTTCCTCAGACGCGCCAATCGAGGAATCGTCATTCGACGAGACAGAGATCGACGATTTCAAGAAGCTCGAGATACGGGTTGCGCTTATTGAACAAGTAGAGACTGTCGATAAGGCGAACAAGCTCTACAAACTCCACATCGACATCGGCCGTGAGAAACGTGTGATCGTCTCGAGCATCAGGGAGTTTTTCAAGCCAGAGGAGCTCGTCGGCAAAAAAATACTCGTCCTCTGCAACCTGAAGCCCGCGAAGTTCAGGGGCATTGAGAGCAACGGCATGCTGCTCGCCGCAGAGGCTGACGACGGAGGGAAGGAAATTATCTCCCTCGCCACAGTGGATCCCGACTTCCCTGTCGGCTCGCTCGTGCATTGAAAACCAGCAAGATGAACGGCGCCGCATTGGCGGAGCTATTCGAGCGGGCCGACGCCGAAACCAACGGCGCGATCAGCTTGGTAGACTCGCATTGTCACCTAGACATGGAGGAGTTCAGCGGAGAGGTTGCAGAGACGCTCAAGCGGGCCCGCGACGCCGGAGTGAGGCGGGTGCTTCTCGCAGCCTGCGACGAGGCGTCCAGTTTTGCGGTTCTAAAGCTCGCGAAATCCGGCGACGAGGGGATGTTCCCAGGCGTTGAGGTATGGGCTTCGGCCGGAGTTCATCCACACGAAGCCAGCGCTGTATCGAAAGGCCTCCCCGACGAGCTGACTGACCTGTCCTCGAATAAACTCGTAGCGGCCATAGGGGAGACCGGGCTCGACTTCCACTACGACAACTCGCCAAGGTTAGATCAGGCGGAGGTCTTCGAACGCCATATCGTTTGGGCGAAGCGCGCCCGCAAACCGCTGATAATACACCTGAGAAACGCGAATGTTCGGAGCGATGGCGACGCATATCGAGAGGCCGGCGCTTTGATGAAAAAAAACTCGGCCGACGACTGCGGCGGCGTGATACATTGCTTCTCCGGCGAGAGAGGCGACGCGAAGTCCGCCCTTGACCTCGGGTTTTATATCTCCTTTGCCGGCCCTGTGACATACCAAAAGTCCGAAACTCTGCGCGAAGTCGCCCGCTACGTCCCGCTCGACAGGCTGCTCTGCGAGACGGACTCGCCCTATCTTGCCCCTCAGGGCAAAAGAGGCAGACGCAACGAACCGGCGCACGTCCATTTTGTGTACGAGACAATTTCAAAAGCGAGGGACATCCCCCTGAGCGACCTCGCCAGAGCCGTCTGGGAGAACGCGGAAAACTTGTTCAGGTTCGACGCGGCCAAAGCCTCACACGGACAAGCAAATCTCGAATCACGCCATTAACCCTAAATTCTCTGCTTCATATATAAAGCGCTTCACCCGCTGGAGTTTACCCATTTGCCGGATAGAACCGGCTCTATAAAGACCCCAAGGTGAGACTCGACCAATTTCTCTGGTTCGTCGGCCATTTTTTTAATCTCTTCGAGCACCTGCTTGAACTCCTCCTCGGAGTTTATCGTGAGCTTTGCGCTGTAGTCCCGTTTTTCGGCGACTTCCACAACCTCGGCAACATGGGCGGACTGGACGTCTTCCGGCGGCAGTTTAAGCGCCTCAGGCGCACTGACTCCCTCTTTCTCCAGATTTTCCCGGAGCACCTCCTCCCAACTCGTATCCTCAAGGGTTCCCAACTTCCTGCCCTTTTTTTCGACTCGCCTCGTTGGTGAAATGGGGTTTACTATCATGCCAGGAGACAAATCACCCCACTGCCTGTCCATCGCGCTCACCTCCTCAAACGCCGCAACGTCTGCGAAATGCGGCAACCAACAATAAAAATCATACACAAGAACTCCAAGCCCCCGCTTCGCGCGTCCTACATCAAGACGACGCCGCTGCCATGCCTCAATACATACTATATAGTTTGATTATCGGAGCAGTCCTCTAAATCCTGAAGCCTGCGCGGCACATTTACCTAGTTATTCCTAAATTTGCCTCTTGTTTCATTATTGTCACTTTGTCTATCTCCCTGAATCCGCAATTAAGATACAGAGGCCTTCCAGCGCTCGTGGCCAAAAGAGAGGTTTTTGCGCAACCAATGGCCTCTGCGCGATCGAGCAGGGCGCCCATTACGAGAAGGCCCAGCCCTCGCCTGCGATACTCGGAGCGCGTCGAAACGTAGTACGCCCCCGCTGTATCCCCGTCGGAGCAGAGAAGGCCTGTTGACGCCATCGTTCCGTCGCGTTTGGATCGAAGCCCGAAAAGAGATATCTCATCCTTCTGTGCAGCTTCCCCGGCGAATTTGACGAACTTATCGGGAACCGGCTCTGTCGAGTCAAAGCCCTGCCAGACGGCGTCAGCCCATTCCGCGGCCTCCGCGCCCGCGAGCCAGACGCCCTGAAGCGAATCGCCCTCCGCATTTGGTATATCACGCCCCGAGACGTTCGCCTCCATAGCGAAAAACGTGTCGTCCAGCTTGGCGCCAGACTCTTCAATCAAACGCCTTGCTTCACTTAGGGCGTCCGGCGTCTCAAAAGCGTTCGGGAAAAGCGGCCAGATAAACGGGCGCCGAGATGCCGCGAAGAAACGAGCGCACTTTGAGACAAGTTCATCGATGTTTCGCGCGCCTGGCGTGAGAAGCGCGTAGTTCTCATAAGCTTCGTCGGTTCCGCAATCGCAGGCCGCAAGACCTCGCGGGTCGACAAGAGCGCGCGAACCGCGAAGCGAACCAAAAATCTCCACAAGAAATTTAAGATTAGATAAAACGACGTCATCCCTCATTGTGACTCTCCTCTTTTTTTCCTGGCTCGCGTCGAGTTCGACGCCAGGAACGCGACTAGGGCCCTTGGCCTCCAGTGGGGCGGCACGCTGGACATAATACCCGCCTTCTCCGCTCCAAAGAGATATATGAGCATCATGGCTGCGGCATAGACGAACTGGACTCGCATACCAAATCTCCCGCTCACCATTATCAGGGCCGCGCAAACCAACACTCCGGCAAGTTGGTGAAAAAATCTCGACTCGATAAAAAATCGCCATAGCGAGTCGTTCATCACTGCCAAATAGTAAATAATAAAAGTCAGGGATTGTGTGACGCTCGTCGCAAGCGCCAGCCCCAAAAGACCCCAGCGCCCTACCATCAACCAGTCTAACGCCGCGTTCACCACAACCATAGCGTAGATGAGCGGTATCATCCTCTCCAGCCGCTGAAGGCCCTGGGCGTAACGATAGATTACCGAAGAAGCTATGGCGAAGACGAGCCCTACGTTATAACCGAGGAGACACGTAGCTGTCATCTCCACTGAGTGAGCGTCGAAGCGACCCCAGCCGAAGACGAGGGATACGATGGGCTTTGCGGTGACAGCGGTAAAAAAACCGATCGGCAAGGAATAAGCGAACACGATCGCAACGGTCTGCCGCGCTACGTTGCGCGCTTCGTTCCGATTCTCCAGAGCCAGTTTACTGACGCGCGAGAGGAAAAAAGCGAGAGGGCTGACGAGCGCCATGTGAAAAATCCCAAGTATCGTAGCGCCATAACTGATGGCTGACACGGAACCCATTGGGAGCCGTGATGCAAAGTACCTGTCGACTATGACGAACACTGTACTCGATGACGTCAGGAGCAGGGAGTATAGCGTGTTTGCCCATATCCTTGCGATGCAGCCTTGAGGTATGGCTGAGATCTTGACGATCAGCGGAACCCCCTTGAGAGCCGTCAAAAATAAAATAAACGTGACGAGTTGTCCAATGCTCATACAGGCGGCGACAGAGTATGTCCCAATTATCGGGGCCAGAAAAAGCAGCGCCGGAATCGCCACAAAGTTAAACGCGAGGGAGCATATCGAAGAAAGAGTGTACTTCTCGTTTAAAAGCGCCAAAACCTCTAGGAGCGGCCTTAACATAAAGACGATCGCGAACGGAACCAGCCACCAGATCATGCGAGCGCCGATACGGACGCGTTCATCGTCGAACCCGCTCGCGAAAAGCCGTATCAGCTCTCCTGGCACGAGAAGGAACGTCGCACATGAGAGCGCCACGAGGAATAAAATGAACAACACGACAGCCGCGAATAACGACCTGTACGCTAGTTCGCCCGATTCTTTCCTCGTTCGCCCCATCTCCGGCAGGATGGCACTCTCCATCGCTCCGCCAATGCCGCCCGCGAATAGCGTTATGACGCCGTTAGCCGCGTGGAACGCGTCCATCCCGGGCGACGTGCCGAAAGCCCAGGCAATAATGAGCGTTCGGACATAGCCAAGCGGTTTGCTCAACATCATAAAAAACATCAGAGCGAACGAGACTCCTCTGGCGCTCTTTACATCGAGGAGGCGCGACGTTATTTTTCGGATGAAACCAAACGGCAGGATTCTCATCATGTCAAACCTCCGAAGTACTCGGTATCACATGGTTCTCGGAGACTGGGCCGCCTGCTTTACCGCCAGGGCTTGAATCCTTTGCCCACCACCTCGCTAGCCTCCGAAACTACCATGAACGCCCTTGGCTGGCTTTCGGCGAGATGTCGCTTCAAATCCACCGACTGGCGGCGGGTCAAAAGACACATCACAACAGGCCTACCCTCGCCGGAGTAGCCGCCTGTAGCGGAAAGGATTGTTGAACCGCGCCCAAGTGACGTCGATATATAGTCTACCACAGCATCGGTGTCCTTCGCGATTACCAAAATCAACCGTCTTCTGTCGAACGCCGAGATCGTGTTGTCTACCGTGAGGCTGGAGGCGTAGACTCCGACGAGGCCAAGCATGGCGTTTTCAACTCCGACGACAAAAGCACTTGCCCCCAATATGCACATATTAATATAGAAGCTGTATTTGCCTATTTCGATCCCGTATTTTTTCTGGAGATAAAGTATGGGTATGTCCAGCCCGCCGAGTGAACCTCCCGCCTTGAAGACAACGCCGCTGCCGTAACCTTTAATCACGCCCCCAATTATAACTATCAACAGTTTCTGATCCGTGTGCGCGAATGGGATGTTCCCCATAAGACGCATGAGGAGCGTCACAAGCGCCACTCCAAAAATAGTCCACACGACTACGTGGAGCTGAAGTTCGCGCCACGCCCACGTAAGAAGAACTATGTTAGCGATGCCGACGAGAAGTGGCAGCGAAATTCCGAACGAGTAATTAATCAGCACCGCGATGCCAGTGACGCCAGAGTCCGGAAAGCGAAACGGAACCGTGAACGACATGACGCCAAACGTGTAGACAAACGAGCCGAAGACTACCGCAAACAGCGTCTTCCACTCCGCCTTGAAGATGACAGGCAATATCCTCGATATTTTTTTGAAACTCCTGCGAACTAGAGTCGAGCTGTGTCCTTGCAACATAAATCCCCCCTGAGACTGACGGGCACGAATTATACGTGCATTCAGCATTTAAAGCAAGCGTTTTAAAGTGAAATAGCCGTTCGCTAAATACTGAGTTCTCTGGTAGAATTCTACCTGAAAGAGTTGCACTTGGGGGGTGGACGTTTTGCGTGGGCTTCTCATATTGGCGGTTATCTTTGTTATGATGATCTTAATGTTGCCGTTGATATTCGGCGTAGTCGCGTTCGCGGTCGCTTCGATCGCCATTTTCATGCTGCTGGCGAGGTTCGGTCTGTTGCCCGGCGTCGTGTTCAGGACATACAGGTTCACGGATGACCGCGAGCATACATCGCAGACGCGCCGCCGCGAAAGCGCGCGCCACAGCGAGGGAGTCTTCGCGCACGAGAGCGAACCAGGCGGCGAGGCCAGTTGGTATCAGGAAATACAGGACGGCGAGGTCATCATTCTTCCCGAGACGGCCCTCAAAAAAGCCAACGGCGGCGACAAAAGCTAACCGCTCATGGTTTTGGATAGCCGCTTGATTTACCTGTCATCTCCTTTATCTGTATTTTAGCGACCCACACGCTCCCATTATTCCCCTCGTTTAAGTCCTCATGCGGCCCGTCGTAATGCCGCATGAGTATGGAAAGCGCCATGTTCTTTTCTTTTAGGTCGGTCAGAACCTCCACGTCGCCGAAGCCAGTGACGCTCCTGTATTTGTTGGTGAAATTCGCCCCGATCGATCCGCGAACTAACTCCACGTCTATAGAGACGTTAAACGAGACCCTCGAATTTATCGCGATCAAGTCGTTTTTCAACCCATTTGCCGCCCCGTGCAGGTATATAAACCCGTTTTCGTAACCGTAGCCCATGGGCACGACGTAGGGCGCCCCGTCTGGGCTTGCGATCCCTATATGTATCAGATTCCCCCGCTCCAGAACATCTTCGATCCATTTTTCGTCGCTAACCTGTTTGTCCGCCCTGTTCATCTTCGCCATCATAACCCCCCCCAGCAGCAAATATTCGCCCAGCCAACGTTCATTATATCAGAAGCGCGCGTCAATTATGACGCTCATTCAGAGTTTGCCGGACTATATCCCCAGCTAGTAAACCTGAAGCTAGTTTTTTTATACTCTTTCAGAGTCCGCATAGAGACGAAATTCCGAGGCGCGAACGTACTGGACAGAAAGCGCTCCCTCTCCTCCAGCTCATCTTTGTCTCGCGCGTGCGCCATTATAAAGAGGTTTTGAGTCCACGGTTTTCGCAAGTTTTGTGCCAAAAGCCGCCTCAGATAGCAGTGGCTTACCCACGGAAGCGGGGACACTACAGTCTCTGCGTCACCCTTCGAACCGGTAAAATTCCACGCCATGAGGCTGTTCGCCGAAAACCCTGCCCTCTTATGATCGAAAGACGCGCCTATTCTCCGCAGAACGCCTGCCGACCTGAGTTTCGTCAACTCGACGATCAGTGTGTCCTCGTCAATCTCAAGGAGATCTGCTATTTTGGTAAAGGGACGCGGAGCGATTGCCAGGTCGTCGCCGAGCAGGGCGATGATATTTTTTTGCGGTGCGCTAAAACAATGGGAACGAACCTCGCATTCCCTTGGCGGCATAACCCTCTTGACTTCATGCAGGATATTCGGGCTATTTTTATAATTTTTACTATTTTTTCGTTCCCCAGTTCCGGCGAACGAAGTCCGCAATTTTATTCTGTGAACTACGGCGAGCGCGACGAACGGTATGTCCCTCCCATCGAGTTCGTCCGCGAGCTCTATCGCGTCGCGCTCGCCTGGGAGGATGGCTGTAAACCAGATGTTCAGCTCGTGCCGCCTTAGATAGTTGTGCGTCACGAAACCCAGAGAGTTTATCCACTCAGCTGTTTCGGCCGTCTTATCATGCGCGACGACCCCAAACAAATACCCCTGAAGTCCGGCCACGCGAAAATCCCAGAAAGCGCCAAACTTGCGCAGCAAGCCAGACTGAGACAGGGCTTGTGCTGTCGAGATAACAAACCCTGGAGATAAACCGAGCTCGTCCGCCGCGGCAGAGAAGGGCTCCTGAACTATCGGCAGGCCCATTTCGAGGTATGCGGCGACGAGGCTCGCCGCTTCGGCGCCGGCCTTCATCGGGTCAGTGTGAGACAACGCGGCGTTCTTCTCAGCGTCCGATGCACACGGATCTCAGGCAGCCTGAACATATTTCCAGCCAATCGCAGAAGGTACAGTCCGGATTCCGCAAAGCGAGGGGAGAATCTGTCGTTTCGACGCAGAGATCCGAAATGACGTTGCCCCACGATCCTATCGGGCTGTCCCATGAAAATTGGTTCCGAAAGACCGTTCCGTCCCACCTGACGGAGAGTATGCCGGGCAATTTTCCTGTTTTTTTCGCGGCCGAGCGAGTGAGGAGAATCCGCGCTCGCTCGGCTCTCGCCTCGTCACGCTCGAGCAAATATTTATACGCAAGAACCCCGTCTGAGGCGTCGCCCACAGTCAGTATCTCGATGTTTTTTCCGCCGCGCCAAGTACGTCCATCAGGCGCCGCGCGCGTCGCACAGACCTCGTCCGCCCATGATATTATGCTCGCGGTCGCGCGCCTCTCGTCCGCCAGACTTGGCAGAAGCGTAGCGTCGGACGCCCCCCTTCCGGAGGGCATGAAGTGATAAAAGCATATCCGCGAAACTGGCAGTTCCAGCGCAAGCAAAAACAGGGAATCGAGATTTTTGAGCACAGGTGAGGCGAGAGTCACTCGAAGACCGACCCGACATCCATTCGCGGCGAGGAACTCTATGCCGCGTTTAGCGTCGCGAAACGCTCCCATCCTGCCCCGAAAGACATCGTTATCCTCGCCGGCGCCGTCTATGCTCACACCGACATAGGAGACGCCGGACGCCGCCATCCTCCTCGCGGCGTCCTCGTCAACCAGAGTCCCGTTAGTCGATATGGAGACGTTTATGCCCAGATTTCGGCCCATTTCGAGGTACAGGAAAAAATTAGGGTGCGCTAGCGGCTCGCCGCCAGACATAAGCAGCGTAGGCGGTTTCATTTCCGCGAGCGAACGCAGAAACGAAACGGCCTCGTCGCGGCCGGCCTCGCCAGGGTTCAGCGAATCGCCCGACGATGAATAACAATGACGGCAATGCAGGTTGCACCGCTCAGTGATATGCCATACCACAACAGGGAATTGGGCTCGGCCGAACCGTATGCCGTCGCCCGGAAAATCGGGCGAGTCCTCGGCCAAAAGCTTCGAGAGGTTGATCATCTTAGGTAGTTAACCAGCGATAAGATGCGGCGAGATTTTCACCCTCTACGCAGGGAGCAATTCTTTTAAGGCGGCCCTGTGACAGTCGACAGAGGCCCTTGAGAAACAGACAAGGCGAACCTGGTCTATATTTTGGCCCTGTTCTGCTTTCAAAAAATCGATGATCGTCCGGACAGCTATTTTAGCGGCTTTCCCCGGCGGAAAACGGTACACTCCCGTAGAGATCGCTGGAAACGCGATTGTGCGAGCGCCGGCTCGAACCGCCTCCTCCAGCGAGCGTCTGTACGCCGAGGAGAGAAGTTCCGGCTCGCCGGACGAACCGCCCCGCCAGACTGGGCCAACTGTGTGGATGACCCATTTCGACGACAGAAGGTAGCCCTTTGTGGTTTTCGCGTCACCTGTGCGACAGCCGCCAAGCGTCCGGCACTCGGCGACGAGCTCAGGGCCGGACGCCCGATGAATCGCGCCGTCAACTCCTCCCCCGCCAAGGAGGCTTTCGTTTGCCGCGTTCACGATCGCGTCGACTTGCTCGATCGTTATGTCGCCCTCGGCGATGACTATACGGTTTTCCATAAAGAGCCCCCCTGTTTCAAGATCAAGACTTAGATCGAATTCACTCGTCGCTCTCGTACGTCCGTTTTGTTATAGAGAGCGGCAGACGAGCCAGCATGATGAAAGCGTCGTCGCCGTTCACATAATACCTGCGAATCCTCCTCTTGAAGGAAAATCCAAGTTTGTCGTAAAATTCCCGGGCAGGTCTGTTCGTCGCGCGCACCTCGAGCCGCATCCTTTTGGATCCCCACTCGAGAGCTATCTCCTCATTTGCGATCATGAGCTGCGACGCGACGCCCATTCTGCGAAAATCCGGCAGGACGGCGATATTCATCAAGTGAGCTGTCCCTTCGTTTCGGCTCAACACGGCGTAACCCACGATTTCACACCTCAGTAAAGCTTTCAGGTACACCGACTTGCCTGGATCCTCGACATCCCGCGCTATGGCGTACCTGCCCCACGGAACCTCAAAACAAGTCCGCTCGACATAATAAATTTCGTCGATGTCGGCTGGGACGCAAAAATCTATCTCAGCGATCAGCATCGCGAATCTTTAGAAATCTATAGAGACCGTGTCCTCTCGTCCAGGGCCGACCCCAATCAAACCGACCCGGACGGACGTCGACTCCTCGATGAAGCGCACGTATTCGCGGGCCTCGGTCGGAAGGTCTCCGAACTTCCGACAAGCAGATATGTCGGCGTCCCAGCCTTTGAGACCGCTGTATATGGGCCTGGCGCCGCCTATTATGGCGGCCGAGCTGGGGAAAACGGAACGCTTTTGGCCGTCAATCTCGTACGCAGCGCATACTTTTATCTCGCTCAAGCCGGAAAGCACGTCCAGTTTTGTGAGCGCTATTGTGTCCATGCCGTTCACCTTCACAGCGTAGTTGAGTGCGACGAGGTCGAGCCATCCGCAGCGCCTCGGGCGGCCTGTCGTGGCGCCGAACTCCGCCCCCTTCTGCCTCAAGTGTTCGCCGGTTTCGCCGAGATCCTCCGTCGGGAACGGCCCTTCTCCAACCCTCGTACAGTACGCCTTGACGACGCCAATGACCCTGTCGAATCTGCCAGGGCCCAGCGCCCCGCCGATTGACGCTCCGCCTGAGACGCAGCTCGAGCTTGTGACGAACGGATACGTTCCGTGATCAATGTCGAGGAGAGTCGCCTGAGCGCCCTCGAACAAAACGCGCTTCCCTGCCGATAGCGAGGCGTCAATCTCCAGAGTGGAATCGCCGAGGTAGGGCGCAAGAAACTCGCCCCACCCTAATGCCTGCTTGAACAGTTCATCGAAGTCGAACGGCTCGGAATCATAAATTTTTTCGAATATCTTGTTTTTTTCGTCGAGGTTGTCCCTGAGCTTTTTTTCGAGGATATCGCGTGAGACTAGATCCTCCGCGCGTATGCCGCTACGGTTGTATTTGTCCACGTAACATGGGCCGATTCCCCTGCCGGTCGTCCCGATCACGCTCGACCCTCTGTCGCTACGCGCTCGCTCCGCCAGCAAGTCGAGCTTCTTGTGATAAGGCATCACTATATGGGCGCCGTAGCTTACGACCAATCTGGTCCCTATGCTCTCCGGCTTCGGATCCAGCTCGTCGATCTCATTACTGAGCTGTTCCGGATCCACGACAAGACCGTTTCCGATGATGCAGATCCTGTTGGGGTACAGCATACCGGATGGAAGAAGGTGAAAAACGTGTTTGCGCCCCCCCGCCACGACAGTGTGGCCGGCGTTCGCGCCGCCCTGAAAGCGCACGACGACATCTATGTCGCGAGCGAGGACGTCTACGACCCTTCCTTTGCCCTCGTCCCCCCATTGAGCCCCGACCAAAACCTGTACCCGATAACTACTCACCTTCGGATTCCTCCTCTTCCATCAATTGCGGCAACGTGACGAGCTTTACTCCTTTTTCCGCGATCACGTCCGTAGAAAGCCCTTCCAAAAAAGCAACGGTCTCCGGTCTGAGGTGGCAGATCGCGATGTACTTCCCATATTTTTTTGCGGCGCCCACCGCATACTCCATCTGTGAGGCGATTTTGAGCCGGTCAGATTCGTTGTCCAAAAAACGCGAGTTTCTCGCCGTCTTCAGACCTTTTTCCAATGCTGCGTCGTAAGCGACGGATTTCGTGGTTGTCCTGCTGTCCATGAAAAACAATCCTCGCTCCAGAAGAACATCCATCACTGCTCTCATCAGGTCGATGTCCGCAGTTGCCTTCGAACCTCTGTGATTGTTCACGCCCCACGCGCCAGGCAGTGAGTCTAACACGGGCGTCATGGCGTCACGCACAGACTGCGCGTCCATGCCTACGCCTATGCAATAAAGCATCGGATCCCCGGCCTTGCCGTCCGGGTCAGGGTCTGCCTGCATCGGCAGGTGCAACAGGAACGGTATCTCCGACTCCTTTAGAAGATCAGCCGTCTCGGTGCTGAATCTCAGCTTCGGCAATATCGCCCACGTCAACGTGACGTCGAGCGAAACCACTCGACGTGCCATAGCGAGGTTTCCGCCACAGTCGTCGAGGACAAGCGCGAGAAGCGCCATATCCGGCGACCTCGGGACGATGTCGCCGCTAACGTCGCCCGTTGTTTCCGGCGCATTGTCCGTCTCTGGCGGATCTGTCTCGCCCGCTGAAGATACGTCGCCCGAGACAGATCCGACCTCGGTGACCTGTGCGGGCTCAAACTCCGGCGTCGGCTGCGTTGCGTCATCTTTGGCGACATTTATGGCGTAAAAGCTGATCGCGACGCAGATCGCCAATAAGAATAGTAAAAACAGAGATTCGGAACGACCTTTCCTCGCTTCTCGTAAGGGACTGTTAATTTTTAATCACCAACCGCGTCTGCTCTTATTTTTTTGGCGCCAGAAGCACGTTTTTCATCACCCCGAGCGCCTTCTGGAGCTGGGCGTCATCGTCCTTTTCGATCGCTGGGCCCCCCTCGACCGCGTAGTCTGGAACGAGTCCTTTGTGGTCGATGATCTTTTCGGACGGGGTCGTATAACGCGCTATGGTCACGAACATTCCAGTGTTGTCAGGCAGGTTGAAGAGAGACTGCACAGAACCCTTCCCGTAAGTCTTCATGCCCACGAGCGGGCCCCTCCCTCTGTCCTGGATAGCGCCTGCCACGATCTCAGAGGCGCTTGCGCTGCCCTCGTTCACAAGCACAACGAGAGGAAGGCTCGTCGCTTTGCCCTCCTCAGCGAACAGGGCGTCGTCGAATCGGCTTATCCTTCCCTTCATACTGACGACGAGGCCGCCGTCCAGGAACTGCGAAGCTACGTCCACGGCGATGTTAAGCAGGCCTCCAGGGTTATTGCGCATGTCGAGGATCACGCCGGACGCGTTTTTAACCTTCGCGTCGCGGAGAGCGCCTTCGAGCTCCGAGGAGGTTTTGTGATGAAAGTTGTTGAGTTTGATATAAGCTATTTCGCCCAGCATCTCAAGGCGCACCGTCTTGATGTTTATGACCTCGCGGGTCAGGTCGAACTGGAGAAGCTCGTTTTCGCCAGTCCTTCTCATCCACACATTGACCGTCGTGTTCGCTTGGCCTCTGAGCATCTTCACAACTTCATTCTGTTCCATTCCTATGATTACTTTTTCGTCGATCTTCACTATCTCGTCCAAAGGTTTGACGCCGGCCCGGGCGGCAGGCGTGCCCTCTATCGGGCTCATGACCAGAATCTTGCCGTCTCTCTGTCCGACGTACATCCCAAGTCCGCCGTATTCGCCCTCCATCTCCATGTTTTCCTCGTCGAGCTGCTCCGGTTCGACGAACCTCGTATACGGGTCGTCGACGGCCGCTACCATGCCCTTCATGGAGCCAAAAAACAATTTTTCCTCGTTCGGTCTTTCGCCGTCTACAAAATACATCTCTATGATGTTGCGGGCTTGCCTCATCACGAGAAGGTTCTGTTGGGAGAAAGGAAGAAGACGCGACCACTCGTTGGCCCCGTCAGCCGGCACGGACATAATTACCCCGGTCGCGATAACTCCGCCTAAGATCACGCCTAGGAGAACATCCCTGAGTCTCTTCAAAATACACAACTCCTTATAGTAAGCTCTGGTTCCCTGTTAATTAATATTTGTTCAGATACGTCAGCGGATCTGTTGTGTTTCCGTTTACGCGAACCTCAAAATGCAAGTGGTTGCCAGTGGCTACGCCTGTCGACCCAACTCGGCCGATCTTTTCGCCCGTCTTGATCTTTGCGTTTTCAGTCGTATCTATTCCTGAGAGGTGCGCGTATACCGTCGTCAGGTTCCCTCCGTGGTCTACTATGACTACCTGTCCGTAGCCTCTCAGCCATCCCGTGTACAGTATCTCGCCGTCGGCTGCTGCCCTGACAGGGTCGCCCTTGTTGCCGTCGATATCTAGCCCAGTGTGAGTTGTTCTCGTCTTAAAAACCGGGTGTATCCTGGATCCGTAAGGGCTCGTTATCGCGCCCCTAAGCGGCCAAGCCAGTCTCCCCCCTTTGTAATAAAGGGGCGTCTCTCCGCCGCGGTTTTGCTGCTGCTGTTTCTTTTTTTCGGAGAGGAGTTGCTGAACCTTCTGCTGCAACTCCTTCGACGCCCTCAGAAGCTCCGCCTGCTGTGCCTGAAAAAGCGCTTTGTCTTTTCTAACCTGCTGGAGAAGTTTGTTTCGATCCTGCGTCGTCTTCCTGATGGAGTCCTTCTGTTTTTTCAGCTCGTTGTCGCGAGACTCCAGCTCCGCCTTTTGATTGACGAGATCAGAATGGGCCTTGTCTAGAACCTGTTTTTGGGAGTAAAGATCGTCAATCAGCGCCATATCCTGTTTGGCGATCTTCGAGAGCATATACTGCGTCGAAAGCGCCTCCTGCGCGCCGGTCGCCGACATTAGGAGGTTAAACTCGGCCATTCCTCCATATTTGTACATGGCGACGATCCGCCCGCCCAAGAGGCGTTTCGCCTCGTCGATGTGCTTCGACGTAGAGTCTATCTGGGACAGTATCTCCGTGATCTTGCCCGCGACCTGGTTTCGCTTGAGCACCGTGATGTTGAGGAGCTGTTCCGCCTTGCTCATTTTGCTGCTCAAGCTGTTGAGGTCTTTTATGACCTTTTTCTCCTGCTCGGCGGCCACGTTTTTTTTCTTATCATACTCGTTTATCTGCTTTTGGATCTTCTGTAATTTTTGTTCTTCTTGTTTTATCTCCTTTTCAAGGTTCCCGGTGCTCGTAGAACCAGTCGCAGGAGCGGCAAACGCGCTCAACGTCGGGAAAATACCGGCGGCAACCGCAAAAAAGAGCGTAAAATACAGTACACGCAAGTTATTTTTCATATTCATGCCATCCATGTCTCCTTATCGAAAATGTAAAAGTTCTCCCGTGTGACGGAATGAACTACTACAGGGGTTTCATAGCGCGTTTCGTGAACGTCTCGACTGCTACGAGGCTCGCGATGAGGCTGACTGTACCGCCAGCTCCCACGAGAATCACCCCCAACTGCATAACCACTACCCCTCTCTCGAGAAACGGAAGAAACGGAAGCAATTCCTTTATGCTCTCGGTGATCGCGTTATAGCTGAGAGCTAAAAAAACGCTTGCCCCGAGGGAACCAAGCCCACCGAGTATTATACCCTGTATCACGAACGGCATCGCGACAAACGTCGGTGTCGCGCCGACCATCAACATTATACCTATTTCTTCCTCTTTAGAGTAGACTGCTATCCTGATCGTGTTAAAAAGTACAACGGCACTCGCCGTTATCGCGACTATCAATATCGCGAGCGAAAATTTGCCTGCGAAGCTCGAAAATTTCGCGAGCTTCTGGGCGACCTCAACAGCGTACACAACCTCGGAGACGCCGCTTATCGCCCTCAGGTCGTTTGCCACGGACTCGACGTTGTCCGCCCTGTCGACCCACACCTCGAAGCTCGGGGGAAGAGGGTTATCGTCAAGCAACGTCACTATGTCAGGTATTCTGCTGTCCAGCACCCTATCGCGCAGTCGCTTCAGCGCTTCATCCTTCGTCACGAGATCCGCTTTCGTAACGTGTGGAAGCGCGCGAACTCTTGGCAGCAGAATGTCCGCCGATATTTCCGTCGCAAGGTACGCCTGTATGCTCAGTTCCCCCTCGAGAACGCCTACGATGTGCCTCGCGTTCAGAACCAAAAGCACGCTCGCGCCTATGAGGTAAAAAACAGCCATCGACGTCAGGATTGTCAGGAGCGAGAGTCCCCAGTGTCTAACTATGAGCCGCGCGGCGTCCCTGAATGTGTACTTAAAGCTCCCCATCCAAATTGTACCTTCCGCGTTTTTCGTCTCTAACTACACGCCCAGACCTTATGCCTATCACCCTCTGCCTGTAGGCGTCGACTAAGTACTGGTTGTGCGTCGCCATTATTACTGTCGTCCCGAGGGCGTTTATCGAAATTATCAACTGCATTATCTCCTCTGCGGTGTGAAGGTCGAGGTTGCCAGTCGGCTCGTCCGCTAACAGAACCGAAGGGGCGTTAACTATGGCGCGCGCGACAGCCACCCTCTGCTGCTCGCCGCCCGACAACTGCGGCGGGTATAAAAAACGCCTTCTCCAGAGGTTGACCTGGTCGAGTATCTCTCCGGTGCGCTCCTTGACCTCCCTTGGCGGCGCTCCAAGAACCTCCAGGACGAAAGCGACATTTTCGAACACGTTCAGGTGCGGGAGCAGACAAAAATCCTGAAAGATAATACCGATATCCCGCCTGAAGATCGAGAGATCCACTCTGCTTATTTTGCGTAGCGAAAACGAACCAACGGTGATCTGCCCCCTCGTCGGCGCGACCTCCCTCGTTATACAGCGCAGAAGAGTTGTCTTCCCCGAGCCGGTCGGCCCCACGAGATAAACGAACTCCCCCTTCGGTATCTCCAAATAAACATCCTCCAAAGCTGTTATATCGGGGTAAAAAATCTTACTCACCCCTGAGAAACGGATATCCATAGCTACCTCCTGCGCATGGCCCAAACCTGAACCACGTTGTGGACAATTTCCTTGTGAGTCAGCCCGTAATACTCCTGAATTTCCTTTGGCGTCCCGCTCTGCCCGAAGTTGTCCTCTATCGCCACGCTCCGTGTAGGAACCGTAAAGCTGCGAGCAAGACATTCAGTCACAGCGCCGTACAGGCCAGCTATCTTCGTGTGTTTTTCTGCCACGACACAGCACCCCGTCCTGCGCACCGACGCGATCAGCATCTGTTCTGGAAAGGGCTTTATACTGTAGCAGTCGATTATCTCCGCGTTTATGCCCTGAGACGCAAGCACGCGCGATGCGGAGAGAGCCTCGCTCACCATTATACCGCAAGCGACTATCGTGACGCCGTCGCCCTCAGTTAGAAGCCGCGCCCCACCGACAGAGAAGTCGCAGTCTGATGACTCATAAATGTCGGGCGATTCGGCGCAAGATAACCTCATATACGCGGGCCCGTCGCGGTCGAGAAGCGCCCTCGCCAGCCTGTACGCGCTGTTCCGATCGGAAGGCGCCAGCACCGCCATGTTCGGCAAGACCCTCATGAGAGCGAAATCCTCCCACATCTGCCTCGACGCTCCGTCGCGATCAAGAGTTGCGCGATCATGAGCAGATAATATCACTACTTTTAAATTCGGAATAGCCACAGATTCACGAATTTGTTCATAAGCGTTCGCTACAAAAAGCGGCGACAGGGGAATGGAAACGAATACCGTCCTTCCAGCGAGGGCGAGCCCAGACGCGATCAGTATAGCGTTCTGCTCAGCCGGGCCGACCCTGATGCTCGATGCGCCAGGACTGCCGTTTCCCAGCACATCCCACAGCTCGATCACACTGACGTCCGACCGTTCGCCGCGAATGGCGCACAGGGCGTCCATACATCCGTCGTAGCTTCGGCCGAGGGCGGCGTTCATTCTGCGTCGCCTCCTATATTTATCCCCATGTCCAAGTGCGACAGCGCGTTCTCGACGTCGTCGGCGGAAATAGGGCGCTCGGATCCGCCTATCCCTGGCAGCGCGTTGAGGTCGAACTGCGTTCTGACTATCACCGCCGCCGGACCGTCCCGAAGTGTCGCCTCCGCAAACGCGTACTCCATGGAATTGAAATCGTGACCGTCCGCAGCTGTCGTATGCCACCCAAATGCGCCGAGCCTTCGCTCTATGGCCGCGGCATCGAGGATTCCGAGCGAGACAGAGTCCTCATTCGGCGCCGCTGCGCCTATTACGAGGACGATGCCGCCATCGCAAGAAGATGAGGCTTCGGAGAGCGACTCCCAGACGGCGCCGTGAAACAAGGCGAGCGTGTCCATAATGCAATACACCAGCGAATTTATGCCGTCGCAGCGAAGCGCGGCGGAAAGACCAAGCGCTATACCAAGCCCGCTTGTCCCTCCAGGGGCGTCCACCCCTGGCGTCCGGATGTCAGGATAGCCCTGAAGCGTCGCGCCAAGCCTGCTATAGCTCCACAGCTCCTCCCTCTCGAAAAACCCCCTGCGCGCGAGGCACGCGTAAAGCGCCGGAGAGGCGGCTGGATCGCTCAGGACAAGCCTGTCCCGGTCGAACCTGTTTCGCTCGTCAGGGAAAATTTTCATGCGCTCCCAATATAGATAAACCAACAGATCCGTCAGCGCGAGAGCCGACGGCAGACCATGCAACCGCGCAACTCCAGACATGCGCACAACGTCCTTCCGAACCTCAAGAGCGACTCGCTCCAACTCGCCCTTTCTGGCTTCGTCCATTTATTCTTCCTCCAGGATCCGACTCAACGCGTCTTTAAAAGCCTCATACAGCGCCCGATAAACCTCATCGTGATCAGGTTGTTTTTTATCCTCAAAAAACGCTTTTGTCAAGAGTCTCATTATATCAGAGTATTCAGTGATTCCGCTGAATTTGGGGCACAAGACGCCCCATTCTTCCGCGAAACCGGCAACTTTCGGATCGTAGGGGGCGAGTGCGAGCCGCAGGCCGCGCTTAACGGACAGAACTCCGAAATGAAGCCTCATCCCAACTGCGGCGAAGGCGTCCCGAGAGACATCCTCGAAATCTGAAAGTGTTTTTATGGATAGGATCTCGCATGGCGGCAGTTCGCCGGACGCGAGAAACTTTTCCAACTCTGAGACGTCCTCGTCGGCGAGGGCGATCCCCCTGACGCGCAACCCGTTAGCGTCACAGGCCCTTGCTGCCTTCAGGACACGTTCCGCTGGTTCCGCGTCACTTTTCACTGGCCGGACGTTTATGAGCACGACACCATCTTCGCACCGGGCGACCGCGGGAACGGATATCCCCATGACGAGATCCGGCGTCACTGACGCCGCGAGGCCAAGCGACCGGGCCTCGACGAGGGAGGGATCGTCGCGCACGGAAAGATATCGACATCTTCCGAGGGCGTCCTTTGTAATCCGCCTCGAAATGAAACGAGACAGCGGGCCGATCGACTGACTTATAGCCCCGACGGCGCAGGACGAAAAAATCGCCCGTCTGACGAGGGCCCAGTAATAAAAACAGGATCCAAAACTGCTGGAGTCCTGAAAAATACCGCCCCCCGCCAAAAGCATCGCCCTTGACGACGAAAGAGCCAACGCGAGCGATTTCGACGAGAGACCGCGCCCAAACGCCTCAATTCCAAGGACGCGATTCGATTCATCCGGGTTCCCGGACAAGATGGCGATCCTTTCTTTTTTTATACCGCACTCGACGAGAAGGTTGACGGCGCTCGTGGAAAGCAGCTCGTCTCCAAGATTGCCGAAGCCGTAATAACCGGCCAGGAGGACGTCGAATTTTCTCGACGCGGCCATCAGTCGAAAATCTCCCTGCCGCCCTTCCTCCAGATGGGACCGCCGATGTAATCAAGCGTGACTAAGGCTATGAAACCCACCACGAGTCCGAGCCACCAGCCATTCACAACGCGCACCACGGACAGGGGCAGAAGCGTGTGGAAGTGGCAGAACGTGTTGACGGCCGACGCAAACGCAAGGCTCGCGCCAACCCTGAACACCTCCCTGTAGTGGGCCGCCCATCCTCTCCTGACGAGGGCGTGATAAATGACGAGGCAAGGATAACCGACGAGGAACTCTTTTGTGCGCGGGCGTACCCATAGTACTCGTTCAAGCATGTCCCTGAATTGAACCTCCCAACCTGGGACAAAAGAGACGTTGTCGCTGCGGATCGTGAGAACCGCAGCCGCCACGAGCAGACAACCTACGAGAAACAGCTCGCCCCACAGCGACGGGCGGCTCATTATCTCAAGAAGCGACTCCGGATGAACCCTCTGCTTAAAGTCGTTCGCGAGTATCAAAATCGGCGGCAGAAGCAGAGTGAGTTTTACCCCGGAAAATGGCGCGAGCCTTAGCATTGCGGCCGTAGTTCCGTAGAACGCGGCGATTGAGAGCCCTCCGGCAAAAACTATCAGTATGCCGGCCAACAAACCGGCAAATGGTTTGCTGTATCTGTCAAGCGCCCAGATTGTCGCTTCTGTCGCTATAAGCGCGGCGCAAAAACCGCCCATGGCGCGCGAGACTATAGAAATCTTCCACGCCAGAAGCCCTACGACCACAGCGAAAAGAGGTATGACCAGGATCTCGATCTTCATGGCCCCCATGGCCGCGAAAAGCGAATATCTGCGAAGGTGGAACCAGAGGCAGGCTGAGAAAGCCATAGCGACTCCGATGGCCGAAAAGACTGAGGCTGTGAAGAGCGGAATCGTTCTGGGCCAGCCGAACGAGTAGCCCCTCGACGTCAGCGAGTCGTGAATTTTCCCCAGATCCTCGAGCAGAAACGGTAGTTTCCCTGTGCTGTACATGTCATAGGGCCTCATGAGGATTATGCGAATCGAACGCTCGTGGACGGCCCTCACCATCCTCTCAACCACCTGCTCCCTCGACATGGCGCGCGAGATTAACTCGTCGCGGACGAGACTGTGGAGCGGGAGGAGATCCGGCTTCATTGCTGAATAAAGCGCGGGCGCCCCTATTTGTCTCGCGAACTCGGCCTGAGCTACAGGGACGCGCGCCTCTTTGAGCGCGCGCGCTATCGGCGCGAGATGCGGGTACCCGGCGACGATCTGTCCGGCCGGGATTACACAGGAAAACGACTCGTATTTATTTTTGAGCCAGAGCATCGACGCCGCAATGGCCTCGCCGTTCACGTCCGACGCAGGCGCCGGCCTGTATAGAGACGCCGCCCTCCGGCTCTCCGCAAAGTCCATCGCGCGAAAATCCGGCAGGAGCCCTGAGTCGCCCAGTTCATCAGTTGTGGCCGGCAGAACGATCAGTGTCTGTCCGCTCCTCGCGTATTTCTCGATGGGCATCCTTATACTCAGATAGTCAATTATGGCTGGAAGCGACGGCTCGGAGTTGTCCACCAGTATCGCGGCCCTGTCCAGGCTCTGCTGGACGTCGGTGCGAATTGCGGGCTGGAAGGAGGCGAGCGAGCCGTATGAGAGGGGCATTGCGCCCCCCGAGAGATCCTTGCCCGTGAACTCCTGAACCGTCACTCCGCGCACTCCGCGCTCGTAGAGACTCGAGTAAACAGCCTCGGGCGTTCCGCCCGACTGCCGAGCGAGAGACGCGATATCACGATACTCCATAACGACAGCTACCGTAAGACGTCTCCACTCGACTGACAGCCTTCTGTATATCCCGCCAGACGATAGGGCCAAGGCTATGAGCATCAGTATAATAAAAAATCTGTCCGCGCGCATGTACTGACTTTTCAGCGCGTCAAAGCGCTCGTTCCATGAGAGAACCTCTTCATTTTCCTCAACTTCGTCCTCTTCGTCCCATCTCTCGGACATAGCGCTTCATCTCCAATTCATGGCAATTATTATTAAAGGTCAAAAGTTGAAAATTTAAACCCTTGCAGCTCTGTGTTCCCAAAAAACAAAGTGTCTTTCAGGCGATTTAATCAGCGTTTCCCCAGCAGATTTTTCAGCATGGAGGCGAGTTTGTAGACTGGCAACCCGACTACGTTGTAGTAACAGCCCTCCAGACGCTCGACCAACAGCGCGCCCTTTCCCTGTATCGCGTACGCTCCGGCCTTGTCACAGCCGCAGCCGCTATCCGCGAAATCGCGAATCTCCTCGTCGCTGAGATCCCCGAAAAATACCCTCGTCGTCTCCAACCCGCTCACGAGAAGTTTCCCGGCGGACGCGACAGCGACTCCTGTGTGAACGAGATGCGCCCTTCCGGAGAGCAGGTGCAACATCCTGAGCGAGTCGTCCCTGTCGACCGGTTTTCCAAGCGGAAGACCGTCTACGTCCACCACTGTGTCGGCGCCGACAGTCCAGAGGCCGAGATCCGCCGACGCGGCGACAGCCTTCTGCTCAGCGAGGCGGAGCGCCATGTCGCGCGGAGGTTCTCCTGGCCTGCGCGTCTCATCGATGTCCGGCGACAGGGCTTCGAAGGACCACCCAAGCGAGGAGAATATCTCCCTCCTGCGCGGGCTGTTCGACGCAAGCGCGAGTCTGGGGAAACGTATCGTCATCTTTCGGGAAAAAAGCCTGCCGACGCGCCGAGCAACATTCGTCAGGCCCCAGTAAAATGGACGATCACCGAGATCGAACCTATCGACATACAATAAACTGCGAATAACCACCATCTGTCGCTCACGATAAGTTTGCGAAGGCAGGCGAGCGACAGCATACCGACAATAAAAGAGACAATGGCGCCTTGAAGCCATCCGTCAGGAAGCGAGCGGAAAAAGGCGTCGCTGCCCCCGATCTCGCGCGCGTCGTACAGTGTGGCCCCCAGTATCGTCGGCGCCGACAGCAGGAAGGAGAATTTGAAGGCCTCCTCGCGCGACAGCCCTGTCAGGAGCCCGGCCCATATTGTCGACCCGGAGCGCGATATCCCAGGCATGGCCGCTATTCCCTGCAAAAGTCCGACGAACAGACCGTCCCGGATTCTCACCGTGCCACCGCCCTCTCTAATCAGCTTTGACGAGAACAGGAGAATTGCCGTGATCCACAGGTTGCCGCCCAGCCAGAGCAGGTTTTCTGACGCGCTTTCGACGAAGTGTTTTTTCAAAAAAATCGCGATCGGCGCAGTTACGAAAACGCCCACGATTATCGCCCAACCGAAACGCCAGCCGGCCCAAGCGCGCGCGTGTCCGTTGAAAAAACCGCAAACCCACTCGAGCAGGAGAGAGAGGAGATCCCTCGAAAAATAAATCAACACGGCGAAGAGAGTGGCTACGTGCAGGACAAGGTCAAACTCTAAAGAGGGCGCCCCCATGCCGAGGATTATCCTCGCGAGCCCGAGGTGTCCGGAACTGCTGACTGGAAGAAACTCCGTGAGGCCTTGCAAAAGCCCGAGGCCTAGCGCTTCGTTCATCATTGTTTTACTCTCTGCTTTCTGTGAATTCTCTCGATATCCTTGACTATGTAGGCGAGGTTCCTCGCGTGATCCCCGACGCGCTCGAGATTGCTCAAAATATCGATGAATATGATGCCTGCGGCTGGCTCGCACTTCCCGCTGTTGAGGCGTTCGATGTGGCGCGCGCGAAGCACTCGCTCCATGTGGTCGATCTTCGGCTCTATGTTGAACACGTCATCCGACAGCGCGGCGTTCTCGGACTCGAGGGCCATTAGAGCCTTCTCCACTGCTTGAATGGCGAGGTCGAACATCTCCCGGAATTCCTCGAGCGCCTTGTTGGAAAACCGCTGTTTTTTCTCCAGCATGTACTGCGCCGCCTCCACAAGGTTCTCAGCGTGATCGCCTATGCGCTCGATGTCGCCGGCGCCGCTCGTGCACGAGTTCAAAAGAAGCGAGAGGTCGCCCGATAGCTCCGTTTGCCCCAGTTCCGTCGAATAGCTTACGATATCGTGGGTAAGCTCGTCTATAGTCTTCTCGACCAAAAGGACGTCCTGTATTAATTTAGTCTCCTTTTCGAGGAGTATCCTGTAACATGTCCTCAGCATATCGCAGGCGATCCACCCGATGCGCACCATCTCCTTGCGAACCGCGTCCACTCCGGCTGCCGGCGCCGCGGATATGAGATTGCGGTTCAGAAACGTAGCTGCCTGGGCGTTAGATATATCGGCTTTATTGTCCGGAATTATTTTTTTAATAAACTCCGTATAAGGCCTCGTAAACGGAAGGAATATGCATGTGCTGATTATATTGAACAAGCTGTGCGCGTTCGCAACCTGCCTGGCCACGTGGATGGACGTGAGCGAGATGACTGAGACGTACTGCGGAAGGATGAGCATCATCAGACAAGCGCCAATAATGTTGAACAAAACGTGCGCGGCGGCGGCCTGTTTCGCTGATCTGTTGCCCCCGAATGAGGCAACCACTGCGGTTATTGTCGTTCCTATGTTGTCTCCTAAAATGATAGCTATCGCCGAGGGCAAACCCAGAAGGCCGTTTTCGGCCATTACCATCGTGAGGCCGACAGTCGCTGAACTCGCCTGAACGAGCATTGTGATGCCGGCGCCGGCGAGAAGGCCTATGACGGGATGCCCGTTAACACTCTCGAAAATCGCCCGCTGCCCCTGAAGAAAGCTCATTGCGTCCTGCATCATGTCCATTCCGACAAAAAGTAGTGAAAAACCGACGAGCCCAGAGCCGATCTGTTTTTGCCTTCTGTTCTTTCCTACGATTGTCAAAAGCGCGCCAAAGATAGCCGCCAATATCGCGTATTGTTTTATGCTGAACGCGATGAGCTGTGCCGTTATGGTAGTCCCGATGTTCGCGCCCATAATGACGCTGAATCCCTGTGCCAGCGTCATAAGACCGACGTGAACGAAGCTGACGACCATGACAGTCGTAGCGCTGCTGCTCTGGATTATGACAGTGACAAGAGCCCCAACCGCGACGCCACGCAGAGGCGTCCCGGTGATGGATGCGATCAATTTGCGCAGGTTGTCGCCGGCAAGATCCTGAAGCGCGTCGCCCATGATTTTTATCCCGTATATCAGAAGCGCTACCCCGCCTAGAAGCTTCATGACGTCAAAAATTGACAAAATCACATCTCCCTTTAAATAGCCGATTCGTCAAGAAAAGACTGATTTATTGTCAGAGGCCCATAAGGATGAATATTGACAACCAAGCTGCCTCTACATTCCCGAGCCGCAATTGTCGCCGGGGGCGTTCAATCAGCGATTCTCTGAGACTATGGCTGAGGCGCCTTCCTAGGACTACGCGCTCTTCGCCTTGCTTTTGGTTTGGCTGCGGGCGTCTGAAGCTCGCGGCTTTCGCCGGCCTCGCCGAGCGTCGTGACCATCGGCACTATTGTCGGAAATGCCCTAAAGTTGCGCGATATTACCTCGCGTATTTTTTTCTTTATCTCCGTGATTAGAAAGGATCTTTCTATCGAGCCGGCTCTCAGAGATTCGAGCGCTTTGCCAGCGGCGAGCTCTATATCGGGGCTCATGTTCTCTCTGTCGAGGCCAAAGACGCTCCCTTTGCTCTCTATCTGGAGCGGCGCAAGCAGCTTGAAATCCGCCCCGATAACCATGGACAGCGTCAAAAGACCGCTCTCTGACAGCTCTTTGCGCTCTCGCAGCAAGCTTCCCTCGAACTCGCCAAGCATCATGCCGTCAACGAGGACAGCGCCGGAATGTATTTTCTCTCCCACATTCGCGCGTCCGTCCGTCCCGAAACAAAGAGTTTCCCCATTCTGCATTATGAAGACATTTTTAGACGGTATGCCCATTTCGCGAGCGAGTTGTCCGTGACGAACCAAATGCCTGTATTCACCATGTACAGGCATGAAATACTTAGGTTTCGCGAGGCTCAGCAGGATTTTCTGCTCCTCCCGTGACGCGTGTCCGGAGACGTGGATATCGCTGCCACTCTCGTATATAACGTCGCAACCGCAGGCAAAAAGTCTGTTTACCGTCTTGCTCACGAGTTTTTCGTTACCCGGTATGGGTGTAGCGGATATCACAACTAAATCCTTCGCCCCAAGGCGAATTTGCCGGTGCTCGCCTTTGCTCATCAGGACAAGTCCGGAGAACGGCTCGCCCTGACTCCCGGTAGTGAGCACGACCACGCGGTTAGGCGACAGTTTGTCCGCGTCCGCAGAGCTGATAAGGAGTTCGTCCGGCACGTCCACATATCCGAGACGCCTCGCGAGTTCGATGTATGAGAGCATACTACGTCCCATCAGCACGACTTTGCGGTTAAAGCGCGACGCGGTGACGAAGACATGCTGAGCCCTGTAGAGGTTGCTGGCGAAAGCCGCAATTACGATCCTGCGATCCTTGTGGGATCTGAATATATCCTCAAAAGACTTCGTGACTACCGACTCAGACGGGGTGAAACCAGGGCGCTCGCTGTTCGTGGAGTCAGACATGAGGAGCAGCACACCCTCCTTGCCCAGCTCCGCCAGGGCAGCCAGATCCGTTCCCTGATCTCCTACGGTCGTTGCGTCGAGTTTGAAGTCTCCGCTGTGCAATATTGTACCAGCCGGCGTTCGCACCCAGATAGCGAGCGAGTCAGGTATCGAGTGCGATACCCGGACGAAACCGGCCTCGAACTTTCCCGCCTTCACTGTCTCCCCCGCCTGAACCTGACAGTAGACCGGCTTATAGGAGACCCTTGCGTCGAGCAGTTTGTTCTCTACAAGCGCCAGAGTAAGCGGTGTCCCGTATAGCGGAACGTCCAACCTCGGAAGAACGAGGGGTATCGCTCCTATGTGATCTTCATGTCCGTGGGTGAGAAAAATGCCTTTTATTTTTTCCCTGTTATCTACGAGATACTGAACATCGGGCACGACAAAATCAATGCCGAGCATCTCTTCCTCAGGGAATTTCAACCCGCAGTCTATCACTACTATTTCATCGCCATATTCGATGGCCGTTATGTTTTTTCCTATCTCGCCAAGTCCCCCGAGCGGGATTATACGTAAACCGGCGTTGCTCTTATCCGGCGCGAGCTGCGCGCGCTTACCGGTCCGCTTTTTTTTAATAGTCGTCATTCAGATGACCAGCCCCCTAAAAATATTTATTGTATAGTACCACAAAAAACTATCACCTCTTATAACCTATCACGTCGCGCAGGAGGTTTTTTCTCCATGCCTCCCCCGACGCGTCCTCCACTCCCACAGGCGAACCGCCGTCGATAACTCCGATTATTCCTCGTCCCTGATCTGTCTGGGCGATAATAACCTGCAGAGGGTTCGCTGTTGCCGCAAATACCCCGCAGACCTCCTGCACGGCTTTAATGCGGTTCATGACGTTTATCGGATAACCGTTGCGGAGGACTATGACGAACGAGTGCCCCGCGCCAATCCGGAGCGCGTTTTTTACCGCGCAGTCCACGAGTTCCACGTCATTTCCATCGCGCCTGACCAGCTTCTGTATAGACGCTTCGCAAAACGCTATACCGAACGACAGGGAAGGCGAGGACGTCACCAAAACCTCGAAAAGATCCTCAACTGTCTTTACGAAGTGGCTCTGACCCACAATAACGTTGCAGTCCTCTGGTATCTCCACACTTTCAAGAGTGAACTTCAACTCCAGCACCAACGACACCTCCACAAAAAAACCCCGGCTACTCAGTCGGGGTAGAATTCGATTATACCGCGAAGTCGTTCAAATAAATCCAAGAACGCCCTTTTAGAGCCGTCCTTCTAACTGCTCGCGTTCTTTCTCCTAAGTTCCTGCACAACGTCGTCCGTTATGTCAACTCCGCCATAAAAAATTGCCGTCTTATCCAGAATTACGGTGAACTGTTTTGCTTTGGCGACTTCCCTGATAGCCTGTTCTACATCATCGAAGAGTGGCTGCATCAGCTTCCGTTCCTCATCGATGATCTCCTTCCTCGCGTTCTGAAATATCTCCGCTTTTTTCGAGTTGTCGGTCTCCTTCTCTATCTTGGCCTGCGCCTCGTCCAGTTTTTTGTTGGATATTGTCCTCAATTGCTCCTGAGTCTGCGCATATTTGGGGTGTTCGTGTAGAGCCCTGTCCGAGTCTAAAACGCCTGCTTTTTCCTCCGCCGCCGAAGCGACTCCTGCCGCGACGATCCCCAAAAACAGTGTCGCTATCAAAACCCCCGCAATTTTTCTCGTTCCCAACATGAAGAAAAGACCTCCCCTTGCACAACTGCACAACTCCGGATTATGTTACAAGGCATTGTACTAGCCTTCTTTTATGGTGTCCAAGTATAATTACGGATTGAGAAAACAAATACCTGTTTTATTTAAAATTCATTTTTCCCTCCCCCGTGGCAAATCGCGCACTGTGACCCGCTCATTAGGGCAGTGCATAAAAAGCGCGCGCGCGAGGCGCTCCGCAACGAAGTCAATGTCGTCGTCCTCCATTTCAGGAAACAGAGGAAGCGATATCTCGCCGGCGGAGAAGACCTCTGCGTTCGGAAACTCTCCCCCGATAAACGCGAATTTCTCCCTGTAATAAGTATGCAGGTGAAGCGGCACATAGTGAACCTGCACGCCAATCCCCGCGTCGCGAAGCGACATGAAGACAGACCTGCGCAGATCTGCGTCAACACGCACCGGAAATAAATGGTACGAATGCCCTGGGTGATCTGGCGGAAGAACGAGGCCACAGATCGACGAAAGCGCGCTTCTGTACCTGGCCGCGAGCTCCCTTCGCCTCGCGAGAAATTGCCCAAGCCTTTTGAGCTGGCTCTCGCCTAAAGCGCACGCGACGTCGGAAAGCCTGTAATTATAACCCAAATCTATCATGTCATTGTCCCACGGTCCCTCGTATTGCCTTGCGAAATCCTCCGGCGACTTGACGATACCGTGTGAACGAAAGAGCCTGAGACGTCTCGCGAACTCTGGCGATTCAGTGACAACCATGCCGCCCTCCGCCGTAGTGATGTGCTTCACAGGGTGAAAGCTGAAAACTGTCATATCAGCCTCGCGCCCGACAGACAGGGCGCCGCGCTCGGCGCCGAGCGCGTGGCATGCGTCCTCGATCAACACAGCGCCGCTTCGATACGCGAGATCCCTGAAGCTCGAAATATCTACGGGATAACCCGCGTAGCTCACGGGCACGATCGCCCTGAGACGGCCGCCAGAACGCGCCCATGCGCTATCCGCCGCCGACGGGTCAAGGCACAGCGTAAGCGGCGAGATATCGGCAAACAACGGAACCCCGCCGCAGTATAAAGCGGCGTTCATCGAAGCGGCGAATGTGAGAGGAGTAGACAACACACGATCGCCTGGCGACAAGCCTGAAGCGTGCATCGCGCCGTGCAGAGCCGCCGTTCCGCTCGAAAAAGAAACAGCGAACGACGCGCCGACTCGCTCGGAAAAAGCGCGCTCAAATGAGTCGACCAGCGGGCCCGTAGTGAGCCAATCGCTCCGCAGTACGCGCTCGACCGCTAAAATATCCTCGTCGCTTATGCTCTGCCTGCCATAAGGAAGGAATTTTTTTGGAGTTTTCCCGCCCACGACCGACCCTAGGAACAAACTTTGTCCCGTCCGGACTTCTTTGCGTTGTAAAGCATCTCGTCCGCTTTGCGGATAAAATCGCCCATCGCGTTTCCGTGCCGGGGCGTTATAGATGCCGCTCCGACGCTGATAGTCGCGGATGTCAGCTTTCCAGTTCCTGGAAATGGGACGACCGCTGCCCTTACGTTCTCGCGTATCGTCTCGCCGACAGCTACAGCGCCTTCCAAATCAGTTCCTGGAAGTATTGCCGCGAACTCCTCGCCGCCCATTCGGGCGACCATATCGGCGGAGCGCCTCACCGCCGCCTCGAACACTCGCGCTATTGTCTGGAGAAGCACATCTCCCTGAGGGTGTCCGTAAGTATCGTTATACGTTTTAAACTTGTCAACGTCCATCATAAGCAGACTAATCGGCGCCTCTTCGCGCCGCGCCCTGCTCCACTCCGTCATCATTCTCTCGTCGAAGCTTCTCCGGTTCGGTATGCCAGTAAGCGCGTCAATCATGCCCAACTGCTCTATCGTGCGGATTTGCTTTACAATTTGGATGTGAGTCCTGACCCTTACCCTGACAATGGCGTTGTTGAACGGCTTTTTTATGTAGTCCACGGCGCCGAGCACCAGTCCCTTCTCCTCGTCCTCGGGGTCATCGAGACCGGTTATGAATATGACCGGGATGCTCCGCGTCGCGTCGTTCTCTTTCAGCTTCAGCAGAACTATAAAGCCGTTCATATCGGGCATAAGCACGTCGAGAAGTATGAGATCGGGTCTCTCGTCAACCGCCTTTTTTACGGCTGCCTGACCTGATTTCGCTATCAAGACGTCATAGTCGTTTTTGAGGATGTTGCCCAGTATATTGAGGCTGGATTTCTCGTCGTCCACAATCAAAATTCGAAATCTCGTATCATCCTTCATTTCCAGCCTCCATTACAGACAATCTAAAATGTCTGAGCGGAACTATGGGGAAAAAGCGCAGACAGCCGCGCTCAAATAAATCCTTAAATTAAGTCGACGCTCACATTTTGGTCGCTGTTCGCAAGCATGTAGCGGATTATAATCCTCATAATACCTTAAGTCAAATATACTCGTTCGAGTACTTTTTATTTTGACGCAACACGATATACGCGGCAATTTTTGAGATTTTATTTGACAAATTATACCTATAGGCAATAACATAAGGGGGCGCAAGCTACGTCAAAATATATATTGCTCTTCAAAATGCACAAGGGGTGGCGGCGAATGTCGATGACTGGACTTTATTATGGGAGCGCAAGCCCGGATGAGGGTGGATTTATCGTTTCAGACGGCGGTTCTCGTCTCGTCCTTCCCCTTGAAGGCAAGCGATCCGGGGAGACAAAAAAATTGAGTGAAAAAGAGGGAAAAGCTGAAAAAGAAACGGCAAAAACTCTCGATATTCTGATGGCGGACGCGTTGTGCGCCCTTTTCGGCGTTGAATGCAAGGGGAGACTTTCAGTTGACGAGCGGCGCAATCTGGCGTCATTGGCCGCTAGCGCAGGCTACCTGATTGTCCCGGACATAACGAGGGAACCGATCGACGACAGCGAGGTTCAGGCGACGCTTGTCCCAATACTGCCGGACGACTCGCTGTCGCAGATCTACCGGATCGCGCATCTCGTGATTGAGCTCGGGATCGCAATCGCGATGTCGGACGGAAAGGTCGGGACGCGCGAAATCGTCCAACTTTCATACGTCATGGAGAGGCATTTCAAATTCACTGGCCTGGAGATACGGGCGCTTAGGGCGCTAAAAGATTTCTGCCTCATATTCCCGCCCGGCATCGTCCAGACTGCCAGACGCCTCGTCTCCATCCTTTCGCCCGACGAGCGCGTGGAAATAGCGGGAATGATGACGACAGTCGCGGCTTCGGCTCGAAACGGACAGATCGGGCCTGGCGAGATAGAGGGGCTGTTGGCCCTTTTCAGAACCTTCGAGATTGACGAGAGCGAACTCGACCGCATAATCAGGGAACTCCATATTAAGAGAGTCTGGGTACTGCTGAAAAATTGACGGACTGACCAAAAGGCTGATTTATCGTCAGGCGCCTGAGGGGTTACAATCAAAACTGGACAATCCCTGTGTTTTCAAACGGAGAAGTCCCATTTGGGTGATTTAATCAGCGATGTCACATGTCTCCATGTGAAAATGACAGTTTCGACGTCAGCCGTTGACCCTTTTTATGAGGCAGACAAGAGCTGAGTTACAGCCAAGGTTTCGGCGTATGAAAGATGTCGAGACGACGTCCTCCTCGAAAATGATCGGTTCGGCGGCCAATGAACATTTGAAGTCAAAAACAAACATCGTGAATCGATAGCGCCCCTGCGGCATACCATCCAACTCGACTGCTATTTCAAGTTTCTCCTCGCCCCCGGTTTTTCCGTCGCTCGTTGCGAGCGGACAAAGCAGGGCGGAGTAGCCAGGATTGCAGGCTATAACGCAACACTCCCCGTCTCCTTCGCTGAGCGCGAGAATCCTGTCGCTCTTATAGAGCACGTTCTGTCCGGGCTTCTTCATCCGCCCAATGAGAACCCTGATCATCCGCTCGGCCCACGTGCCGGGTTCTAGCTCCTTCGAGCCGTCGTCGGGCCAGAGGATGCCGGATATTCTGTCACCATACTCCAGCAAGTCGCGCATGAAGACGACCGCCCTCAAAAACGCGAGTTCCGGCGGGGGACGTCTCGTACCGCCAAGTTCGCCAGGCAGGATATTGCAATCCGTTACGTAAATGTCCCCGATCGTCGAGCCGCTGTCGTTTATCACGCTCCAGACCCTGTCTACCTGCGAGGCGCCATAGCCGGCGAGCGTACGGCAGGACGGAAGCGAGAATATGGCTCGGTTGCCCTCGAACGACGAGTCGATGTCAAGAGTGACGAAATCGGGCTCACAGTCGCTCGCCTTGCACACAATCAGCCTCTCCTCGAACACGTCCTGCTCCCTTGGCGAACTGCTCCTGACGGAGTGCAGGCCGACTCCGATTTTGCTGGAATAAGATTTCAAAAAACCGCGAATAGCGGCGTAACACTCCATAAATTTTGCGCCATCAATATGCCTTGAGTGTGCGACCGCAAAAAGGCTTTTCTTCCAATATTCGTCCGGCAGCCTTGCCAACGCGTCCATCAGAGATTTCACCTTGAGGACGCTCCCGCCAATGTCCAGATTACCCAGATCGTCGAGGGGCGCCTTCGAGATGTCGAGCTTCACGAAAGAAAACAGCGCGATGCTCTCGAAAAACGAGAAAATATCGGCGTAATCATAACCGCATAACGACGAACTAAGCGGAAAAGCGGTCATCCCATCGTCAAAGACGCCCTTGAAATAGACGTAGCCGCCGTCTGAAGTCTTCTGAACGAGCGAGAGTCGAGTTCTTACGTTTTTCTGAAACCCCTCTGCCAACTTCCCGATTTTGAAGATTTTTTTGGGGAGGCTCAGTTGCTTTTTCGTAGCGGCGTTAAACGCCACGGACGCCCTTTCGACCTCGCGGGTTTTATCCCCATAGCCGCCGTCGCGCGCCGAACAGCGCACGAGCCTCTCCCTTTCCGCAATCTCCGGTTTGAGACGCTCCTGGAGATTGCTTGCGTCGCGCGCTCCGCGCCGTTCTGCGCCATAGAAACATTTTCCCGGCCTCCTGCCCGCTTGCCTCGCAAAAATCGAAAGCGGCGCCTCCACATTAATGAACTCAATCCCGCATGACAAGCCCACTTAAAACACCCCCGAGCATTTCTCCCATTTTCCGAAATATAACCGTCGTCAGGAGAAAGCGACGCGGTGTCCTTACCCATAATCGCTTTCAGAATATATGCAAGTTTTTCTGCGTTGTGCGCCTATTACCTCAACTAATTTTGAAAAAGTTTTGAAAAAGTCCTTGAAAAAGTCCTCGCGTGAGGGGTTGCTTATTCGAGAAAGCCGTGATATATTATTCGGCGTCGCGTCTGTCGGCGCGGCGCCGCACCATGCCAACAGAATACAGCGTGTAATATACATAACATTGCATTGCCGGTTAATTAACGAAAGCCAAGGAGAGTTTGATCCTGGCTCAGGATGAACGCTGGCGGCGTGCTTAACACATGCAAGTCGGACGGGGTTATGCGGAAGCGAGGAGGCAGCTTGCTGTTTTTGAGTGGAAGTA